>NZ_JACVTY010000045.1:0-39916 GCF_016624805.1 Pseudomonas sp. S44
CCCCCGCCCGCCCGCCCGCCCCCCCCCCCCCCGCGGGCGGCCCCCCCCCCCCCCCCCCCCGCGAAGGGGCCCGACCTGCATACACCAGATTTCAGGCCGGTTGGCGTGTCCCAACCGCTCTGGCTCGCTTCCTGCAACACAATCACCAAGGTCCGGAACCCCTTCCGGCCCGCAAAAAAACAACAGGTGAATCCATGCCAAGCGATCAATCCGCCGGCACGCCGGCAAGTTCTTCCGTAGATTTCGAGAAAGTCGGCTCCGACTATTTCCAGCAGCGTGAACTGAAAAAAGGCGCCGCAGGCTGGGTCCTGCTGGTGGGCCTGGGCGTGGCCTACGTGATTTCCGGCGACTACGCCGGCTGGAACTTCGGCCTCGCCCAAGGTGGCTGGGGCGGCATGTTCCTGGCCACGCTGCTGATGGCCACCATGTACCTGTGCATGTGCTTCTCGCTGGCCGAACTGTCCTCGATGATACCCACCGCTGGCGGTGGCTACGGCTTCGCCCGCAGCGCGTTCGGGCCCTGGGGCGGCTTTCTCACCGGCACGGCGATCCTCATCGAATACGCCATCGCCCCCGCCGCCATCGCCGTGTTCATCGGCGCCTACTGCCAATCGCTGTTCGGCATCGGCGGCTGGATGATCTACCTGGCGTTCTACATCGTCTTCATCGGCATCCACATCTTCGGGGTCGGCGAGGCGCTGAAGCTGATGTTCATCATCACCGCCGTCGCTGCGATTGCACTGGCGGTGTTCCTGATCGGCATGGTGCCCCATTTTGATGCAGCCAACCTGTTCGACATCGCCAAGACCGACGCCGTCGGCGCCAGCAGCTTCCTGCCATTCGGCTATGTCGGCATCTGGGCGGCGATCCCCTATGCGATCTGGTTCTTCCTCGCCGTCGAAGGCGTGCCCCTGGCCGCAGAAGAGACCAAGAACCCCAAGCGCGACCTGCCCCGCGGCCTGATCGGCGCGATGCTGGTGCTGCTGGCCTTCGCCTTGCTGATCCTGGTGGTCGGCCCCGGCGGCGCCGGCTCCGAAGCACTCAAGGCTTCGGGCAACCCGCTGGTCGAGGCACTGTCGAAGGCGTACGGCGGCTCGACCTGGATGGGCGGCTTCGTCAACCTGGTCGGCCTGGCTGGGCTGATCGCCAGCTTCTTCTCGATCATCTACGCCTATTCGCGGCAGATCTTCGCGCTTTCGCGCGCGGGCTACCTGCCGCGCAAGCTCTCGCAAACCAACAAGAGCAAGGCGCCGGTGCTGGCCCTGGTGATCCCCGGCATCATCGGATTCGCCCTGTCGCTGACCGGCCAGGGTGACCTGCTGATCCTGGTCGCGGTGTTCGGCGCCACCCTGTCCTACGTACTGATGATGGCCGCGCACATCACCCTGCGCATTCGTCGACCGAAGATGGAGCGCCCGTACCGTACCCCCGGCGGCATCTTCACCTCGGGCGTGGCCCTGGTGCTGGCCTGCATCGCCGTGGTCGCCGGCTTCCTGGTCGACCCACGCGTGGTGATTGGCGCTGCCGTGATCTATGCGGTATTAATTGCCTACTTTGCTTTCTACAGTCGTCACCATCTGGTGGCCGGGACGCCGGAAGAGGAATTCGCCGCGATCCAGAAGGCCGAAGAGGCCTTGCACTGATCGCCGACTTACGCCGCAGGCCAGCCCTGCGGCGCTCTGGAGATTCTGTATGGCAAGTTTCGTACACACGGTAGGCAATCTGGTCTACCGCTTCGACAGCCTCAAGGAAGTCATGGCCAAGGCCAGCCCGGCGCGTTCGGGCGACTTCCTGGCCGGCGTCGCCGCCGCCAACGACGGCGAACGGGTCGCCGCGCAGATGGCCCTGGCCAACATCCCGCTCAGTCACTTTCTCAGCGAAGCGCTGATCCCCTACGAACAGGACGAGATCACCCGGCTGATCATCGACACCCATGACGCCGCCGCGTTCGCCCCGGTCAGCCACCTCACCGTCGGCGGCCTGCGTGACTGGCTGCTCAGCGAAGCGGCCGACGAAGCCAGCCTGCGCGCCCTGGCCCCCGGCCTGACGCCGGAAATGGCCGCCGCCGTGTCGAAGATCATGCGCGTCCAGGACCTGGTGCTGGTGGCACAGAAGATCCGCGTGGTCACCGCGTTTCGCGGCACCATGGGCCTGCGCGGGCGGCTGTCGACCCGTCTGCAGCCCAACCACCCCACCGACGAGCCCGCCGGCATCGCCGCCAGCATCCTCGACGGCCTGCTGTACGGCAACGGCGACGCCATGATCGGCATCAACCCGGCGACCGACAGCATCGCATCGATCTGCGCACTGCTGGAAATGCTCGACGCGATCATCCAGCGCTACGACATTCCCACCCAGGCCTGCGTGCTCACCCACGTCACCACCTCGATCGAGGCGATCAACCGCGGCGTGCCGCTGGACCTGGTGTTCCAGTCCATCGCCGGCACCGAGGCCGCCAACGCGGGCTTCGGCATCAACCTCAACGTACTCCAGGAAGGCTACGAGGCAGGGCTATCGCTCAAGCGCGGCACCCTCGGGCAGAACCTCATGTACTTCGAGACCGGCCAGGGCAGCGCGCTGTCGGCCAACGCCCACCACGGCGTCGATCAACAAACCTGCGAGACCCGCGCCTACGCCGTGGCGCGGCATTTCAAGCCATTCCTGGTCAACACCGTGGTCGGTTTCATCGGCCCGGAGTACCTGTACAACGGCAAGCAGATCATCCGCGCCGGCCTGGAAGACCACTTCTGCGGCAAGCTGCTCGGCGTGCCGATGGGTTGCGACATCTGCTACACCAACCACGCCGAAGCCGACCAGGATGACATGGACACCTTGCTGACCCTGCTCGGTGTCGCCGGGATCAACTTCATCATGGGCATCCCTGGCTCCGACGACATCATGCTCAACTACCAGACCACCTCGTTCCACGACGCGCTCTACGCGCGCCAGACGCTCGGCCTGAAACCCGGCCCGGAATTCGAGGCCTGGCTGGAACGCACCGGCATCTTCACCCAGGCCGACGGCCGGGTACGCTTCGGCGACAACCTGCCTCCGGCCTTCCGCCACGCGTTGGCGCAGCTCGCATAGGGACGACCATGGACCGACCTACCCCCACGCATGACAACCCCTGGCTGGCCCTGCGCAACCTGACGCCCGCGCGCATCGCCCTGGGCCGTACCGGTACCAGCCTGCCGACCGGGGCGCAGCTGGATTTCCAGTTCGCCCACGCCCAGGCCCGCGATGCGGTGCACCTGCCCTTCGACCATACCGGCCTGCGCCAGCAACTGAGCGACCGTGGCCGTGACAGCCTGTTGCTGCACAGCGCCGCCGCCGATCGTCACCAGTATCTGCAGCGTCCTGACCTTGGGCGCCGCCTGAGCGACGACTCGGCGCTGAAACTGCGTGAACACGCCCAGGCCAACCCGGGCGGCGTCGATCTGGCAATCGTGGTGGCCGACGGCCTCTCGGCATTGGCCGTGCATCGCCACACGCTGCCCTTGCTGAGCCGCTTCGAGGAACAGGCCGCCGCCGATGGCTGGAGCAGCGCCCCGGTGATCCTGGTGGAACAGGGCCGAGTCGCGGTGGCCGACGAAGTCGGCGAGCTGCTCGGTGCGCGGATGACCGTGATGCTGATCGGCGAACGCCCTGGCCTGAGCTCGCCCGACAGCCTGGGCCTGTACTTCACCTACGCCCCGAAAGTGGGCCTGACCGACGCCTACCGCAACTGCATCTCCAACGTGCGCCTGGAAGGCCTGAGCTACGGCATGGCCGCGCATCGCCTGCTGTACCTGATGCGCGAGGCCTGTCGCCGGCAGCTTTCAGGGGTGAACCTGAAGGATGAAGCCGAGGTCCACAGCATCGACAGTGAGAACCCCTCCAGCAAATGCGGAAACTTCCTGCTCGGTGAAGGGTAGAAAACATGTAACCCAAGGCGGATTGCGCTTCTAGGCTGCCTTGGGGCAGCATGCCGGTACGAGGCAGCTTGCATCCCCCGTTCCCACATGGACTCTGAGGCCTGCTCATGCGCATCATCAAGGCAACCCTGGAACACCTCGACCTGCTCACCCCGCTGTTCGTCACCTATCGCGAGTTCTATGGGCAACTGCCCTACCCGGACACCTCGCGCAGTTTTCTCGAGAAGCGCCTGAAACGCGGAGAGTCGGTGATCTACCTGGCCCTGCCGGATGACGACAACAGCAAGCTGCTGGGTTTCTGCCAGCTCTACCCGAGTTTTTCCTCGCTGTCGCTCAAACGCGTGTGGATCCTCAACGATATCTACGTTGCCGAGGATTCCCGACGCATGCTGGTGGCCGACCACCTGATGCGCGAAGCCAAGAAGATGGCGAAGGAAACCAACGCCGTGCGCATGCGCGTATCCACCAGCAGCGACAACGAGGTAGCGATGAAGACCTACGAGTCCATGGGCTTTCGCAAGGATACCGAGTTCGAGAACTACGTCCTGCCGATCAGCCAGGATTGACCGACCGGGCTCATCTGAAATTGCTTGACGTGCCTCCTATTGCAAGCAACAGTCCTGTTCAGATCTGAAGGCCAGTGCCGTCCACCCTGCGGGGGACGGCTCGCGCCGCCCCGTAACCCCCCGCTACAAACTCCCCGGGCATCTTCACGACTTCGCCGTATAATGCCCCATTCGTCATGTGTGAAAAGTTACCCATCCACCGGTGAACATGCCCACGCAAAATGACGTCGTCCGTCATCGCGCGCCCGTGGAAGCGGGTCAAGACAACAGGTGCTGTACATGGAATTCAACCCGCTGGACCTTATCCTGCATCTCGATGCCTACCTCGACCTGCTGGTGACCAACTATGGTCCCTGGATCTACGCCATCCTGTTCGCGGTGATCTTCTGCGAGACCGGCCTGGTGGTCATGCCCTTCCTGCCGGGCGATTCGCTGCTGTTCATCGCCGGCGCCGTGGCCGCGGGCGGTGGCATGGATCCGGTACTGCTCGCCGGCCTGCTGATGGTCGCCGCGATCCTCGGCGACAGCACCAACTACGTGATCGGACGAACGGCCGGGGAACGCCTGTTCCGCAACCCGAACTCGAAGATCTTCCGCCGCGACTACCTGCAGCGCACCCACGAATTCTACGAGCGCCACGGCGGCAAGACCGTCACCCTTGCCCGCTTCCTGCCCATCCTGCGCACCTTCGCCCCGTTCGTCGCCGGCATTGCCCACATGCACTACCCGCGTTTCCTCGGTTTCAGCGTCGCCGGCACCCTGCTGTGGGTTGGCGGCCTGGTCACCCTGGGCTACTTCTTCGGTAACGTGCCTTTCATCAAGCAGCACCTGTCGCTGATGGTCGTGGCCATCATCGTCCTGTCGCTGGTGCCGATGATCCTGGGCCTGCTGCGTGGCCGACTGGGCCGTACCGCCAAGGCCCACTGACCGTCCATGTGGTCGTTCAGCGCCTGGCGGCGCAAGCGCACCCTGGCGCGCTACCAGGTCGATCAAGCGCTGTGGCAGGCGATCCGTGACCGCCTGCCCCTGCTCGACGGCATCAGCGACGAGGAAGACCGCTGGCTGCGCGAGGCCAGCGTGCTGTTTCTGTACGACAAGCACCTCACTACCCTGCCCGGCGTCGAGCTGGACGACGAGCAGCGCCTGTTCCTCGCGGCCCAGGCCCAGCTTCCACTGCTGCACCTGGGCGAGCTGAACTGGTACCAGGGCTTTCACGAGATCATCCTCTACCCCGACGACTTCAAGAGCCCCCAGCGCCACCGCGATGCCAGTGGTGTCGAGCATGTGTGGGACGGCGAACACAGCGGCGAGGCCTGGCAGCAGGGCCCGGTGATCATGGCCTGGGCCGGCGTCGAGGCCAGCGGCGGTTGGGAAGCCTACAACCTGGTGATCCACGAGCTGGCGCACAAGCTCGACATGCTCAACGGCGACGCCAACGGCCTGCCGCCCCTGCACCCGGGCATGGACGTCAATGCCTGGGCCCACGCCATGCAGCAGGCCTACGACGACCTCAACCGCCAGCTCGACGCCAACCCTGACCTGGAAACGGCCATCGATCCCTACGCTGCGGAAAATCCGGCCGAATTCTTCGCCGTGACCAGTGAATACTTCTTCAGTGCTCCAGACCTGCTGCACGAGAGTTATCCACAGGTGTACCGGCAATTGTCGCTGTTCTATCGCCAGGACCCGCTGGCCCGCCTGACACGCCTGCAGGCCGAACACCCGCAGTACCGCGACGCCCCCTCCTGATACGCCCGCACATCAGGCCGACCGTGGCATGCGCTGGCGGAATGTGCCTATAATCGCCGCCACTTTTTTGGTCAATCACGGGGGCAAAGCCCAATGAGCTACAGCAAGATTCCTGCGGGCAAGGACCTGCCGAACGACATCTACGTCGCCATCGAGATCCCTGCCAACCACGCGCCGATCAAATACGAGATCGACAAGGACAGCGATACCCTGTTCGTCGACCGTTTCATGGCGACCCCGATGTTCTACCCAGCCAACTACGGCTTCATCCCCAACACCCTGGCCGACGACGGTGATCCGCTGGACGTGCTGGTCGTCACCCCGTACCCGGTCGCCCCAGGCTCGGTGATCCGCGCCCGTCCGGTCGGCGTACTGAACATGACCGATGACGGCGGCGGCGACGCCAAGGTCATCGCCGTACCGCACGACAAGCTGTCGCAGCTGTACGTCGACGTGAAAGAGTACACCGACCTGCCGGCACTGCTGATCCAGCAGATCGAGCACTTCTTCGCCAACTACAAGGATCTGGAGAAGGGCAAGTGGGTCAAGATCGAAGGCTGGGAAGGCGCTGACGCCGCCCGCGCCGCGATCACCAAGTCGGTTGCAGCCTACAAGGGCTGATGACTGCCTTGCCATGAAAAGCCCGGCCATCTGTGCCGGGCTTTTTTATGCCTCTCGGATACAGACACCGTTTTCTTGCAGGGTCATCAAATGTCTCATCCAAAAATAAAAGAGAAATCCCACATCACCCTGCAAAAGCAGCCGACAACAGCCTCAGATTCCCACCCTTAGCATAAACACCCTGTTTATTTCATCTCCTCGCACCACAATCTAGACTCGCCGCCATGAACAATTCCGGTGACCGTCTCAAGACCCTCCTGCAGGAATGTGGCCTGACCCCTTCCGACTTCGCCGCCCAGCGCAATGTCACACCCCAGCACGTGAACAACTGGTTCAAACGGGGTATTCCCCTGGCGCGCCTGGACGAAATCGCCGACCTGTTCTGCGTCTATCGCCACTGGCTGCGCAGCGGCGAAGGCCCCAAGCACCCGAGTCCGATCCTGCGCCCCGGCCTGCCACAGCCCGAAACCGCGCCCCCCGGCCATGGCGGCAGGCAGATATGCGTCGATTTCCACCGCCTGCTCGACGGCCAGCTCATATCGGATCCGGAGCGCCACCTGCTGGTGTCGGCGCAGGCATTGGAGACGCTCGGCATCCTCCCGGAAAACGCCATTTGCCTGGACATGCCAGACGCTAACATGGCACCGCTGATCCCCATTGGCGCCGCCCTGGCCATCGACCGCAGCCTGACCCGCGTGGTCGACGGGCAGACCTACGCGCTGATGCACGAGGGCCGGTTGCGGGTGCACAGCCTCAGCCTGAACCATAACGGCACGCTGTGCCTGCACAGCCACGACCGACGCAACTACGCCGTCGAGCGCTACACCCCGGCCCAACGCCACGCCCAGGGCATGCAGGTACTGGGTTGGGTATTCTGGTGGTCGTGGTTCAGCCGTCAGCGGCCCGTATGAAACACCCGGTGCCAATTTTCGCTGGGCATCCCTGGCGAGCCCTAGTATGCTACGCGGCACATTTAGCCGAGGGTCGGCAAAAGCCGCATCCCAGAGCACCTGACGACGCCCCACACGGCCGTTTGTCATCTTTTTCAGGCCTCGATGGCCAACCTGTTAAGGCGGTTGCGGCTTACCAAAAATTAGCCAAGCCCGTCCCCGAGAGCCGGCCACAAGCCGGCTTTTTACTGCCCGAAATCCAGCGCGCAATCCTTGCCCTTCGCGTTGTCTGCTACGCGGGTGGGCTCGCTACCACGGCCCTGCCCCTGCTCAGGCGCAGCGCGTGACCAGTAGCCGTTCGCCGCGCAGTGTCACCTTCATATCCCCTTTCCCGTCAGCGTCCAGCAGACAGTCGGCAATCGCCGGCTCCAGCATCACCCGCACGCGTCGCCCAAGGGCCCTGGCCCCGAAACGTACGTCGTGCCCAGCGATCAGCCAGG
This sequence comes from Pseudomonas sp. S44, assembly GCF_016624805.1. Taxonomy (NCBI): domain Bacteria; kingdom Pseudomonadati; phylum Pseudomonadota; class Gammaproteobacteria; order Pseudomonadales; family Pseudomonadaceae; genus Pseudomonas; species Pseudomonas sp. S44. The sequence goes on from NZ_JACVTY010000045.1 coordinate 8,241, forward strand.
CCCGCGCCGACTCGTCCAACTGCACGCGGCGCTGAGGCCCCAGGCGCTGCGCCAGCCTGGCCAACTCGATATCCAGCAACGCTTCCAGCCAGCGCTCTTCGATGCGCTCGAACATGAGGATGCGGTCGATGCGATTGAGAAACTCCGGTTCGAATCGCTGGTGCAGCGCGCGCTCGAGCACCTGCGCCTCGGACTCGCCGAACAGCGCCAGCCATCGCCGCCATCCCCGACGCATCCGCCGCCCGGCCTCACGCGCCCCCACGTTGCTGGTCATGAAAATCAGGCTGTTGCGAAAGTCCAGGGTGCGGGTGCCGCCCGCCAGGGTCAGGCGGCCGCTTTCGAGGATGCCCAGCAGGCTGCGCAGCACCTGGTCGCTGGCTTTTTCCAATTCATCGAACAACACGATGCCAGGGCGGCTGTAGCTGCCGGCAATCAGTGTCTCGTCGAACAGGCTGATGCCTTCCTTGCTGCCCACGTAGCCCGGCGGCGCCCCGGTCAACGACGCGGCGTAATGCTCCTGGGCCAGGGTCTGCATGTCGATGCGACACAACGCGTCGGGGCGGCCATGGATGGCCTGGGCGAGCAGACGCACGATCTCGGTCTTGCCGACCCCGGTCGGGCCCATGAACAGGTTCACGCCGAGCGGGCGCCCAGGGTCGCTGATGTCGGCCTTGAGCACCTTGAGCTGCGCCTCCACGGCCGCCAGCGCCACGTCCTGCCCGACGATGCGCTGGCGCAGCAGGCTCATCACCTGCTGCGGCTCGAACACGAAACGCGAGACCGGCGCACACGCCTGCAGAGACGACATGCCTCAACCCACGCTGCGTTCTTGGCCTTCGTGGGGCAACTGCCCCACCGGGCAATCGGCTACGCCGACCGTACGCCGGGTGATGCGCTCGACATTCTCCTGGGCTTTCTGCGCATCCAGTACCCAGGTGCGGTAGAACTCGAAGGGGCAGTCGGCCACGCCCTTGTCGCCGTCGCCAGAGTCGAACACCCCGGTGTAGCCGCGGTGCAGCAACTTGAACAGGTGGTTCTGCGACTGGTCGTTGGCACGCGCATCGCGGATCTGCGAGATCGACAACTGGGCGTACTGGATACCCATCTCCTCCTCACCACACTCCCCCAGGGTACGGCCATCGAAGCCGATGATCGCCGAATGGCCAAAGTACGAGTACACGCCATCGAACCCCGCGGCGTTGGCCACCGCGACGTAGCAGTTGTTGGCCCAGGCCATGCTCTTGGACATCTGCACCTGCTGTTCCTTGGCCGGGTACATGTAGCCCTGGCAGCGCACGATCAGTTCGGCGCCCTTCATCGCGCAATCGCGCCAGATCTCCGGGTAGTTGCCGTCGTCGCAGATGATCAGGCTGATCTTCATGCCCTTGGGGCCGTCGCAGACGTAGGTGCGATCGCCCGGGTACCAGCCCTCGATGGGGCACCAGGGGATGCACTTGCGATAGCGCTGGACGATCTGCCCCTGGTTGTCGATCAGCACCAGGGTGTTGTACGGCGCCTTGTGCGGGTGTTCCTCGTGACGCTCGCCGGTCAGGGAAAACACCCCCCAGGTGTTGGCCTCGCGGCAGGCCGCCGAGAAGATCGCAGTTTCCTCGCCCGGTATGCTCGCGGCAGTGGCCATCATCTCGTCGTGGTCATAGAGGATGCCCATGGTGCTGTACTCGGGGAAGACCACCAGGTCCATGCCAGGCAACCCCTGCTTCATGCCCTTGATCATTTCGCCGATCTTGCGGGCGTTATCGATGACTTCGGCCTTGCTGTGCAGGCGCGGCATCTTGTAGTTCACGACAGCAACGCCGACGGTGTCGGGGCTGCTGGAAATATCGCCGTGGCGCATGAAAACGAACCTCGTTCAGTGGCTGATCATCCAGGGCCGCGGCCCGGTCTTGCTCTTGAGGCCGAGTGGGTTGGCCTTGGTCGGCTCCACCGCCTTGCTTGGCGAACAACAACCACAGCCGGCCGGATGGCGCCGCTGCTGGTACTCGGCGACGGTCTGCGGCGCATGGGCGCTGCGTTCGTTGGTGGCGATGGCCTGGCGCTGGCTGGCGGACAGGGTGGCCAGTGCCGGCGCCGATACCTGCAATCCGCCGGCGGCCGTGCCGCAATACGGGCACTGGCACGGCTCGTGGCGCTGGGCGATCGGTCGCAGCATGCTGAAGGTGCCGCACTCGGGGCAGGCATATTCGTAGGTCGGCATGGCGGCGCCTCCTTACAGGTCCGGGGCGATCGGCAGATCGACGCTGCCGTCCAGGTGCCTGGTCGGGCCGCTGGCGCTGGGATTGATGTCGAAATCGAAGATCTCGGTCGGCAGCCACAGGGTGGCGCAGGCGTTGGGGATGTCCACCACGCCGCTGATGTGCCCCTGCACCGGCGCCGAGCCCAGCAAGGCGTAGCCCTGGGCAGGGGAATAGCCGAACTTGGTCAGGTAATTGATGGCGTTCAGGCAAGCCTGGCGATAGGCGACGTTGACGTCCAGGTAGTGCTGCTGGCCGCTTTCATCCACCGAGATGCCTTCGAAGATCAGGTAGTTCTTGTAGTTCGGGGTAATCGGGCTGGGCTTGAACACCGGGTTCCTGATGCCGTACTTGGCCATGCCGCCCTTGATCAGCTCGACTTTCATGTGCACCCAGCCGGCCATCTCGATGGCGCCGCAGAAGGTAATCTCGCCATCGCCCTGGCTGAAGTGCAGGTCGCCCACCGACAGCCCGGCACCCTTGACGTACACCGGGAAGAAAATCTTCGAGCCCCGCGACAGGTCCTTGATATCGCAGTTGCCGCCATGCTCGCGCGGCGGCACGGTGCGCGCGCCGGTGGCGGCGGCATCGTCACGGGCCTGGCCCTTGAGCTTGCCCATGTGCGCGGTGGCGGCCAGCGGCGGGTTGGCCAGCGGCGGTACGCGGGTGGGGTTGGTGTCGATCAGTTCCTGCTCGCGGCGGTTCCAGGCGGCGAGCATCACCGGATCTGGCAGGCAACCGATCAGCCCGGGGTGGATCAGGCCGGCGAAATTCACCCCAGGGATGTGCCGGGAGCTGGTGAACATCCCCTTGAAATCCCAGATCGCCTTCTGTGCGCTGGGGAAGTGATCGGTGAGGAAACCGCCGCCGTTCTGCCGCGAGAAGAAGCCATTGAAGCCCCACATCGAATCGGCCTTGGCGCCGATGTCGAGCAGGTCGACGACCAGCAGGTCACCCGGCTCGGCGCCCTGCACGCCCACCGGGCCGGACAGGTAGTGCACGGTCGACAGGTCGACATCGCGCACATCCGAGGCATCGTCGTTGTTCTTGATCGCCCCGGCGGTCCAGTCGTAGGTCTCGAGGATGAAGTCATCGCCCGGCTTGACCCAGCAGGCCATGGGGATGTCCGGGTGCCAGCGGTTGTGGATCTGCTCGTTTTCGGTGGCGGGCTGGTTGAGGTCGACTTTGATCAGGGTATCGGTCATGGCAAAGCTCCTGGACAGTAAGGTTTAGTGCATTGCTGACAGTCTTGAACGCAGGTGCGGATCGGCCAATACGTCGGATGACGTAGCAGGCCCGCTACACCGAGAGGTAACGGCTGATGGTGGCTTCGTCGACGTTGGCGCGGGTCTCCTCGATCACGAAGCGGCCCTTCTCGATCACCAAAAAGCGGTCGGCAATCTCGAGGGTGAACGACAGCACCTGCTCGGAGACCACGATGGTCAGGTCGCGCAGGTCGCGGATCTCTTTCAGGGCGCGGGCGATGTCCTTGATGATCGACGGCTGGATGCCCTCGGTCGGTTCATCGAGCAGCAGCACCTTGGGGTTGGTCGCCAGGGCACGGGCAATCGCCAACTGCTGCTGTTGTCCGCCGGAGAGGTTGCCGCCCTTGCGTGCGCGCATGTCATGAAGCACCGGAAACAGTGCATAGAGGTCCTCGGGCACCTGGCCCTTGGCCGAGGCAGGCAGACCGGTCTGGATGTTTTCCAGCACGGTCATGCTGGGGAAGATCATCCGTCCCTGGGGCACGTAGGCAATGCCGTGCTCGACCCGTTCATGGGTGTCCAGGCCGGAGACTTCCCGGCCATCGACGCTGACCTGGCCGCGCCACTGTGGCAGCAGCCCCATCAGGCTCTTGAACAGCGTAGTCTTGCCCATGCCGTTACGCCCCATCACGGCGACGATTTCGCGCCTGGCCACCGCCAGGTCGAGGTCGTGGAGGATCTGGCTCTGGCCGTAGCCACAGGACAGTTGCTTGACGTTGAACATGCCGGCTTCCTCAGTGGCCCAGATAGACTTCGACGACCTTCGGGTTGTTCTGCACCGCCTCCATGCTGCCTTCGGCCAGGACCTTGCCCTGGTGCAGCACGGTGACCTTGTGCGCGATGCTCTTGACGAACTCCATGTCGTGCTCGATGACCAGCACCGACCGGCCCTGGCTGATGCGCTTGAGCAGCTCGGCGGTCTGTACCCGCTCGCCTACGCTCATGCCGGCGACCGGCTCGTCGAGCATCAGCAGGTCCGGGTCCTGCATCAGCAGCATGCCGATCTCCAGCCATTGCTTCTGGCCGTGGGACAGCAGGTCGGCCTGCTGTTCGAGCAGGTCACCGAGAAAGATCTCCCGCGCCACCTCCTCGACCCGCGCCACGACCGCCGCACTGCGCTTGAAGAACAGCGCGCCGAACACCTTGCGCCCGGCCGGATACGACATCTCGAGGTTCTCGAACACCGTGAGGTTTTCGTAGATCGACGGGTTCTGGAACTTGCGCCCGACCCCGACGCGCACGATGTTGAACTCGCGCATGCGGGTCAGCTCCTTGCCGTCGAACAGGATGCTGCCGCTGGTGGCGCGGGTCTTGCCGCAGATCAGATCGAGGACCGTGGTCTTGCCGGCTCCGTTGGGGCCGATCACCACGCGCACCTCGTTGCGGTCGATGTACAGGTTGAGGTTGTCCACGGCCTTGAAGCCGTCGAAGGATACGGTCAGGCCCTCGATGGCCAGGACCGGCTTCTTCATCTCGAAACCGATGGGGCTCATGGCTGGGTCTCCAGGGAAGCAGGTGCAACGCTCGGTGTGCCAGGACGGCTCGCCGGCGCCACGGCCTCGGGTACAGGTGCCGGTCGTGGTGTACGTCGCAGCCAACGTGCCAGGGCCTGGCGCCCGTGGCTGTCCCACAGCCCGGCCAGGCCGTTGGGGAAGTACATGACCACGGCGATGAACAGCCCGCCCATCAGGTACAACCACAGCTCGGGGAGCGACTCGGAAAAGTAGGTCTTGCCGTAGTTCACCAGCAGCGCGCCATACACCGCGCCCAGCAGTGACATGCGCCCGCCGACAGCGGTGAAGATGACCATCTCGATAGAGGGCACGATGCCGACGAACGAGGGCGACATGAAGCCGACCTGCAGGGCGAACATCGCCCCGCCAATGGCCGAGAACGCCGCAGCGATGCAGAACACGAAGATCTTGAAGGTCGCCACGTCGTAACCGGAGAACCGGACCCGCTCCTCCTTGTCGCGCATCGCCATCAACAGCCGGCCCAGCTTGGACCTCAGCACGAAGCGGCCAATGAAGATGCAGCCGAACAGCAGCGCGGCGTTGATGAAGTACAGGATCAGCTTGGCGCTGTCGGTACGCAGGTCCCAGCCCATCAGGGTCTTGAGGTCGGTGATGCCGTTGACGCCACCGGTCAGGCCCTGCTGGCCGATGATCAGCACGGTGAGGATCAGCGCGATGGCCTGGGTGACGATGGAGAAGTACACGTCGCCCACCCGCCGCTTGAACAGCGCCATGCCAATCACGAAGGCCAGCAGCACCGGCACCAGGATCACCGCCAGCAGGGTGAAACCGAAGCTGTTGAACGGCACCCAGAACAGCGGCAGCTCGGTGAGCTGGTTCCAGTCCATGAAGTCGGGGATGCCCGGCGTGGTCTGGATCTTGGTGCTGACCGGGTCGGAGGCTTCAAGCTTGAGAAACATCGCCATGCAGTACCCGCCCACGCCGAAGAACACCCCCTGCCCCAGGCTGAGGATGCCGCCGTAGCCCCAGCACAACACCAGGCCCACGGCAACGAAGGCATAGGTCAGGTACTTGCCCACCATGTTCAGGCGGAAGGCGTCCAGGGTCAGCGGGAACACCACGAAAATCAGCAGCGCCAGCAGCGCCACGCCCAGCAGGTTGGGCTTGCCTGCCAGCATCTTGTCCAGAACGTTCATCGGCTCGCCTCTACTTGCGCACTTTGATGGAGAACAACCCTTGCGGGCGCAGCATCAGGATCAGGATCACCCCGGAGAGGGTCAGCACCTTGGCCATCGAGCCGCTGAGGAAGAACTCCGAGATCGATTGGGTCTGGGCGATGACGAAGGCCGAGGCCATGGTCCCGAACAGGCTCTGCGCGCCGCCGAAGACCACCACCAGGAAGGTGTCGACGATGTACTGCGCGCCCGAGGTGGGGCCAGTGGAGCCGATGGTGGTGAAGGCCGCGCCGGCCACCCCGGCCACCCCGCAACCCAGGGCGAACGTCATGCGGTCGACCTTGCGCGTGTTGATGCCCACCGCCCGGCTCATCAGGCGGTTCTGCACCGTGGCGCGCACATGCAGGCCCCAGCGTGAGCGATACAGCAGCACGAAGATGGCCGCCGTCAGCAACACGGTCAGGGCGATCATGAACAGGCCGTTGCGCGGGATCTCGATGGCGTCGGTGAGGTTGAACGAGCCCATCAGCCAATCCGGCGGCGTCGCACTGACCTCACGGGCGCCGAACACCGAACGGAAGGTCTGCTGCATGACCAGCGACAGGCCCCAGGTCGCCAGCAGCGTATCGAGCGGGCGCTTGTACAAGCGGCTGATCATCGCCCACTCCACCAGCCAGCCGATGGCACCGGCGACCAGGAACGACAGGGCGATGGCGAAGAAAAAGTAGTACGGCTGGAAGCCCGGGGCGAAGTGGCTGGTCAGGCTGGAGCAGACGTAGGTGGTGTAGGCGCCGATGGTCAGGAACTCGCCGTGGGCCATGTTGATGACCCCCATCTGGCCAAAGATGATCGCCAGCCCCAGTGCCATCAACAGCAGCACGCAGAACACGGACAGGCCGTTGAACCCCTGCATCGCCGCGATGGCACCAAATTCCGATAGCCATTCCATGATGATGGTCTCCTGCTGTGGGATGGGAGCGCCGCGCCCCGGCATGCCAGGGCGAGGGCCGAGGGATTACTGGTAGCCCTTGGGGAAGGGGTTCGGCTCGATCAGGTCGGACTCGTAGACCACCTTGAACTGGCCGTTGGGCTGCACTTCGCCGATGCGCGTCTTGCTCCACAGGTGATGGTTCTCGTGCACCTTCACGTAGCCTTCCGGTGCTGTGGTGAGCTCGATGCCTGGCGAGGCGGCGACCACCTTGTCGACGTCGAAGCTGCCGGCCTTCTCCACCGCGGCCTTCCACAGCCATGGGCCGAGGTAGGCGGCCTGGGTCACGTCGCCGATCACCGCGTCCTTGCCGTACTTGGCCTTGAAGGCCTCGACGAAGGCTTTGTTGTTGGGGTTGTCGAGGCTCTGGAAGTACTTCATCGAGGCGTAGAAACCGGCCATGTTCTCGCCGCCGATCCCCAGCAGTTCGTCCTCGGTCACCGACAGGGTCAGCAGGGTCTGCTTGGCCGCGTTCACGCCGGCGGCGTTGAGTTGCTTGTAGAAGGCCACGTTGGAGCCACCGACCACGGCGGCGAACACCACGTCGGGCTTCTTCAGCTTGACCTTGTTGATCAGCGAGCCGAACTGGGTGTTGCCCAGCGGGTAGTAGTCCTCGCCGACCACCGTGCCGTGCAGCACGTTCTCGATGTGCTTGCGCGCGATCTTCATCGAGGTGCGTGGCCAGATGTAGTCCGAACCGACCAGGTAGAAGGTCTTGGCGCCCTTGGTCTTGGCGATCCAGTCGAGGCTGGCGAGGATCTGCTGGGTCGCCTCCTGGCCGGTGTAGATGACGTTCTTGGACTGTTCCAGGCCTTCGTAGAAGGTCGGGTAGTACAGCAGGCCGTTCTCTTTCTCGAAGATCGGCAGCACGGCCTTGCGCGAGGCCGAGGTCCAGCAGCCGAACACCGTGGCGACCTTGTCGTTGACCAGCAGCTTCTTGGCTTTTTCGGCGAAGGTCGGCCAATCGGAGGCGCCGTCTTCCTGAACCACCTTGATCTGCCGACCCAGCACGCCGCCTGCGGCGTTGATCTGGTCGATGGCCAGGCGCTCGGCCTGGATCGAACCGGTTTCGGAAATCGCCATGGTGCCGGTGGCCGAATGCAACTGACCGACCGTGACTTCGGTGGCAGTAACGGCCAGGCCAGTGCTGTTGGCCTCGTCGGCCAGTGCGCCCTGGCTGAACACGCTCGCCGCCAGCAGCGACAGCGCGGCGGCGCCCAGCGCCAGGCGGCGCGGCAACAGACCTTTGGTGCGGATCAATCGTGGTTCCATGCTGCTACTCCTATGCGGTGGTGGCACCAGCATGGAGCTGCACGACAGCGACAGGTATACGCAGCCTGACGTAGCGGCGTACGTCATTTGACGTAGGGTGAATTGCACCAGCATGGGGCAGGATGCCGGGGCGACTGTCTTTGTGAGTCAGTGGCGGCCTCTTCGCGGGTAAACCCGCTCCCACAGGTACCCCGCTGATTTCGGAGCCTGCGGGGTACCTGTGGTCGCGGCCCCGACAATCCCAGGGCATGAAACTTGCTCGACTCCCAACCACACCCGCCAGGCACGGACCGCCACCACCGCAGGAGCCACCTCACCGTGCCAGCCCCCGGTACCCAGCGCATCGCCAAGATCCGCCGCGACTACAACCGCTGGGTCGCCGACGAGACCATGGAGGACTACGCCCTGCGCTACACCCCCAAGTCGTTTCGCAAATGGTCGGAAACCCGCATCGCCAACACCGCCCTGGGCGCGGTGTCGTTCCTGGCCCTGGAAGCGATCGGCGGGGTACTGGCGCTGAGCTATGGCTTCACCAACACCTTCTGGGCGATCCTGGCGGCGAGCCTGGTGATCTTCTTCACCGGCCTGCCCATCAGCTACTACGCCGCCCGCTACGGTGTGGACATGGACCTTCTGACCCGGGGCGCCGGCTTCGGTTACATCGGCTCGACCATCACCTCGCTGATCTATGCCAGCTTCACCTTCCTGTTCTTCGCCCTGGAAGCGGCGATCATGGCACTGGCCCTGGAGATGTACTTCCACATCCCGCTGGCCTTCGCCTATGTCATCTGCTCACTGCTGGTGATTCCGCTGGTCGCCTATGGCGTGACCCTGATCAGCCGCCTGCAACTGTGGACTCAGCCCCTGTGGCTGGTGCTGCTGGTGCTGCCCTACCTGTTCGTACTGCTGAAAAACCCCCAGGCCTTCAGCGACTGGACCAGCTTCCAGGGCCGTAGCGCCAGCGGCGGCGATTTCAATCTGCTGGCGTTCTGCGCCGCCTGTACCGTGGCGCTGTCGCTGGTGACGCAGATCGGCGAGCAGGTCGACTACCTGCGCTTTCTCCCCGAAAAGACCGCGGCCAACCGCACGCGCTGGTGGGCCGCACTGCTGTGTGCCGGCCCCGGATGGATCGTCCCCGGCGCCCTGAAGATGGCCGGCGGCGCCTTCCTGGCGTTTCTTGCCCTGCAGCACGAGATCCCCATCGAGCACGCCGCCGAACCCACGCAGATGTACCTGGTGGCCTTTCATTACGTGTTCGCCTCACCGGAGTGGGCACTGGGGGCGATGGTGCTGTTCGTGTTCGTCTCGCAGATGAAGATCAACCTGACCAACGCCTACGCCGGCTCCCTGGCCTGGTCGAACTTCTTCGCCCGGGTCACCCACAGCCACCCTGGGCGCGTGGTATGGCTGGTGTTCAACGTGGCGATCGCCCTGATGCTGATGGAACTGGGCGTGTTCGATGCCATCGAGCAGGTACTCGGGCTCTACGCCAACATCGCCACGGCATGGATCGGCTCGGTGGTCGCCGACCTGGTGATCAACAAACCCCAGGGGCTGTCACCGAAACACATCGAGTTCAAGCGTGCGCACCTGTACGACATCAACCCGGTGGGCGTCGGTTCGATGCTGATTGCCTCACTGCTGTCCATGCTCGCCCACGTCGGCCTGTTCGGCGCCCTGGCCCAGGCCGCACCGCCGCTCATCGCCCTGGCCACGGCGCTGCTGGCGACCCCCGTGCTGGCGGTGCTCACCCGCAGCCGCTACTACATCGCCCGCAGCAGCGACCCGCTGCAGTTGCAGCCCCTGACACCGCTCACCCAGGTCACCTGCGGCCTGTGCAGCAACCCGTTCGAAAGCGCCGACCTGGCGTTCTGCCCAGCCTACGCCACGCCGATCTGCTCGCTGTGCTGTTCGCTGGACGCCCGTTGTGGCGACCGCTGCAAACCTCCACAGGCACGGCTGTCGGCACAGTTCGAGAGCCTGCTGCGCTGGCTGCTGCCCAACACCGAACTGCCGCGCCTGCACACACGCCTGATGCACTATCTCGGCCTGCTGCTGGTGTTGATCCTGCTGCTCAGCGGCGCCCTGGCACTGATCTACGGCCAGGCCTCGCAGGCCCTGCCCGTCTCGGCCCAGGCCACCCTGCAGCAAGCGTTCTTCAAGGCCTTTCTGGTGCTGTCGGTGCTGGCGGCGATCCTCGCCTGGTGGACCGTGCTGACCCGCGAGAGCCGCCACGTGGCCCAGGAAGAGTCGAACCGCCAGACCCAATTGCTGATGCAGGAGATCGCCGCGCACCGGGTCACCGACCAGGCCCTGCAGGACGCCAAGGAAGCCTCCGAGGCCGCCAACGCGGCCAAGAGCCGCTACATCACCGGGTTGTCCCACGAGCTGCGCACGCCGCTCAACAGCATCCTCGGTTTCACCCAGGTCCTGCAGCGTGACGCGGCCATGCCGGCCCAGCACCAGGATGCTCTGGCGACCATCCTGCGCAGCGGCTCGCACCTGTTGTCGCTGATCGACGGCCTGCTCGACGTGGCCAAGATCGAGGCCGGCAAGCTGCGCCTGGAGCAGACCGAGATCCCCTTCCCCGAACTGCTCCACGACCTGGAGCTGATGTTCACCCCGCAAGCACGCGACAAAGGCCTGCGCTTTCACCTGGAGCCGCTCGGTGCGCTACCGACGGTGGTACGCGGCGACGAGAAACGAGTGCGGCAAATCCTCATCAACCTGCTCGGCAATGCGGTCAACTTCACCGACAGCGGTGAAGTGCGTCTGCGTGTGGGCTACCTGCGCGAAACTGCGACCTTCGAAATCATCGACACCGGCATCGGCATCGACCCTGGCCAGCTCGAGCGACTCTTCCAGCCATTCGAGCGCGGCGACCTGATGCGCCAGGACAAGGGGGTTGGCCTGGGCCTGACCATCACCCGCATGCTCACCTCGCTGATGGGCGGCGAACTGCAGGTGCGCAGCGAGCGGGACAAAGGCACCTGCTTCCAGGTGCGCCTGTATCTGCCCCAGGTGCGCGCACCGCAGGCGGTGGTGCACGTGGCCCACGACATCATCGGCTACGACGGCCCCCCGCAGCGCGTGCTGGTAGTGGACGACCACGTCGACCACCGCAAGGTGCTCAGCGGCATGCTCACGCCGCTGGGGTTCGAGGTGGTGCAGGCCAGTAATGGCCATGAAGCGATCCGCCAGGTTGCCCTGCTCGGCCCGGACCTGATCCTCATGGACCTGTCGATGCCCGGCATGGATGGCTGGGACACCAGTCGGCTGATCCGTCGCAACGCCTTGTCCAAGGCTCCGATCATCGTCATCTCGGCCAATGCCCTCAACGACGAGCGCGCCCTGGCCAGCACCTGCAACGACTACCTGGCAAAGCCCGTACGCACCCCCGACCTGCTCGAGCGCATCCAGCGCCAGCTCGGCCTGCAGTGGCGCCGCCGCCAGGCCACAGGCGCCTGCACGCAACGCGTGCTGCCGGCCTACGCCGAGCTGGTGGCCCTGGGCGAGCTCAGCGCCATCGGCCATGTGCATGGCATCAAGGCCCGGCTCGATGCAATCCAGGCCGAGGCGCCCGAGACGGCAGCCTTCCTCGACACGCTACGCCCGCTGCTGCGGCAATTTCGCCTGGACGAACTCACCCGCACCCTCAAGGAGGCCGAAGATGAATGCGCTGACCACCGCCCCTGAACCTGGCGTCGTGCTGATCGTAGACGACACCCCGGACAACCTCGCGCTGTTGTCCGACGCCCTCAACGACGCCGGACACATGGTGCTGGTCGCCCTCGATGGCCTGAGCGCACTGAACCGCATCGAACGCCGACGCCCTGACCTGATCCTGCTCGATGCGATGATGCCGGGCCTGGACGGTTTCGAGACCTGCCGGCGCATCAAGGCGCAGCCCGCCAGCAGCGACATCCCGGTGCTGTTCATGACCGCCCTCACCGAAAGCGCACATGTGGTGCAAGGCTTCGAAGTCGGTGGCAGCGACTACGTGACCAAGCCGATCCGCATCGACGAAGTATTGGCCCGTGTTGCCGCCCATCTGCGCACCTCTCGCTCGTTGCTGTCGGCACGCGCAGCCTCGCAGCCTGCGACCCTGAGCCTGGACGATGCGCCGGCCAGCCGGTTGCTGTCGGCGCGTTTCCAGTTGACCGGACGCGAAGTCGAGGTGCTGCGCTGGGTGGCCTGCGGCAAGACCAACCGCGACATCGGTACCATCCTCGACCTGAGCCCACGCACCGTGAACAAGCACCTGGAGCATGTGTACATCAAGCTGGGGGTGGAAACCCGTACCGCTGCCACCGCGGTGGTGCTGGCGGCGCTGAGCCGCGATGGCAGCACCCTGGACAATGTGCTTGCCTGAGCGGGCCTCTTTGCGGACAAGTCGGGGCGCCGAACCGTCGCACCCACAAAGGACGGAGGCCCCCGCGACAGGGTCGATACCTCAGCCCAGCAGGACCTGCTGGATGCGCTCCAGCCCCCAGTCCAACTCGTCGCGGCTGATGCACAGCGGCGGCGCGATGCGCAGCACGGTCTCGTGGGTTTCCTTGGCCAGCACGCCCAGCGCCATCAGTGCCTCGCAGTATGGCCGCGCAGGGCGATCCAGCTCGATCCCGACCCACAGCCCACGGCCACGGATATCACGCACGAACGGGACGGCCATCTCACGCAAGCGCTGTTGCAGGTAGGCGCCAAGCTCGGCACTGTTGTGCGCCAGTTGCTCGTCTTCCAGCACGCGCAGCGCCTCCAGGCCTACCGCTGCCGCCAGCGGATTGCCGCCGAAGGTCGAACCATGGCTGCCAGCATCGAACAGGTCCATCAGCGCATGGTCGGCGATGAACGCCGAGACCGGCAGGATCCCGCCGCCCAGCGCCTTGCCGACGATCAGGCCATCCGGGCGAATGCCCTCGTGCTCGAAGGCGAAGGTCTTGCCGGTACGCCCAAGGCCGGACTGGATCTCGTCAAGAATCAGCAGGGTGTTGGTGGCGTCGCACAGCTCGCGCAACTGACGCAGGAAGCCCTGTGGCGGCACGCGAATGCCGGCCTCGCCCTGGATCGGCTCGATCAGCACGGCGCAGGTATCCGGACCGATGGCTGCACGGAAGCTATCGATATCGCCGAAGGTCGCCGTGTCGAAACCGTCGCTGAACGGGCCGAAGCCATCCTTGTACTGCGGCTCGGTGGAGAACCCGACGATGGTAGTGGTGCGACCATGGAAGTTGTCGGTGGCGGTGACGATTCGCGCCTTGTCACGGGCGATGCCCTTGACCCGATAACCCCAGCGACGCGCAGCCTTGATCGCGGTCTCCACCGCCTCGGCACCGCTGTTCATCGGCAAGGCGGCCTCGAAGCCGGCGATCTCGCACAGGGCTTCGAGGAAGTGACCGAGGGTTTCGGAGTGGAAGGCTCGCGATACCACGCTGACCTTCTGCAACTGGGCGATGGCGGCAGCGACGATGCGCGGGTGGGCGTGGCCATGGCTGACCGCCGAGTAGGCCGACATCATGTCCAGGTAGCGCTTGCCGTCGCAGTCCTCGACCCAGACACCCTGGGCACGGCTGATGGCCACCGGCAGCGGCGAGTAATTGTTGGCGCCGAAGCGCTGTTCACGGTCGATGATACGGGTGATGTTCATGAAAACTCCTGATCAGGCGCTGAGCAGCTTGCCGGTGCGAATGGGGGTGGTGCCGGTGACGCGTCCCAGCGGATCGCCAGGGCGCACGAAGCGCACGTCGCGGCGCATGTACAACACGCCAGCGGTGGCGCTGCGGACCGTGGTCACCTCGCCGCTGAGCGGGTCGATCAGGTCGAACATCGGTTCGCCCGGCTGTACCTGGGTGCCCAGGGCAACGCGGTGCACCAGCACGCCACCGACCGGGGCGATGAACTGCTCGCTGCCAGCCAGCGGGGTGCCCGGCCACAGCAGTTCCGGCAGCGCTGCCGGCTCGCCGCTGATGAAGCCGGCATGGCACAGGTAGTCGATGATCGCGCTGGCATCCTGTTGCGCCAGGGCGCTATCGACGTCGCGCTGGCCACGGTGCTCGACGGTCACGCAGGCATTGCCCAGCGGGATCGGGTAGGCGCCTTGCAGACGCTCGCGCAGGCGCCACCAGATCAGGCTCAGCGCCTCGTCGAACGACAGCGCCTGGGAGTCCACCGACAGCAGCGAAGCCTTCGTGCCAATGTAGCGGGCCAGCGGCTCGACCTGCTCCCAGCTCCATTCGGAGGTGTACAGGTGCATCACCGCCTCACGCGAGCAGTGCAGGTCCAGGACCAGGTCGGCATCGTGTGCCAGCAGCATCAGCCGACGCTGCAGCGACGCCATTTCATCGCGCGGGGCGATCGCCTCCAGGCTTTGCTGCCAGGCGGCGCGCACAGCCTTGAGGTTGTGCTGGGCATCGTCGGTGAGTTCCCCTTCCACCCGCTGCAGGATCGCCTCGAGCGGGAAGGGAAAATCACGGTTGTAGTTGCGCCCGCTGGCCAGTTCGAAACGTCCGCTCGGCGCGCCCATGACGAACTGGGCGAGCCCTGCCGGGTTGGCCACCGGCACCAGGACGATCTGTGCCGTCAGCCGGCCAGCCGCCTCCAGCGCCAGCAGGCGCTGGCGCAGGTCGGTGGCGACCAGCATCGCCGGCGTTTCGTCGGCGTGCAGGCAGGCCTGGATGTACACCTTCCTGGTGTAGACGTCCGGCCCAAAGTGCTCGCTGACGATCTCGCGTTGGGTGCCGTGGGTGGCAGTGAGCAGTGGATGTGCGATTCGTTTCATACAGAATTCCATGGCCGCGGGCGGCGTCGTTCATGAAGCAGAAGGCAAGCCACCTCCCGCAGGAAACCCGGCGCTACCAGAGCGCCCAGGTGTACCCCACGATGAAGCGGTTCTCGTTGATGTCGTTGGCATAGCTGGAGTTGAGCTGGGCGTTGCGCCAGCGCAAGGACAAGCCCTTGACCAAGCCGGACTGCACCACGTAGCCGATATCCAGGTCGCGCTCCCACTCACGGCCCTGCTCGCCGACCAGCTTGGTGGTTTCGATCCCCCAGCCCTGGGCGTAACGCATGCCGAAGGTCAGGCCCGGCACGCCGAGGGCGGCGAAGTCGTACTCGTAGCGGGCATGCCAGGCACGCTCGTTGGTCTGCGAGAAGTTGACCAATTGATACTCGGTGAACAGGTAGGTGTTGGCGCCATCGACATACGGGAACGGGGTGTCGCCGTACTGCTTCTGGTAGCCCACGCCGAAGTTGTGGCCCGCCCACTCGTAGCTGAAGCGGGTGCTCAGCGCGCGGTTGTCGACCTTGCCGGCCAGGCCTGCGCCGTCCTTGTCGGCATCCCAGTAGCGCAACTCGCTGCGCACGGTGCCGGGGCCGAACTTGAAGGCATGCTTGAGGCCGAAGAAGTGCTGCTGGTAGAGGCGCTCGAGCTCGCCGTAGTAGTAGCTCAGCTGCAGGTCCGGCAGCAGGTTGTAGTCACCGCCCGCGTAGCGGAACTGATTGCTGGTGGCGGCTTTGTAGGCGCCGTTCTGGGCGGTCATGCTCATGGTTTCACGGTCGGTCGACTCGCGGTCACGCATGCGGTCGAACTGGCCCAGGCCCAGGGTCAGGTTGGAAATGTCCTTGGAGCTGACGGTCGCGCCCTGGAAGGTCTGCGGGAACAGGCGGCTGGTGTTGGGCTGCAATACCGGCAGCTTGGGCACCTGCTCGCCGACGCGCAGCTCGGTCTTGCTGATGCGCACCTTGCCGGCCACGCCGAGCTTGGAGTACTCGTCGGCGGCACGTCCGTCACTGCCCTTGGGCAGCAGGCCGGTGCCGGAACGGTCGGGGCTGGAGTCCAGCTTCACGCCCAGCATGCCGGTGACATCCAGGCCGAAGCCGACGGTGCCTGGGGTGTAGCCGGAGATGAAGTTGAAGGTGAAACCCTGCGCCCATTCGTCACGCTTGGACTGCTTGGAGGCCTCGCGGTAGTCGCGGTTGAAGTAGTAGTTCTTGGTATCCAGGTTGGCGCTGGAGTCCTTGAAGAAGTCGGCCATGGCCGCCCCCGGAAGGACCGTGACGACGCTCGCGCCCATCAGGATTGTCTTGAAATCTCGGTTCATGTCTGTGCTCCCCACCTTCTTGCTTTTTTCGTTGTTGGATGTTTTGAAGGCATGACTTCCCCCTGGGCGCTCAACCGGGGGTTGGCGCCATCCGAGGAAGGTGAATCAAGGTTTGTGGATCAGCTCGTCGCAGGCGTCTGGCGCAGCCTGAAACCGCCACCTTCGAGCTTCTCCAACGGGCACGACGCTGCCAGCAATTGCCGGGTATAGGCATGCTGAGGGCGATCGAAGATCTCGTCGCGCGGCCCGATTTCCACCACATCGCCCTGGCACATCACCGCGACCCGGTGAGCGATGCGCTCCACCGCTGCCAGGTCGTGGGAGATGAACAGGCAGGCGAATCCGTACTGCTTCTGCAGGCGCTCGAACAGCTCGAGGATCTGCTTCTGCACAGTCATGTCCAACGCCGAGATCGGCTCGTCGGCCACCACCAGGCTGGGCCTGCGCACCAGCGCCCGGCCAATCGCCACACGCTGGCGCTGGCCGCCGGACAGCTCGTGCGGCAAGCGGTCGATCAGGCGCTCCGGCAGGTTGATGTCGTTCAGCGTCGCCAACACCCGTGCGCGACGCTGGGCCGGGCTCATGTCCGGCACATGGCGCAGCGGCTCGGCGAGAATCTGGCCAATGCTCATGCGCGGGTTAAGCGAGGAGAACGGGTCCTGGAAGATCATCTGGCATTGCAGGCGATGGCTGCGATTGGCCGCCTGGGCAATGTCGTGGCCCTGGAAACGGATCTCGCCAGCGCTGGGCTTGACCAGCCCGACGATGGCCCGCCCCAGGGTAGTCTTGCCCGAGCCACTGCCGCCCACCAGCGCCAGCGTCTCGCCCGGCGCGATGTGCAGGTTGGCGCCATGCACCACGCGCCGCGCCTCGCTCTTGCGCCACATCCGGCGCGGGCCGGGATAGGCGATCTGCACGCCATCGATCTGCAACAGCGGCGCGTTGGCCTGCGGCAGTGGCGGCAACTCACCACGGCTGGGCAGCGCTTCGAGCAACTGACGGGTGTACTCGGCACGGGGGTTGAGCAGTACCTGGTCGATCGGGCCCTGCTCGACCTCCTTGCCATTGCGCATCACCACCACCTTGTGTGCATAGCGTGCGACCAGCGACAGGTCGTGGCTGATGAACAGCACCGCGGTGCCCTGCTTGGCGGTCAGCTCGAGCATCAGCTTGAGCACATCGAGCTGGGCCAGGCAGTCGAGCGCAGTGGTCGGCTCGTCGGCAATCAGCAGCGCCGGGCGCAGCAGCATGACCGAGGCGAGCATGATGCGCTGGCGCATGCCGCCAGAAAACTCGTGCGGGTAGGCCTGCAGGCAGCGCTCGGCGTCGCGGATGCCGATGTCGCCGAGCATCTGCAGGCATTTCTGGCGAATGGTCTGCTCGTCGAACTCGGTGTGCAGGCGCATGCCTTCGGCCATCTGCTCGCCGATGCGAAGTGCCGGGTTGAGCGACACCATGGGTTCCTGGAACACCATGCCGATCTTCGCCCCGCGAATCTCGCGCAGGGCTTGCGGGCTCAGGCTGCCCAGGTCCTGGCCCTGGAAGCGGACGCTGCCACCGCATACCCGCATCGGCGGCGGCAACAGGCCGATGGCGGCACGCGCGGCCATGGTCTTGCCGCTGCCGGACTCGCCCACCAGCGCCACGATCTGGCCCGGGGCGATGTCGAACGCCAGGTCATCGACCACCACCGGGCCATCGACACCAGCGCGGATCTTCAGGCCCTCGACGGCCAGCAAGGGTTGGGTCTGGCTCATTGCAGCGTCCTCATGCGCGGATCGAGGCGGTCGCGCAGGGCGTCGCCGGCAAGGTTGAAGGCCAACAGCGAAAGGGCAATGCACATGCCGGGGAACAGCCCCAGCCAGCCCGCGGAGGCAATGAAGGGACGGCTGGCGGCAAGCATGTTGCCCCAGGTCGCAGCGGGTGGCGGCACGCCCAGGCCGAGGAAGCTCAGCGAGCTTTCGGCGAGGATGGTCCAGCCGAACATGCTGGTGGCGATCACACACACCGGCGCCACGCAATTGGGCGCGACATGGCGCAGCATGGTGTACAGCTCGGAGTTGCCGATCACCCGCGAGGCCTCGACGAACTCGCGCTCGCGCAACGACAGCACGCTGCTGCGCACCACACGCACCACCGACGGCGTGTAGGCGATGCTCAGGGCCAGGATGATGCCGTACTGGCTCGGGCCGATGATCGCCATCAGCGCCAGCGCCATGAGAATCCCCGGGAAGGCCAGCAGGGTGTCGTTGATCATCATCAGCACCCGGTCGACGTTGCCGCGCAGGTAGCCGGCGAGCAAACCGAGAATGGTGCCGCAGGTCACCGCGACGATCACCGTCAGCAGGCTCACCCACAGGCTGGTGTGTGCGCCGACCATCAGGCGGCTGAGCACATCGCGGCCGTATTCGTCGGTGCCCAGCCAGTGCGCGGCCGAAGGTGGCTGCAGGCGCGTCAACAGGTCCAGGCGCACCGGGTCGTGGGGCGTCCAGACCAAGCCGAGCAAGGCCACCAGGGTCAGGATCGCCAGCAGGGTCAGGCCGACCAGCGCGTTCAGTTGCAGCGGCCGACGGCGACGAGCGCGCGGGGCCGGCGTGGATGACATGTCCGCAGGGGACAGGGTCGGAGTCTGAGGCTTGCTCATAGCTTCACCCTTGGGTCGAACAGTGGGTACAGCAGGTCCACCAGCAGGTTGACCAGTACGAAGATGAAGGTGACCAGCAACAGGCAGCCCTGCAGCACCGGGTAGTCGCGACCGAAGATCGCATCGACCATCAGGCGCCCGATGCCAGGCAAGGTGAACACCGTTTCCAGCACCGCGATACCGCCCAGCAGGTTGCCCAGGATCAGCCCGATCAGGGTCATGGTCGGGGCGAAGGCGTTGCGCAGGGCGTGCTTCCACAGCACTGCGCTTTCCGACAGGCCCTTGGCCCGGGCATGGGTGATGTATTCCAGGCGCAGCACCTCGATGGCGTTGGCCCGGGCCATGCGGGTGATCGCACCGATCTCCACCAGGGTCAGGGTCGCCACCGGCAGGATCATGTAGCGCATCGACTGCCAGGCGTCCTGGTCGAAACTCACGTAGCCCACGATCGGCAACCAGCCCAGCTTGATGCCGAAACCATAGAGCAGCAGCAGGCCCAGCCAGAACGACGGGATCGACAGCAGCAGGGTGGCCACCGCCACCACCGACAGGTCAAGCGAACCGTTCTGTTTCCAGGCCGCCAGCATGCCGGCGGGCACCGCGATCAGGCTGGCGAGCAGCACGGCGATCAGCACGATGCTGGAGCTGACGCCGAAGCGCTCGAGCATCATCGGCAGTACCGCTTCGCGGGTGGTGATGGAATGGCCCAGGTCGCCACTGAGCACGGCCTTGAACCAGATCACGAATTGCACCGCCATCGGCTGGTCGAGCCCCAGGGCCTGGCGAGTGCTCGCCAGGCTCTGTTCGTCGGCCATGTCACCGAGCATCAGCAGTGCCGGATCGCCCGGAATCAGCCGAATGATGGTGAACACCGCTACCGCGATCAGCAGCAGGGTCGGGATCGCCATGCCCAGCCGCTGAAGGATGTACCGAAACATGTCAGCTCTTCCCCTGGTTATCGAGGCTGATCATCTACAGGCGCGGCTTGGACACCGGCCATGGGCGCTGGCCCTGCACATACTCGCGGGTCACGGTGATGGCATTGCCGTTGTACAGCGGGATCAGCGGCAGGTCGCGCAGCATGTCCTTGTGCAGCTCGTCGAACAGCGCCTGGCGCTTGGCCGGCTCGCCTTCGCGGCGGGCTTCGGCGATCAGTTCGCGGGCCTTGGCGTCATCCCAGACCTTGCGCGGCTCCTTGCTCTTGTCGCCGGCGGCAGCGTCGTAGTTCAGCGCCGGGTCCAGGCGCTCGGAATAGGTGGAAACCATCACCTGGTAGTTACCGCTCTGGTAGCGCTCGAGCTGGGTGCCCCATTCCATGGTCTGCAACTGGATGTTCAGGCCGACCTGGCTGGCCATGGCCTGCACATAGACGGCGATGTCGAACATGTTCGGGTAGCGCTTGTTGGTGATCAGCTGGATCGGCTGGCCTTTGTAGCCGGCCTCCTTGAGCAGCCGTTTGCTTTCTTCGGGCGAATAGCCCCAGCCCTTGTCCTGCGCCGCGGTGTGGTAACGGCTGCCCAAGGCGACCATCGAAGGGTTGGGCTTGGAGCGGCCTTCGGTCAGCGCGGTGACGATGGTGCTGGTGTCCAGCGCGTGGGCCAATGCCTGGCGCATGCGCACGTCGGAAAACAGCGGGTCCTTGGTCTGGAACAGCACGGCGCTGGTCGACATGGTGGTGCTCGCCGAGATACGCACGCCAGGCAGCGCCTCGAGCTCCTTGGCTTCCAGGGCACTGACGTCGTTGAGCATGTCGACGTTGCGCGACAGCAGCGCAGCCTTGGCGGCGGCCGGATCCGGGATGATGGTCATGTGCACGCGGTCGAGGGTGGTCGACTTGTTGCCGGTATAGCCATCGGCAGCCTCGTCACGCGCCTTGTATTCGGCGAAACGGTCCAGGTCGACGTATTGACCCGGCTTCCAGGTCGCCAGCTTGAACGGGCCGGTGCCGATCGGCGTGGTCCACTCACCATTGACCACCGAGTCGGGGTGTATGATGCCGCTGCCACCGCACTCGGGCAGCGCCATGCTGGCCAGGAACAGGGCGTTGGGCTGGTCGAGGGTGAAGACTACGGTCTGCGCGTCAGGGGCCTTGATATCGACGATCTTCGCGCCGCTGTGGCCGTCGAACGACGCGGTACAGCGCCACTGGGTGGCCGGGTCCATGTAGCGCTGCCAGGTCCACAGCACTTCCTTGGAGGTCAGCGGCTTGCCGTTGTGGAAGGTGACGCCGTCGCGCAGCTTGAAGGTGTAGGTCAGGCCGTCGTCGGAAGTGACGACCTCCTTGGCCAGCAGCGGGCCGACGCTTGCGTCTTCGCGGAAGGCGACCAGGCCTTCGAACAGGTGCAGCACCACCGCATCGGAGTTGGTGTCGCGGTTCACGCCTGGCTGGGTGCTGCGGATGTCGGCGTTGAGGGCGACATTCAGGGTGTTTTGTGTCTGAGCGTTGGCGCAGATGGAGGCCATCAGGCCAGTCATCAGAATCAGAGTCTTGTTCAAGTTATTCCCCTCGGGCTCGAGATCCAATGCAGTCGGCGGCAGAGTCGTGAAAGGTTGCGCCCCGATCCGGGAACTCGTTGTTGTTGTTATGACCGTGGCTCTGGGGTGACGTACGCCCGAGGCCCGGTAGCGATGCCTGGCGCATCCTGTCTCAGGTGGCGTCGCTGCGTAAGCACAAAAATTCCGATCATGAGTGGCATAGCCAATCACGCTGATCGCAGACTTGCCGTGCACCCCTGCCAAAAACTTTCGGCAAAGGCCATGCTGCGCTGGTCATAACGGGCTCTTCGCCCAGAAACACCTGATCCAATAAAGCTATCGGGATCAGCAAAAGCGCACTGACGGCAAATTCGATCGCTCTCTAACATGGCCCCATCAAGCACGGCCCCCACGCACCCTGCGGAGTTCGAACAATAATGACCCTGACCCACCTGCGCGCCTTCTGCTCCGTGGTCGACATGGGCAGCTTCCGGGCTGCGGCCCGCGCACTGAACATCGCGCAAAGCACCCTCACCCAGTCGGTCCAGGCCCTGGAGCGCGAGCTCGGCGGCCCGTTGCTGCACCGCACCAACCAGGGCATCCGGCTCAGCGACTCCGGCCAGCGCTTCATCGCTCATGCCCGCGCCATCCTGATGGACTGCGACCGCGCCGTGGCTGACGTCCGTGCACTGGTCGAACCCCAGGGCCATGTGGCCCTGGGCGTCACCTCCGAACCGCTGGCCGAACTGCTGGTGCCGGTGTTCGAAAGCTTTACCTCGCAGCACCCGCAGACCCGCCTCGAGGTGACCAGCGGTTCGACCAAGATCCTCATCGAGAAACTGCGCGAAGGCCGCCTGGACTTCGCCCTGTGCGCCCTGCCCGCCCATGTCGATGAAATCGACCTGTCCATCCAGCGCCTGCACGCGTCCCGCGCCGGGGTGATCGCACGCAAGGATCACCCACTGCGTGATGCACGCTCGGTACGCGACCTGACCCAGTGCAAATGGATCAGCGTGCGCCGCGACGGCCTGGTCGGTGGCACCGAGGGCCGCCTGATCGAGCTGTTCCGCGCCCACGGGCTGGGCATGCCGAAGATCGGTATCACCACCGAATCGCTGCTCGAGACCCTGCATATCGTCGCCGAGACCGACTACCTGACCATCGAGCCGGCGATCATTCCGTCGCTGAAACTGTTCTCCTCCTCGCTGGTGAAGATCCCCATCGAGGAGCGCCTGAGCCACCGCGACGTGGCCCTGATCACCCGCAAGAACGCGACGCTGACCAGCGTGGCCCAGGTCTTCATCGGCATGCTGGTGTCCTACAGCCGATTGGTCCACCCGCGCACCGCCGACTGAACAACGCCCCGCATCATGAGGAATACCCATGCCCCAGCCAATCACCGCCGATCAGCCTGCCGCCCATGACCTGCCCCGTGGGCTGCCCTCCAGCGTCGGCATCGACGGCTTCGGGGTCGCCGCCTTTCTCGAGGCGGTGCAACAGGCCGGGCTCGAACTGCACGGGGTGATGCTCGAGCGCGACGGCGTGCTGGTAGTGGACGCCTGGCGCTGGCCGTACGATTCGCTGACCCCACGGGTGACCCACTCGATCACCAAGAGCTTCACCGCCTGCGCCATCGGCCTGGCCATCGACGAAGGGCTGCTGCGCCTGGACGACCCTCTGGCGAAGTTCTTCCCGCAAGCGGCGGCAGGCGCCACCGACCCACGCGCCGCGCAAATCACCGTCGAGCACCTGCTGACCATGCGCACCGGCCACGGCGGCAACACCTCCGGCTCGATCTGGCGCGGCATCGACGGCAGTTGGGTCGAGGAGTTCTTCCGCATACCGCTGACCAGCGCGCCGGGCACCGACTTCGTCTACACCAGCGCCGCCAGCTACATGCTCTCCGCAGTGCTGACCCAGGTTGCTGGCGTCACCCTGCATGACTACCTCAAGCCGCGCCTGCTCGAGCCGCTGGGCTTCGAGGCGCAGCACTGGGACATCAGCCCGGAAGGCATCAGCCCCGGCGGCAACGGCCTGACGGCGCGGCCTGTGGATGTCCTCAAGCTGGCCATGCTGCACCGTGACGGCGGGCGCTGGAACGGCGAGCAGGTTCTGCCGCAGGCGTGGGTGGAGGCGGCAACGCGCGCCCAGGGTGGCGAGGGCAGTCGCTATGGCTATCACTGGTGGACCGACCGACCGGCGAACGGTTACAGCGCCGTGGGCGTGTTCGCCCAGATGGCCGCCGTGATCCCCGGCGAGCGCGCCACGCTGGCGGTATTCGGCGCAATGGAGAAGTCGGCGCAGGTGACGCCCTTCATCGATCGTCATCTGAGCGCGGCGCTGCGCGGTGAACAGGCTGGGGCCGCAGGTGACGAACGGCTACGCGAGGTGCTCCAGCGTTTCGCCGAAGAGCAACCACTGCGCTCGCTCGCACGTCCGACCCAGCCGCTACCTGCACGAATGAGTTTTGCGCTCGAGGCCAATCCGTATGGCATCGAAACGCTGAACCTGTTGCAGGCCGGCGAGCGGTTGGTGATGGAGTGGGTAGAGGCGACGGGCAGCGAGCGCATCGAAGCCGGGATCGATCATTGGGTCGCGGGCACCAGCTCGTTGCCGGGGGCACAACTGCACCATGGCTATGCACTGCGCGATGCACCGGTGCTGGCGACGGCGCGCTGGGTGGCGGCAGATCGACTGGAGCTGGAATGGGTGTACCCGCGCTCGGCATTCCGCGATCGGGTGTGCCTGAGCTTTGCAGGCGAACGGGTTTGCCTGGAGCGCAGCGTGAACATCAACAGCGGCATCCGTGCCTGGGAGCCGCTGTATGGAATGAGCACCCACAACCCGACCCGACACGTGTAGCAACTGTCTTGCTCAAAATCTAAAGACCAGCCCAATCCCTGTGGGAGCGGCGGTTCGGCGCTCCGACTTGTCCCGCGAACACGGGCGGAGCCCGTGCCAGGCAGCGCGGTGTCCTTTTCGCGGGCAAGCCCGCTCCCACAGATTGTGGGGCAGCCCAGATGCTGCGCCAGCCTCGAAATCACAGGCTCAACCGTACTGCGCCTGAAACCGCCCGACCGTCTCCAGCAGAAAGCGATCCAGCACTCCAGTGTCGCTGCGCTCGCCACGCGCCACCTCGACCGTGTCGGCCCGCGCCAGCTCGGCCTCGATGAACCGGTGCAGCACGTCATCCCGCGGCCCGTGCTGCGTCTCGCCCGCCCGGCGCTTGCGCTCGAGCAACTGATCGATCGCCTGGCGCACATCCGCCTCATCGACGGTTCGCTCGAGCAGTGCCGTGAACGCAGTCGGAGGCATACCCAGGCCCTGGTCGATCCAGCGCACCGCCAGCAACGGGCGGATCACGTAGAGGTACTTCTTCAGCCGCACCGTGTCACCCGACAGATAGCCGCGCAGGTTCTTGCGGGCCATCGACAGGTAGTGATGGCGCACAGCGCGTGGCGAATAGAACGCACGAGCCAGCGCGCCCAGTTGCTCACGGGCCTGCTCGTCGGCCCGGTACACCAACGGCGAGCCCAGCCACTCGAGCAGGCTCGGATTGGCACCTCGCAGCAAACGCAATGCCTTGCGCAACTCCCAGCCACTGACGTCCAGCTCATCGCTCAGGGGTCGCTCGATCACATCGCGCGGTTCCTCCACGCGCAGGTACCACTCGGCACGCTGCACATAGACGAAACGCACGCCGTAGTCACTGTCCGGCGAGGCGAAGCCCCAGGCGCGGCTGCCGGACTCGCAGGCGTACAGCACAGTCACGTCATGCTCGCGCTCGATGCGCTGAAGTTCTTCGAGCACCCGCATGCGCATGGCGTCGGACAGTGGATGTGGGTCGTCCTGGTACATCTCTTCACTCCTTGTCAGGGCGCCGCTGGCGCCGCTTCAACCTTTCACACACACCACCTGACGCAGGGTGTGCACAACCTCCACCAGCTCGCGCTGGGCATGCATGACCGCATCGATATCCTTGTAGGCCATCGGAATCTCGTCGATCACACTCTTGTCCTTGCGGCACTCCACATGGGCCGTGGCACGCTGCTGGTCCTCGACGGTGAACAGGTTCTTGGCCTTGGTCCGGCTCATCACCCGCCCTGCACCGTGGCTGCACGAGCAAAAAGCCTCTTCATTGCCCAACCCACGGACGATGAAGCTCTTCGCGCCCATGGAGCCGGGAATGATGCCCAGCTCACCCTTCTGCGCCGATACCGCGCCCTTGCGGGTCACCAGCACTTCGCGCCCGAAGTGTTGCTCACGCTGCACATAGTTGTGATGGCAGTTGACCGCCTCCAGGCTGGCCTCGAAAGGCCTGCCCAGCACCCTGCGGGTCGCTGCCACCACCGCCTGCATCATCAGTTCGCGATTTTGCCGGGCAAAGTCCTGCGCCCACTCCACCGCCTCGACATAGTCGGCGAAATGCCGGCTACCTTCCTCGAAATAGGCCAGGTCCTTGTCCGGCAAGTTGGCCAGGTGCTGACGCATGTCGGCCTGGGCCAGCTCGATGAACAGGTTACCGATGGCATTGCCCACCCCACGCGAACCGCTGTGCAGCATGAACCAGACCCGGTCGGCCTCGTCCAGGCAGACTTCGATGAAGTGGTTACCGCCGCCCAGGGTGCCGAGGTGGCTGCGGTTGTTGGTCTTCTCCAGTTGCGGATGCTTGTCGGTGATCACCTTGAAACGTCCAGCCAGGCGGCCCCAGGTCTGGTCGGCCTGGCTCGGCACTTCGCCCCAGGCGCCCTGGTCACGACGACCGAACGTCTTGCCATGGGGCACGGCCTTCTCGATGGCACTGCGCAGGCCATGCAAGTTGTCCGGCAGGTCGCGCGCGTGCAGCGAGGTGCGTGCGGCGATCATGCCGCAACCGATGTCCACGCCAACCGCTGCCGGGATGATCGCACCCACGGTGGGGATCACACTGCCGATGGTCGAACCCTTGCCCAGGTGCACGTCCGGCATCACCGCAAGGTGCTTGAAGATGAACGGCATGCGTGCGGTGTTCATCAGTTGCCGACGCGCGTCGTCCTCGACCGGCACGCCATCGGTCCACAGTTTGATCGGCTTGCCGCCGGCCACTTCCAACAGGTTCATGTCCTTGTTCCTCGTGTTCGATCAGCCTGCCTTGAGGCTGACCAAGCCATTCAATACCTGATCCAGACCACCGAATACCGAGATCCGGTCGATGCGTTCGGCCACCCGCTCCAGGGTTTCCAGCTCCTTCAGGCGCAGGGCCGTCGGGCTACCTTCCATCACCTTGGCGGTGTTGAGCAGCGAGCGCGTCGCCTGGGTTTCCTCACGGCGACGAATCACGTTGGCCTGCGCCGCCTTTTCCGCCTCCACTACTTGCGCCAGCAGGGTCTTCATCTCGCCCGGCAGGATGATGTCGCGCACCCCGAGGCTGCTGATTTCCAGACCGCTGCCCGGCAGTTGCGTCTGCAGGTGGCGGCTGATGCTGTCGTCGATGAACTGCTTGTCTTCCAGCAACTCATCCAGGGTCCGAGTCCCCACGGCGGCGCGCAGACCGAATTGCAGTTCACGGTACAGGTGCTCCACCGGTTTGCTGAAGCGTGCATGGGCCATCAGCACGTCGGCGTAGCGCCAGTTGGCGACCAGGTTCAGACGCAGGTTCACCTTGTCGCGGGTAAGGATTTCCTGGCCGCCGACCTCCAGTGCCTGCACACGGGTGTCGACGTTTTCCACCGTTACCTGGCTACCGCAGCGCCAGAAGCCATACTGCCCGGCTTCGAGCAAGTCGAACACGGCGCCGTCGATCTTCAGCACGCCGACATGGAACGCCGGCACGCTGACCAGCAACACATGCTCAAGGCCGGCCATGCCCGGACGGTTCAAGCGTGCGAGCAATGCAGGCGCAACGCGCCGTCCGCCACTCAGGTCGACTCGCTCCAGGGTCTGCCGGGCCTGGCCCTTCCAGTACAGGCGACGGCTGTCCGGTGCCAGCAGCTCGACCAGCCGACCGTCCTCGAAACGCAGGCCCAGCTCATGCTCGCCCAGGTCCATGCGCTCGAAATACTGCTCGACCAACTGCGGCTGGTGCTGACGCAGGTAGCCTGCCAGCGGATGGTCGAACAGCGGGGAATTGAGGCTGAAGGTCTGCACCGCCAGCCGGTCGCGCCAGTCGACACGCGAATACTGCCCAGGCTCGAGGATGGCCTCGAAGTCGCCTTCATCGAGCAGCAGGCCACGTTCGTTCTTCTTCACGACAAAGCGTTTGAACAATTTCATCTTTCTATCCTTTTCATCCATATCCAGGGTTGCCGGTGGTGCCGGCGCACCGGGCACTGCGGGCGAGACCTGGCGGAGTCAGGCACCGTGAGCAGGGCTCAGGCGGCGTCCTTCGTTGCGTCAGGTCCGGCCGGCAGGCCGGGTGGGCCGGCGGTGGTGCAGGCGTCCGTGGCCGTCGAGGGGCCATCCTGGCCCTGCTTGCCTGACCTGCACCGCACCAGCGGGTGTTACGTTCACAGCTACCTTAGGAGGGTAGTGCCGGGGCTTCCCGGCGAGCGTCTGTGCAGCCGTTTCACGGGTACTGCACAGGGCGACCGGTCGTTGCAGCGGCGGCATGCACGACACCGACACCTGAGTGGGTACGTGCACCAGCGGGGTCACAACCCCTTGCCCTTGGGCCTGCCTGGCGATTCGGTCGAAAGGGATATAGCGAGCAGCGTGCCAGCTTTTAAATACTGTTCGATTTGTTTTTTAAGTTATTGATTTTTAACGATTTATTTTTTCCATTCGGTTTTCTGACAATTTCAGCGGCAGCAGGAAACCCGAACATTCATATATGATTGGATAACACTTTATCTTTTGGGATAAATCCATGAGCAAAGCTCTTGTTGCTATCGGTTTTCTCGGCACTACCCTCGACCGTAATGGCAAGGGCGCCGCACGCTGGAACCGCTGGCGCCCCACGATCGGCCTGTGCCGCCAGCCAGACCTGCCGCTCGATCGCCTGGAGCTGATTCACGGCCCCGGCGTACGCGACATCAGCCTGGCCGAACGCATCCGCGCCGACGTACAGCAGGTGTCACCCCACACCGAGGTGCGGCTGCACCCGCTCAGCCTGCGTAACCCATGGGATTTCGAAGAGGTCTATGGCGCCCTGCACGACTTTTCCAGCGGCTACCCCTTCGACACCGAGCGCGAGGACTATCTCGTGCATATCACCACCGGCACCCATGTCGCGCAGATCTGCTGGTTCCTGCTCACCGAAGCGCGCTACCTGCCCGCACGCCTGGTGCAGACCTCGCCCTCACGCAAGCACGACGAAGCCAGCGACCCAGCAGGTATCGCCACGCTGATCGACCTTGACCTGTCGCGCTACGACCTGATCGCTTCGCGCTTTCGCCGCGAGCAGGTCGAAGCGCAGTCGCTGCTCAAGTCCGGCATTGCCACGCGCAACGCGGCATTCAACCGCACCATCGAGCAGATCGAACGCGTCGCCCTGCGCTCGAAGGCACCGATCCTGCTGGTCGGGCCTACCGGCGCCGGCAAGTCGTTCCTGGCCCGGCGCATTCACGAGCTCAAGCGCGGCCGGCACCAGTTGCAGGGGCGGTTCATCGAGGTCAACTGCGCGACCTTGCGCGGCGATGGCGCGATGTCGACCCTGTTCGGCCATGCCAAGGGCGCCTTTACCGGTGCGCAGAACGCCCGCGATGGCCTGCTGCGCGCCGCCGACGGCGGCATGCTGTTTCTCGACGAGATCGGCGAGCTTGGTGCCGACGAGCAGGCCATGCTGCTCAAGGCCATCGAAGAGAAGCGCTTCTTCCCGCTGGGCTCGGACCGCGAAGTGCAGAGCGACTTCCAACTGATCGCCGGCACCCATCGCGACCTGCGCGCCAAGGTCGCCGAAGGCTCGTTTCGCGAAGACCTGTTCGCCCGTATCAACCTGTGGACCTTCGCCCTGCCGGGGCTTGCGCAGCGGCGCGAAGACATCGAGCCGAACCTGGACTTCGAGTTGCAGCGCCATGCCCGCGAACAAGGCCGACAGGTGCGTTTCAACCTGGAGGCCAAGCGCAGCTACCTGGCTTTCGCCCACGCCAGCGAAGCCCGCTGGGCCGGAAACTTCCGCGAGTTGTCGGCCTCGATCACGCGCATGGCGACGCTGGCCGACAGCGGGCGAATAGACGAGGCCCTGGTGGCAGAGGAGATCGAGCGTTTGCGTCATGCCTGGGGGCTGGAGGGCGAGAGCGAGCCGGTACTGGCCGGGCGCGAACTGGACCTGTTCGACCAGGTGCAGTTGCAGGCGGTGATCGACGTTTGTCGCCGCGCAGCAAGCCTGTCCGAGGCCGGGCGCCAATTGTTCGCGGTGTCGCGCCAGGAGAAGGCCAACCCCAACGACGCCGATCGCCTGCGCAAGTACCTGGCGCGATTCGGGCTGGATTGGCAGCAGGTGAAGGGTCAGGGGTGATAGCTAGGCCGTAGGACGTTTCCCAATCTGAAATCAAATGCTTCGGGCCAAGTGGGCTTGGGAAGTATCCTACTCGCCTTGCCGAAGCTTCTCTGTTGTCGGGAAATCACCTCAGGAATAACGTCCCTGGGTCGCGATGTTTGCGGCCGGGTGTGAGAACCCGTTGATGAGTAAACGAGCATGTCTTTATGGCAGCCGCGCGCGGGCAGACTTCGGTCTGGCCGAGTTTTCTTTGCTCCCTCGGTTTTCTCACCCCGCGCGCGGCCGCCACCCAAAATCCTTGAGAAAGATGTGGCGGCTCCCTTGCACCAAGGAGTAAAGCCATGAAAAAGATCGTCCCCGACCCACCTCTCCTGACTGCCGGCCTGGAAACTTTCAATGAATCCGGCAACCCGCCTGTGGAGATGTTCCGCATCCTGCCCGGCATTCCCGCCGAACATGCCTACGACGAAGTGATGAACCTGCTTGCCTGCATCCGCCACCTGCTGCACGAAGGGCTGATGGAGCAGGACGCCCGGCTGCTGACCGCCGCCGACTACCTGAGCGCCTTTGCCAAAGCGCTGATGACGGATGTCGAGCGCGGCAGGCTGCACTGACCTGTAGGCAACTGTCTGACCCAAAATTTAAAGTTCAGCCCAATCCCTGTGGGAGCGGCGGTTCGGCGTCCCGACTAGTCCCGCGATCGGGCGCGCAGCGGCCGTAAAACCAGGCCCCGAGGTGTTTCAGGAAAAGATAGTCGCCTGGATTGCGGCCGCTGCGCGCCCGATCGCGGGACAAGCCCGCTCCTACAGGGATCGAGGGGGAAGCGGGCATCGACTTAAGCAGGGCTTGCCAGCAAACGGTCGGTTTGCGGTATGCTCCCCCGGTCTTCAGGGCGGGGTGAAAGTCCCCACCGGCGGTAAATCGAAAGATGAGCCCGCGAGCGCCCCGGCCATGCCGGGGGTCAGCAGATCTGGTGAGACTCCAGAGCCGACGGTCATAGTCCGGATGAAAGAAGGCGCAAGCGCGGGGCCATCGGGCGCCCTTGCGCGCGCATTTTGTTCGCCCCGAGACGTTCATCGATCATTCACGAGGAGCGTTTCATGTCCACCTTGCACCACTCGAAATTCCCCAACGTCACCGCCGCCATCGCCGCCTTCCAGGCCGGGCGCCCCGTGCTGCTGCTCGACGACGATGATCGTGAGGACGAAGCCGATATCGTTGCCGCTGCCGAAAACCTGTCGCTGCAGACCATGGCCATGATGATTCGCGATTGCAGCGGCATCGTCTGCCTGTGCCTGGACGAAGCCACGGTCGACGCCTTGCAGCTCGCACCCATGGTGCAGAACAACCAGGCCCGCCACGGCACCGGCTTCACCGTCACCATCGAGGCGGCCGAGGGCGTGAGCACCGGCGTGTCAGCGCAGGACCGGATCACCACCATCGAGGCCGCACTGCGCTCGACCGCCGAGCAGCGTCACATCGTCAGCCCTGGCCATGTGTTCCCATTGCGTGCGCGTGATGGCGGCGTGCTGACCCGTCGCGGCCATACCGAAGGCTCGGTGGACCTGGCGCGGGGGGGGGGGGGGGGGGGGGGGGGGGGGGGGGGGGGGGGGGGGGG
>NZ_JACVTY010000046.1:0-34198 GCF_016624805.1 Pseudomonas sp. S44
AGCCAGGTAGGAGGGGCCGCCGACGGGTTGCACTGGTCCACTGCACAGCCTTGGGCGAGCACGCCGATCACGCTTGCCAGCCCGTTACCGCGACCACCGCTGGTGGCGCCTGGGCAGCAGGTACCGGCGCTGCCCTGAGCGGGATTGGTTGGGCCAATGCGGCGGTGACGGCCGGGCTGACCGGCTTGACCAGCAATGCGGCGATCAGTGCCATCAACAACCGTGGCAACCTGGGGTTGGTGGTCAAGGATACCTTCAGCAGCGATAGCCTGAAGGGCGCGGTGATCTCCGGCCTGGTGACCGGCGTCACCGCTGGCTACATCGATCCCAAGTTCAGCGGCGACAATGCAGGCTTCAGCCGTACTTATGGCTTTGACCTGAGCAAGCTCGAAGGCATAGGTGGCTTCGGCCTGCGGGCCGGTGCGATCGGTGTGACCTCGGGTGCGATCAAGACCGTGGTGAACGGTGGGAGCCTGAGCGACAACCTGCTCAACGCGTTGGTGTCACAGGCGTCCAACGTCGTCGCCGCTTCCGCCTTCAATGCCATCGGCAACCTTGCAACGAAGAACCTGGCCGACGCAGAAAGCCGCAGCGATGCCGCCGCTATCGCGTTGTGGCAGGAAGGTGGCGCAGGCCGTGTAGCCTTGCACGCGTTGGCAGGGGGCGCTGTTTCTGTGGCCTCCGGCGGCGACTTCGCCAGCGGAGCGATGGCTGCCGGGGCCAACGCCGCCATGGCGGGGGCGCTGGAGGAGCTCTACAAGAAGCAGCCTGCGCTGCGCGATACCTTCTCGCAACTCACCGGCCTCGCTGCGGCGGGGCTGGTCAACGGCGACGTCGAGAAAGGTGCCTGGATCGCCCAGATGGCCGACCGCTACAACCGGCAGGCGCATCCCAAAGAAGTGGTCCAGATCAAGAAGCAGGCACCTGCACTCGCCCAGGAGCTAGGCATCAGCCCCGCCGAGGCGGAGCGGCGCATGGCCGAAGCCTTGGCCTACTACACCGACAACGAGTGGCGGCAGGTGATTACCGCCAATGGCAGGAGCATCGAGGCCAGCACCCTGGCGCACCTCGGCCAGGCGCTGGCGCCAATGGCGGACAGCCTCGACGTGAGCCGCGCCAATGGTGACGTGCCTATGGTGGGGGAGGCGGGCAAGCAGTACACCGCGCAGCAGACCGTGGCGTTGCTCAAGGACTATGCGAGCACGCATAGCGCCGAGTTCAACGATTCCACCAAGAATCGCGAGTTCCTGCGCCCTGGGGTGGACCCCGAGTACGCCGCGTATTACGCCAATAACCTGAACTTCGGCAAGTACGATCCCACGGCAGAAACGCTGGGTTCGGTGGAGGGTGTAGGCACGGCGCTGGGCGACATGCTCAAAGGCATGTACGGCCTGGGCAAGGGGTTGCTGACCGATACCCAGAACACCGCCTCGCAGGTGTCTCACCAGCTGATCAACTCCTTGAGTCATCCTGAAGCGGTGGTGCAGGAATGGCAGGACATGCGCGCCGAGGCGACCCTGTATCGGCTGCAGGGCAATCCTACGGCAGCGGCGCGGGTGGAGGCGGAGTGGCAGACCAAGTTCGTGATGAGCCTGGTGCCGGTACCGGTCGGCAAGGCCGGGAAGCTGGGTCAGGTGAGCAAGACGGTGGCCGAGCGCGAGGCCATTGCCGAAGCGGTGGGTGGTGCGACGGGCAGACAGGTGCCGGGGTTGCCGTCGTATTACCGCGATGGTTCAGGGGTTGGTGCGAACGTGGTGGCGCCGGAGGGGTATACGGCGGTAGTGAACCTGCGCACGGGCAATTTTGAGTTTGTCGCGCCGGATGGAAAGCTGTATTTCTATAGCGAGTCGGCGTTGGTGCCCAAGGAAGGTGGGAACCTTGCGGGGTTGGCGGCGGCGGAGCGGGAGATTGCGGCTGGGAAGGCGGGGGGTGGGGCAAGAAATAGCGTGGATACGCCCAAGGGTGGGTTTGGACCTACTTATCGGCCGGCAGATAGCGACCAATTTGAAAAGATTCTGACTTCGTATTACGGTGCGGATAAAACCGGCAACAGGGTCGGAAACGGCGGATTGGCTGACGCTGTGCGTTATTAGAAAGCTACAGGCAACATGTTGTCTCCTGCTGGGCATGAGCAAAAAGCCATCGAGGTCAGGAATAGACTAAGCGATCTAGTTCGTAATGCTGATAATCAACCACCCGGCAGGTACCCTTACAGTCAGCGGGATATTGATTTTGCTAAACAGCTAATAAAGGATATCGACAATGCTCTTGGTCGATGAGTACTTCAGAAAATTTGTCTTATGGTTGGTTTCTTTACCCTTCTTTTCTATAGTCGACCATTCTCTGGTTCGTGGTGATGATATCGAGACGCTAATAAGTGCGGCGCCTGAAAACTACAAAACCAACCGTGTACTGTCAATGATTTGAACGGACCTCCAACGCCTCCGGTCCCATGCTGTGTACCCACCGTCCACAGCAAGAGGCCACTGCCATGAGCACCTACGACTGGGACCTGATCGAACGCTTGCTGCACGAGGTGCAGAACGGCGCCGGTCACAGCTTCACGCCACGCCCCTACGCCGAGCAGCATGCTGCGGCGATGGCCGCCAAAGGCCAGCCGGTGGGCGATCTGGATCAGCTGAAAACACGCGCCTGTGAATACGAAAAGCTGCTGTTCCAGCGCGGCTTCATCGAAAGCCGGCCTGAAGAGGATGGCGGCAACGGTGAAAACTTTGTGCTCACCGAGCGCGGCTCGCGCCTGCTCAGCCTCATCGACAGCGCGATTCCAGGAGCGGACAGCCCACGCTTGAAGCTGGATCAGCAGGCAGATGCGCTGGATGAGTCCACCTTCGATCAGGTCTCGAGCAAGCCGCAGATCACACCAGGTGCGATTTAGGCTGGTATCGGCGGGGCGGGCGCACCGATAATCGGCAATGGATCCATTTTCTGACTGCCGAGCGTTGCCCATGCCCCTGACCCGCTACGAGGCCCGCCCATGAGCGCGGCCCGCAAGAACACTGACGCCTTTGCCCTGCAGGTGATGCTGGGGTTGTGCCTGATCTGGGGCTCCCAGCAGGTGATGATCAAATGGGCTGCCGTGGATATCGCGCCGGTGATGCAGGCGGCGTTTCGCTCCGGTATCGCTGCGGTGCTGGTCGGGCTGCTGATGTGCTGGCGGGGCGGCTGGGCGCAGTTGGGCAGCACCTGGCGCGCGGGTTTGCTGGCCGGGGCGTTGTTCGGGCTGGAGTTTCTGTTCATCGCCGAGGGGCTGAAGCTGACCTCGGCGGCGCATATGTCGGTATTTCTCTACACGGCCCCGGTGTTCACCGCGCTGGGGCTGCACTTCATGTTGCCCAGCGAGCGTCTGCGTTTGCTGCAGTGGCTGGGGATCGCGCTGGCATTTGCCGGGATTGCCCTGGCCTTTGCGGGCGGGCTGTCGCTGGATCAACTCGATGGGCGGGTGCTGCTCGGCGATGCCATGGCGGTGCTGGCGGGGCTGATGTGGGGTGCGACCACGGTGGTGGTGCGGGCTTCGCGGCTGTCGGAGGCGCCGGCGACCTTGACGCTGTTCTACCAGCTGATGGTGGGCTTCGTCGGCTTGCTGCTGATGGCGTTGTTCAGCGGGCAGATCGGTGCGGTGTCGTTCACGCCGTTGGCACTGGGCAGCGTGCTGTTCCAGGGGTTGGTGGTGTCGTTCTTCAGTTACCTGACCTGGTTCTGGTTGCTGCGCCAGTACCTGGCGTCGAACCTGGCGGTGTTTTCGTTCATCACGCCGTTGTTCGGGGTGACGTTCGGGGTGCTGTTGCTGGATGAGCCGCTGAGCGTGAACTTCGTGGTGGGGGCGGTGATGGTGCTCGGTGGTGTGGTGCTGGTGAGTGCCGAGCCTTGGGTGCGGCGGCAGTTGCGGCGGGTGGTGGGGTAAGGCGGGCTGTGGCGTGTCTGATTTTTCCTAATTCTCGGGCGCCGGTGTCAGGTTTGAGTCGTTAGGATCTATCCTACGCAGCTTGCGGAAGCGTCTTAATTGTCGTGGAAATGCGTCAGGGATAACTTCGCCGGGTCGTCTAAACGACAGGGTGTGAGAACCCTAATCACGATAGCGTCCGCTCTGCTATGGCAGCCGTGCGCGGGCAGGTTCGTCCTGACCGGTTCCCCTATCGTGGCCGGGTTCTCACCCCGCGTACGACTGCCACCCAATCCTGTGAGAACGAGCGAGTGGCAGTTCCTGTTTTTCACGATGGGAGTCATGCCATGAAAAAGCTCGTCCCCGATCCACCCCGCCTTACGCACGTTCCCCACACCACAGTGAGGAGATGTGACCATGTCTGATCTATCCAATGGCTACACCACCGCAGGTGTGGCGACTTTCTTGGACATGTACCGCGTACAACCTGGCATTCCTTTCGAGCGGGTGCTGGAAGAAGTGTCGGTGATCCTTGGCTGTGTCCGCGAGTTGAGCGAGCAGGAACAGGTGGACCCGGTGAGCATCACCGCACTGCACTACCTGAGCGCGATGGCCAAGGCGTTGCTGAACGACCTGGAGGTTGGGCGTAACTCGGTGCATTGAGGCCACAGCCCGGCTATGAAACCGCCTCGACCTGTAGGAGCGGGCTTGCCCGCGAAAAAGGTATCGCGCTGCCTGGCACGGGCTACGCCCGTGTTCGCGGGACAAGTCGGGGCGCCGAACCGCCGCTCCCACAGGGATTGGGCTGGTCTGTAGGTTTTGAGCAAGACAGCTGCTCCTACACAGGGGTCGCCAGTTGCTCTGCGGCGCGTTGATCCGATCTGCTTGTCGCCACCAGCAACCCGGCGACCCCCAGCCCTGCAGCCGCCAGCAACAGTGCGGGTTGCAGCCCGCCGCTGAAGTGGTTGCTCAGCGCGGCCAGCAAGGGGCCGCTGAGTTGGCCGAGGGCGAAGCAGGCGGTCAGCAGGCCGGCGTTGCGTTGGGTGGCGTGGGGCGCGAGCTCTCGCGAACGCTGCATCACCAACTGCATGCAGGCCAGGAACGGCGCACCGCACAGCAGTACCCCGAGCCCCAGTCCGATACCGCCGCCCAGCAGGCAGGCCAGCACGCCCAAGGCTTGCAGCCAGAGTGTGGCGGTCAGCCAGACGCTGGTGTGACCCGGGCCGCGCAGGCTGACGATCACCACGCCAAGCGCTGCGGCAAGGCCGAAGCCGGGCCAGAACAGGTCGGCAAGCCACTGCCCCTGGAATTGCTGGCTGGCCATCTGCGAGAGGAAGGTGGCGGGCAGGATGTAGCCGATGCCGTACAACGCATAGACCACCGCCAGACGGGCGATGCTGCGCTGGCGTGGATGAGCCTGCGCTGCTGCGGTGCTGGGCGCGGGCGTCAGCAGATGGGCGCGCGGCAGCCACGGCAGCACAGCCAGCAGCATCACCAGCGCGGCCACCGAGTACATCAACCACAGCGCCGCCGAATCGAGGCTGAGCAGGTGCGCACCGAGCGCCAGGAAACCGGTGATGGCGATCCCCACGCCTGGGCCAGCGAACACCAGTGCGCCGAGTCGCGCGCGACCATGGCTGCTGGCCACGTGCTGGCTGAGGCTGGTCAGCATCACCAATGCCCAGGCGCTTGCCACACCGGTGCCGAAGCGCAGCAGCAGGTGGCTCCAGAATCCGTTGGCAGCCCAGGAGGCCAGGGTCAGCAGCACGCACAACCACAGCCCGGCATGCAGGCGCAGGCGCACCTGGTGCGGGTGGCGGGCGAACATGCCGTCCACGGCACCCATGAAATAGCCGAGATAGTTGGCAGCGGCCACCAGGCCGCCTGCGGTCAGGTCGAACTGGCCCTCGGCAATCAGGCGGGGCATCTGCGGGGTCAGGGCGAAGCGGCCGATGCCCATGGCCATCATCAGTGCGACGGCACTGGCCATGAGTTGCAGTAGGGGCGACATGGTAAGACTCCTGCGCAGTGGTAAGCGATGGATGGCAGGTTAGGAGTTCTTGACTTTCAATAAAATTGAATAATGATGATCAAGTTGTTCTGTTTTGGAGAATGTCGTGGACTTCAGCCAATTGCGGATCTTCCAGGCCGTCGCCGAGGAGGGGTCAGTGACTCGCGCCGCCGAGCGCCTGCACCGGGTGCCGTCGAACCTGTCGACGCGTCTGCGTCAGCTCGAGGAGCAGCTGGGCGTGGAGTTGTTCCTGCGCGAGCGTCAGCGCTTGCAGCTGTCGCCGGCCGGCAAAGTGTTGCTGGACTATGCGCACAAGCTTTCGGTACTGCGCGATGAAGCCATGGCGGCGGTGCAGGGCGGTCAGCCAGCCGGGGACTTCATCATCGGGACCATGTACAGCACGGCGGCCATCCAGCTTCCGGCGTTGCTTGCGCGCTACCATCAGGCCTATCCGGCAGTGAACCTGCAGGTGCAGGCCGCGCCCAGTGGCGAGTTGTTGCAGGGCCTGCTTGAGCGCCGCCTGGACGCCGCGTTGGTGGATGGCCCGCCGGGGCTGGCCGGGCTCGATGGCGTGCCGTTGTGCGAGGAACGGCTGGTGCTGATCACCAGCCCTGAGCATCCGCCGGTGTACAGTGCGCGTGATGTGGCCGGGCGTTCGGTGTTCACGTTCCGCCAGGGGTGTGCCTACCGCATGCGTCTGGAGGCCTGGTATGCGCACGACCACACGCCAATGGGGCGAGTGATGGAGATCGAGTCGTACCAGGGCATGCTGGCGTGCGTGATCGCGGGGGCGGGGGTGGCGATGATGTCGCAGTCGATGCTCGACAGCCTGCCGGGCCGCGAGCGGGTCAGCGCGCATCCGTTGCAGGCGCCGTTCGATCATGCCGAGACCTGGTTGATGTGGCGCCAGGGTATGTGCGGGGCGAATTTGCAGGCGTGGATCGACCTGCAACAAGGTGAAACAGTAAACCGGCTGTCGGAGTACGGCGTTTCCGCTTGATCTGCGGCAAAATCGCCCATATCTGTAAGGTTAGACGCAGGCGATATACAGAACATGGGACTATGATCTGTATGAAGCATCGCAGGACTGATTTGCCGCAAGGCTGACCCGTGAAGGGGGCACTATGAACAAGCGCATGTACAACTGGCTCCACGACCTTGCCGTCGCCCTTGGCCTGGTACCGCCGCCATTGCAACCGGTACCGATCCCCACCGACGAAGAACAGCGCAAGCGCCAGCCGCGTCGGCGCTGATTAGCGCAGGAAAAAGGCCGCTGCATCCTTGGGGGATGCGGCGGCCTTTTGCGTTTTTGCAAGGGGGATCTGTGGTGTGGCTTTCGCAGTGCATGGCACCGGCTTCGCCGGTGATCGCGGGACCAGCCCGCTCCCACAGGGATTGGGCTGACCTTTAGATTTTGAACAAGACAGCTGCTTCCACAGGGTAGGGGCGGGCTGGTCCGGAGATTTTCTGCCCTGGAGATCAGGCCAGGTTCACCGCAGCCGTCGGTTTACGCGACATCAGGCTGACCACGACAAAGCTCACCAGGCCCACCGCCAGGCTGTAGTAGATCGGCGAGTTGGCATCCAGGCCGTCCTTGAACATGAAGAACAGCGCGGTGGCAAAGCCCAGCGACATGCTGGCGATTGCACCTGGAGTGGTGGCGCGTTTCCAGAAGATCGCCCCGATCAGCGGGATCAGCATGCCACCAACCAGCAGGTTGTAGGCCAGGGTGAGGGCACTGATCACATCGTTCACCGCCAGGGCGATCACCAGCACGGCCACGCCAGTGAGCAGGGTGAACAGGCGGTTCACGCCCAGGCTCGAGCGCTTGCCACCACGCAGCTTGGGCAGCAGGTCTTCGGTCAGGGTGGTGGACGCCGCCAGCAGGCCGGCGCTTGCGGTCGACATCATCGCCGCCAGTGCCGCCGCCATCAGCAGGCCACGGATGCCGTCGGGCAGGGTGGTCTTGATCATCTCGGCGAAGGCGTTGTTCGGGTTGGCCAGGTCTGGCATCAGCACGTGGGCGGCCATGCCGATCAGCGCGCAGGCCAGGCCGTAGATCACGCAGTACACGCCTGCGGCGGTACCGGCGCGCTGGCAGACTTTCTCGTCACGTGCGGTGAACACACGCTGCCAGATGTCCTGGCCGATCAGGATGCCGAAGAAGTAGATCAGGAAGTAGGTGATGATGGTGTCCCAGCCGATGGTGGTGAGCTGGAAGCTCGCCGCCGGCAGCTTGGCCACCAGTGCATCCCAGCCACCGGCCTTGTACAGGCACACCGGCAGGAGGATGAACATCAGGCCCACGGTCTTGATGACGAACTGCACGATGTCGGTGAGGGTCAGCGACCACATGCCGCCGATGGTCGAGTAGACCACCACCACGCCACCGCCGAACAGCAAGGCCATCCAGAACGGCACATCGAGCAGCACTTGCAGCACGGTGCCCATGGCCAGCGTGGAGACCACGCCGATCATCAGCGCGTAGGCCAGCATGATCACTGCACTGGCCTGGCGCGCCATCGGGTTGTAGCGGCGCTCCAGTACCTGGGTCACGGTGAAGATGCGCAGGCGCAGCAGCGGTTTGGCGAGGAACAGGTTCAGGGCGATGATGCCCAGGCCCAGGGCCGCGCACAGCCAGAAACCGGAAATGCCGTGGACATAGCCCAGGCGCACGGTGCCGACGGTGGATGCACCGCCGAGCACGGTGGTGGCCATGGTGCCCATGTAGAGGGTCGGGCCGAGATTGCGTCCGGCGACCAGGTAGTCTTCGTGGGTCTTCGCACGCCGCATGCCGTACCAGCCAAGCCCGAGCATGCCAGCGGCGTAGATCAGTACAACAATGATGTCCAAGGCCATGGGTGTCTCCGATTATCTTTATTATGCGAGATCGATCGCTCGGACGCTCTCACCGCGTCCGGCGCTCCTCATCGAGTGTTGGCGGGCCTCTATGGCCCTGTCCCACGGCTCCTGCCTGGGTATTGCAGGTGTTTCAGGTGATCAGCGACGCACTACGCCGGGAAGCACGCAGAGCATTTCGAACAACAGGTTGGCGCCCAGCAGCGAGGTGTTGCCGGTGGTGTCGTACGGGGGCGAGACCTCGACCAGGTCGCAGCCGATCAGGTCCAGGCCGTGGCAACCGCGGATGATTTCCATCGCCTGGATGGTGGTCAGGCCGCCGATTTCCGGGGTGCCGGTGCCTGGCGCCCAGGCCGGGTCGATGCCGTCGATGTCGAACGACAGGTACACCGGGCCACCGCCGACCTTCTCGCGCACTTCGGCCATCAGCGGCTCCAGCGATTTGTGCCAGCACTCTTCGGCCTGCACCACGCGGAAGCCCTGGCGGCGGCTCCAGTTGAAGTCATCGGCGGTATAGCCCTGGGCGCGCAGGCCGATCTGCACTACGCGGTCGCAGTCCAGCAGGCCTTCCTCGACAGCGCGGCGGAAGGTGGTGCCGTGGGCGATCTTCTCGCCGAACATATGATCGTTGACGTCGGCGTGGGCGTCGATGTGCACCAGGCCGATCTTGCCGTGCTTTTTATGCAGGGCGCGCAGGATCGGCAGGGTGATGGTGTGGTCGCCACCCAGGGTCATGGGGATGACGTTGTGTTCGAGGATCTCGTCGTAGGCTTCTTCGATGATGCGTACGGCGTCGAGCAGGTTGAAGGTGTTGATCGCCACGTCACCGATGTCGGCGACCGACAGCGAGTCGAACGGGGCGGCGCCGGTGGCCATGTTGTACGGGCGGATCATCACCGATTCGGCGCGGATCTGCCGCGGGCCGAAGCGGGTACCGGAGCGCAGCGAGGTGCCGATGTCCAGCGGCACGCCGATGAAGGCGGCGTCCAGGCCTTCGGCGCTTTGCAGGTGGGGAAGACGGAGCATGGTGGCGATGCCGCCGAAACGCGGCATTTCGTTGCCGCCCAGTGGTTGGTGGAGAATCTTGTCCACGGTGGGCCTCATCAGTCGGTCGATTGTTCTGTTTGTTCGAACCTGTGTCGCGGCACGCTCGGCAAGCGCGAAGGCGCCGGCGACCAGGGACATTTCGGCCAAGTCTGCGCAAGGTAGTGCGCCGGAAGAATCGCTACCGACAAATACTTACTTCAGGAATTTCTGAACTATCGCGACGAAGGCGCGGTAGACTCTGACGGATTTCCAGTCTGCGGAACCTGTGCGCCATGGCCTCATCGCTGCCCGACCTGAAACTGCTGCGCATCTTCGTCAGCGTGGTGCGTCACCAAGGTTTCGCCAACGCCCAGCGTGACCTCAACCTTTCCACGTCGGCCATCAGCACCTACATGAGCCAGCTGGAAAGTGCCCTGGGCCTGGTGCTGTGCCACCGCGGCCGTGGTGGTTTCAGCCTGACCAGCAAGGGTGAGCTGTTCCACCAGGAGACCTTGCGCCTGCTGGGCGAGCTCGACGGTTTCGAGCAATACGCTGCGGCGCTCAAGGGTGAGCTGCGCGGCACCCTCAACCTGGGGGTGATCGACTCCACCGTCGGCGATCGCGCGCTGCCCCTGGCCGAGGCGATCGGCGCCTACAGCCAGGAGCACCCGGCCGTGCACTTGCACCTGTCGGTTTCCAGCCCTTACGAGCTGCAGCTGGGTGTGCAGGACAACCGCCTGGACCTGGCCATCGGCGCCTTTTCTTCGCGCATGAGCGGCCTGGTGTACCAGCCGTTGTACCGCGAGCAGCACTGGCTTTACTGCAGCAGCCGCCACCCGCTGTTCAGCGAGCGGCGCATTCCGGCGCAAGTCATCACCCAGCAGCGTATGGTCGGCCGGGGTTACTGGAGCCAGGCGGAGCTGGCCCGTCACGGCTTCAAGCACAGCGCCGCGACCGTGGAAAGCATGGAGGCGCAGCTGATCCTGATCCTGTCCGGTGCCTACATCGGTTACCTGCCCGAGCACTATGCCCAGGCCTGGGCCGACAAAGGTGATCTGCGGGTGTTATCGCCGTCTACCTTCGGCTATCAGGCGCCATTTTCGTTGATCATCCGGCGTGGGCGCAGCCGCGAACCGTTGATCCAGACCTTCCGTGACCTGCTCAAGTCGCAATTGAATGTGGGCTGATCGGCGTTGCCGAAAATACATTCCGTCAGGTCGGGAACTTTTCTTACAAATGCTCATCCCGCACGTGAAAATGCTCTGCTAAACCTTTACTTGCTTTGATGAAATTTCCCCCTCGTCTACACAAGCAAGGACCGCCCGAGATGCGCACGAATCTGCCCGTAACCGAGCATGAAAGAACGTTCTCCAGCGAGCAGCGGTTGATTTCCACCACCGACCTGAACAGCCGGATCACCTACTGCAACGATGCGTTCGTGGCGATCAGCGGATTCACCTACGACGAGTTGGTGGGGCAGCCGCACAACCTGGTGCGCCATCCCGACATGCCGCCGTCGGTATTCGGCCATATGTGGGAAACCATCAAGCAGGGCAAGCCGTGGATGGGGGTGGTGAAGAACCGCGCCAAGAACGGCGACTTCTACTGGGTCAGCGCCTATGTCACGGCGGTCTACGAGAACGGCCGCATCAGTGGCTACGAATCGGTGCGTTCGGTGCCGACCCGCGAACAGATTCGTCGTGCCGAAGCGTTGTACGCACGCCTGCGGGCCGAACGCTCGCCAGTGCCCTGGGCGGCGCGGCTGGCGCATGGCCTGGGGACTGGCTGGCCACTGGTGGGTGCCGGGCTGATTGCGGCGGCAGGCTACCTGTGGCTACCGCCCTATGCGGCGCTGGGCCTGCTGATGGTCAGCCTGTTCAGTGCCTGGTACCTGATCGAACACCGGCAGAACCAGG
The DNA here is from genome assembly GCF_016624805.1 of Pseudomonas sp. S44. NCBI lineage: Bacteria > Pseudomonadati > Pseudomonadota > Gammaproteobacteria > Pseudomonadales > Pseudomonadaceae > Pseudomonas > Pseudomonas sp. S44. The sequence goes on from NZ_JACVTY010000046.1 coordinate 11,714, forward strand.
CCATCCGCCGGACCTTGGCCGAGCATCCCAAGGCTTTCACCAGCCCGCTGGTCGCCCTGACCTACAGTGACAACCCCGGCTTGCGCGGCCAACTCGACCTGGCGATCATCAGCGAAGAGGCACGCCTGCAGACCGCGCTCACGCGGCTGGTGGACGCTGGCGTTGGGGTCAAGTCACGGGCTGCACAGTCAGCGGAACTGTCTGATGCCCAGGCGCAGATGCTCGACCGACAGCGCAGCGAAACCGACCAGTCGGCCACCGCCATCGCGCAGATGGCGGCGACCATCCAGCAGGTCACCCATAACGTGCAGAGCACCGCCCATGCGGCCGGCGATGCCGATCAGCTGGCGCAGCAGGGCAGTGACCTGGCCCAGCAGAGCCTACGGGCCATGGGCAGCATGAGCGAGGCGGTGAACGACATCGGCCAGGCGGTCAATGCCCTGGCCGAGCAGACCCAGTCCATCGGCAGTGTGGTGGATGTGATCACCTCGATCGCCGAGCAGACCAACCTGCTGGCGCTCAATGCCGCTATCGAAGCGGCGCGTGCCGGGGAGCAGGGCAGGGGCTTTGCGGTGGTGGCCGACGAGGTGCGTTCGCTGGCCCAGCGCACCCGCACCTCCACCGAGGAAATCCACCAGATCATCGCCTCGCTGCGGGCCGGTGCCGAGCGTGCGGTGAGCAGCGCCAGCCGCGGTGAGCAGATTTCCCGCGACAGCGTGCACAGCGTCGAGGCGGTACAGTCGGCGCTGACCGGTATCGTCCAGGCGGTGAGCCGCATTACCGGCATGAGTCAGCAGATGGCGACCGCGTCCGAGCAGCAGAGCCATGTGGCGGAGGATATCAACCAGCAGATCGTGCGCATTGCCCACCTGTGTGACGAAAGCGCCGGGCAGGCGAAGCAGGGCGCCGAGATCAGCCAGGACCTGGAGCGGATGGCGGAGTACCTGCATAGCCTGGCGGAGCGGTTCAATCGTTAGAGGGGAATGGCGACGCCGACAAAGCTGCTCCTGCCAGGCACTGCGATCTGCTGTAGCAGCCCCTGCATCCTGTGTAGCTGCACAGATCCTGGGGCCGCTGCTCGGCCCATCGCGGGACGAGTCGGGACGCCGAACCGCCGCTCCCACAGGACAGCGCCGCATTCGAGGCGCGTGGTGCTGTCCTTTGGGAGCGGCGGTTCGGCGTCCTGACTTGTCCCGCGAATGGCCCGCAAGGCGGGCCCCGATTTCCGGCATATAGCCCCGGCATATGGCAAAATCCCTCCGCCAACGGAGACCCCCATGCCCAGACCCCGCTGCGAGCGCTGCCAGCGCCCGCTCGCCCATTGCCTCTGCCCACTGATCCCATCAATAGACAGCCGCACCCGCGTGGTCCTGCTGCAGCACCCCAGTGAAACCAGCCACGCCCTGAACACCGCCCGCCTGGCGGCTTTGGGGCTGCGCAATGCCGAACTGTTGATTGGTGAGGTCTTCGAGGATCTGCCCGCACTGCTGGCCACTCCCGGCTATCGTCCGGTGCTGCTGTTCCCGGGCGAGCAGGCCGAGGTGGTGTCGGCCTATGGCGAAGGCGATGCGTTGCCGTTGCTGCTGATCGTCCCAGACGGGACCTGGCGCAAGGCACGCAAGTTGCTGTACCTCAACCCGCTGCTCGAGGAACTTCCGCGGGTGACGCTCGGCCAGGTCCAGCCCTCGCGCTACCGACTGCGCAAGGCGCCGGAGGCAGGTGCGGTGTCGACCATCGAGGCGGTGGTGCAGGCGCTGAATGTGTTGGAGCAGCCCGTGAATTTCGATGAATTGCTCAGGCCGTTCGAGGCATTGATCGAGGGGCAGATCAGCGCCATGGGGGCTGAGACCTTTGCTCGGAATCATGGGGGAGAATGATGGTCACCACCAATCCCAAGACCCTCACCGCTCACGCATCGCCTCGGTCCGGGCCTTCATCACCGGCTTGAGCAGGTAATCCAGCACGCTCTTCTGCCCGGTGATGATGTCCACTGTCGCGGTCATCCCCGGGATGATCAGCAGCGGCTTGTTGTCCCCGCCCAAATGGTTTTTCTCGGTGCGCACCTGGATCAGGTAGAACGCATTGCCCTTGTCGTCAGTGACGGTGTCGGCGCTGATCAGCTCGAGCGTGGCCTTGAGCCCGCCATAGATGGTGTAGTCGTAGGCACTGAACTTGACCATCGCCACCTGCCCCGGATGCAGAAACGCCACGTCCTGCGGGCGCACCTTGGCTTCGATCAGCAGGTTGTCCTCGATCGGGACGATCTCCACCAGGTCGCTGCCGGGCTGGACCACGCCGCCGATGGTGTTGACCTTGAGCAGCTTGACGATGCCCCGTACCGGCGACACCACGGTGGTGCGGTTGACCCGGTCGTCGATGGCGATGCTGGTGGCGGTGATCTTCGACAGTTCCGTTCGCTTGTCGTTGAGCTCCTTGGCGGCGTCCGAGCGAAAACTTGCATCGGACTCCTGGATCTTGCTGCGAATCTCGGCGATGGCCGCTTCGGCGCGAGGGATGGCCAGGTTGGTCGCGTTCAGTTGGCCGCGGGCTTCGACGCTGCGCTGCTTGAGGCGCAGGATCTCCACCGGCGAAATGGCGCCCTTGCTCACCAAGGGTGACGACATGTCCAGCTCCTGCTGCAGCAGCCCTACCGCCGAGCGGTACTGTTCGACCTTGGAGCGGAATTCGGCGAGTTCCTGGGTCTTCTGCCGCAGTTGTTCGTTGAGTGTCTGCTTCTCGCTGGCGAGCCGGCGCTGGCGTGATTGATAGAGGGCGATTTCGTCTTCGGCCACCTGCGGTGCCTTGGCGCGGACTTCTTCCGATAGCGCGAAGGGCCGCCCTTCGGCTTCGGCCGACAGGCGCTCGACCTGTGCGGTCAGGGCATAACGATCGGCCTCGCTCTCGCCCTTGTTCGACTTGAAACGGGTGTCGTCCAGGCGCAGCAGGGTGGCACCCTTGTCGACCATCTGCCCTTCGCGCACGAAGATCTCGGTGACGATGCCGCCTTCGAGGTTCTGGATCACCTGCACCTTGCTCGAGGGGATGGCCTTGCCTTCGCCGACCGTGACCTCGTCGAGCACGGCGAACTTGGCCCAGACCAGCGCTACCAGCAACAGCGCCGCTGCCAGCCACACCGTGATGCGCGACAGCCGCGGCGAGTCCTGCAGGGTGGCACCGGCCAGCTCCGGCATGTAGTCGCGCTCGGCATGCTTGTCGGCGCCGGGGAGGTGGCTGCGGACACTTTGGCTGAGGGGCATGTCTACCTCCGATGAAAACCACGGTGCCTGTGGCAGCGCCGTTCTTGACGTCGTTTACAGGGCTGCGCCGATACGGCCTTTGCGCAGGGCATCGATCACCGCGTCCTTCGGCCCGTCGGCCACCACCTTGCCGTTGTCCAGTACCACCAGCCGGTCCACCAGGCTGAGCATCGAGCTGCGGTGGGTGACCAGCAGCAGGGTCTTGCCGGGCACCCAGGCCAGCAGGCGTTGGCGCAGCTGGTCTTCGCTGCTGTTGTCCATGTGACTGGTAGGTTCGTCCAGGATCAGGATCGGCGGCTCCAGCAACAGTGCGCGGGCCAGCAGGACAGCCTGGCGCTGGCCGCCGGAGAGCAGTTGGCCGCGCTCGCCCAGCGGACGGTCGAAGCCCTGCGGGTGTTGGCGGGCCAGTTCGCTGACACCGGTCAACTCGGCGACTTCGAGCATGCGCGCATCGCTGACGTGGCGTGCGCCCAGGGTCAGGTTGTCGCGCAGGCTGCCTGCCAGCAGGGGCATGTCGTGGGCGACATAGCCAAGCTGATTGCGCAGGTCGGCGATATCCAGCTGGCGCAGGTCGAGGTTGTCCAGCAGTACCTGGCCTTCGTCAGGGTGGTGAAACCCCATCAACAATCGCCCGAGCGTGCTCTTGCCCGAACCGCTGCGGCCGATGATGCCGATGCGCTCGCCGGGCTTGATCGACAGGTTGATATCGTTCAGTGCCGCGGCGACCTGACCGGGATAGCGGAACGTCACGTGGCTGATGCCCAGGCCGCCTTGCAGCACCGTATGCTCCAGCGCCTGCTGACCGGGTTGGCGCTCCTGCGGCAAGCTCATCAGTGCGTCGGTGCTGCGCATGGTCAGTTGTGCTTGTTGGTAACGGGTGATCAGCCCGGCGATCTGGCCCAGTGGCGCCAGCACCCGGCTGCCGAGCATGTAGCAGGCGACCAGCGCGCCCACGCTGAGGCTGCCGGCGATGATCGAATAGACCCCCGCGACGATGGTGGCCATGCCGCAGAACTGCTGGATGAACAGCGTGCCGTTGCTGGCCATGGCCGACAGGTTGCGGGCGTGGGCTTCGAGACGGGCGATGGCGCCGTTGGTGTGTTCCCACTGGTATTGGCGCTCGCTTTCGGCGCCGCAGGCCTTGAGGGTTTCCAGGCCGCCAAGGGTTTCGATCAGCAAGGCCTGGCGCACGGCGCCGAGGCTCAGGCTTTTCTGCACCGTATCGCGCAGGCGTATCTGGATGAACAACGCCACGCCCACCGCCAGTGGGAAGGCGACCAGCGGGATCAGCACCAGCCAGCCGCCGAGCAGGCCGATGACCAGCAACATCAGCACCACGAAGGGCAGGTCGATGATGCTGGTCAGGGTCACGGCGGTGAGGAATTCGCGCAGGCCCTGGAAGTCGTGGATGCTCTGGGCGAAGCCGCCGATGCTGGCCGGACGTGCTTTCATGGCCATGCCGGTGATGCGTTCGAACAGCGTGGCCGACAGGATCAGGTCGGTCTTCTTGCCGGCCTGGTCCAGCAGGTGCGCGCGGACCATGCGCAGCACCAATTCGAAGGCGGTACCGATGAACAGGCCGATGACCAGCACCCACAGGGTCGAGAGGGCCTGGTTGGGCACCACGCGGTCGTAGGTCTGCATCACGAACAGCGGCACCATCAGCCCGAGCAGGTTGATCAGAAGGCTGGCCAGCAGGGCATCGCTGTACAGCCAGCGCGAATGCTTGAGGGTGTCGCGAAACCAGGCTTCGACCCTTGGCAGCATTGGCGTACGCAGGTCTTCGAGGGTATGTCGCGGGCGGGCGAACAGGGCTTGCCCGCTGTAGGCCTGCTCCAGCGCCTGGCGCTCGACCCATTGCTCGCCACCGTCGGCCTCGCACGGCAGGATCAGTGCCCGTCCATCTTCGCTCCAGCGTTGCAGCACGGCGCTGCGTCCATCGCCGAGCAGCAACAGTACCGGCAGGTTCAGTGTATTGATGGCGCTCAGTTCGCGGCGCAGTACGCGCGCCTGCAGGCCGGCGCGGGCGGCGGCGCGGGGCAGCAGTTCGAGGCTCAGGCGCTGGTCGGCCAGCGGCAGGCCGGCGCACAGGCTGGCACGGCTGGCCGGGCACCCATGAACCTTGCACAGGATCAGCAGGCCATCGAGCAACGGATCATCCGCAGCCAGGGTGGGCTGCGTGCTTTGCATACTGGTCACGATGGCCTACTCCTGCCGCGGTGGACGGGAGGCGGTTGCAGAGGTCTACAGCCGCCTGATGCAGGGCCTAGCGCATGTCGGGCAACTGCGCCTCATTGCGTACGTCGGTCTTGGCGATGGCTTCCGGTGGCAGCGAGATGCGCTGCTTGCTCAGCAACTCGCCCATGGTCGCCAGCACCCGGTACATGGAGAACTCTTCGGTGTAGCGCACCTCGGTGTAGCGGCGGTTGGCGTTGTACAGCTCGTTCTCGCTGTCGAGCACGTCGAGCAGGGTGCGCTGGCCCAGGCCGAACTGGTCCTGGTAGGCACCGCGTACGCGTTGAGTGGTCTCGGCGTATTCGCGGGCGCTAGGGGTCTGCTTGCGCGCGTTGTTCATGGCGTTCCAGGCCAGGCTCAGGTTCTCGGTGAGCTCGCGCAGGGCATTGTTGCGGATGTCCATGGCCTGGTTGATCTTGTGCGCATCGGACTGCAAGCGCGCCTTGTCGCTGCCGCCACGGAACAGGTTGTAGCTGAGCTCGACGCCGGCCTGCCAGTCGTTGTTGCTGTGGCCGCGCTCGCCGCCCAGGTTGTTGTTGGCGCCGGTGGCCAGCACTGCGTCCAGGCGTGGATAGAACGGCGACTTGGCCACTTCGTACTGTTTCTCCGCCGCGTTGACATCGGCCTGGGCGGACTTGAGGTACGGGTTGTTCTCGCGCATGCCCTGGCGGGCTTCGTCTAGGGTGCCGGGCATCTGGATCTTGATCGAGGTCGGCGTTTCCAGCTCGTCCGGCTGGCGGCCGATGACGCTGTAGAAGTTGGCCTCGGCGTCGGCCAGGTCGACCTCGGCGGTGTCCAGGTTGTTTTCCGCCAGGGCGCGGCGGGCGCGGGACTGGTCGAGGTCGGCGGTGCTGCCGACACCGCGTTCGCTGCGCAGGCCGATCTGGTCGTTGACGCGCAGGTGCGCCTGCAGGTTGTTCTTGGCCAGGGTCACCAGCTCACGGCGCTTGAGTACTTCCAGGTACACCTCGATGGCGCGCAGGGCGACATCCTGGGCGATGGCCTGGGTGTAGTACGCGCGCGAGGTGGCCACCGATTCGGTACGCCCGACTTCGTTGGAGGTGTTGAAGCCGTCGAAGATCATCTGCCGCAGGCGCAGTTCGGACTGTGTGTAGTTGAGGGTTTCCTTGTTGTGATTGCGCGTGCCGTCGGGGTTGATGCCGCGCGTATTGAGGTTGTCCGAGCGCTGACGGCCATAGCCGGCCACCAGGTCGACGGTGGGGAAGTAGCCTCCGCGCGCGAACTTCACATCCTCATCGGCCGACAGCTTGCTGTTGCGATTGGAGCTGATCTGAGGGTGGTAGTCCACGGCGCTCTGGACAGCCTCGGTGATCGACATCGCCTGAGCGTTGGCACAGGCCATGGCCAACAGAATCGCACTGGTGATGGGGGTTAACACGCGCATGGGGTACTTCTCCCTGGTCTTTAAAAAGATCCTGCTATTCGCCAAAAAAATGACGAAAAATTGAGTTGAAACCGTTTCAGGTTTGTAACAACAGAGCTAAGAACATTTAACGGGCAAGCTAAGAAGATTTTTTCATAAGGTCTATGCGAAAAAAAACTTATGCGGTCTAAGCAAACCGAGACATTGTTCTATTCAAGCGCTCGGGTAAATCGGCTGCAGTACCTGATTTCCGGGCTTCTGAGAAAGTTCCAGATTTTTTGCAGCTAAGGACCCTGGAGAGGACAACAACGGCGGAATTTGGCGACAAAAAATTGGCATTAGAATAATGGCCAATTACCACTACCGCACGTGTTGAGCTGTCTTGGTGAAGGCGATTTCTCACCCTTGTGACAGACGCGAGACCCGCAAAGGATCGCTTCCCGCATTACCTGGCCTGTCCGCCACTGCAGAAAGCCAATCGGCAGGGGAGGCGTGCGTTCATGGCTAAATCAATTGGCGTGGTCAGCAAGGTCATAGGTCAGGTATTCGCGGTGGGCAGCGACGGTGCCAAGCGCCTGCTGGTGGAGGGCGATCGGCTGTTCGCGGGCGAGCAGCTGGAAACGGGAGCCGCGGGTGCTGTGGCCGTACGTTTGCACAACGGCGCCGAGCTGACGTTGGGACGAGGCAGCAGCCTGGAGATGACTCCTGACCTGTTGGCCAATCGAGCTCCCCACGTACATGCCCCTGATACGCTGCCCAGCCAGGCGCAGCTCAGCGATGTCGAGCGCCTGCAACAAGCCATTGCCGCAGGTGCCGACCCGACGCAGGAGGGCGAGGCACCCGCCGCCGGGCCTGCCGCCAATGGCGCGCCCGGGGCCTTGGGGGGCGGGCACAGCTTCGTGTTGCTGACCGAAGTGGCCGGGCGGGTCGATCCGACCATCGGCTTCCCTACCGCAGGCTTCAACGGTATTCCGGAACTGGCCAACCGCTACATCGGTACCCTGGATGTCGACAACAACGCAGGGCCGTTCGGGCCTCCGGCCATTCCTCCGATCAATCCTCCTGTAAATCCGCCTGTCACACCGCCGGACAATCCTGTGACCCTGCGCGGGCTCGACCTGAGCCCCGCCGAACTGACTCTCAACGAAGCGAACCTGCCGTTGGGGTCGGCCAGCAACCCGGCGGCCCTGACCCAGTCCGGCAGCTTCACCGTGGTCGCGCCGGATGGTGTGTTCAACCTCAGCGTCGGTGGTATCAACGTGGTGACTGCCGGGGTGGTGACCGGCGTGGGCCAGTCGATCACCACGGGCCTTGGCAACATCCTCACCATCACCGGTTACAACCCGTCCACGGGCGTGGTCAGCTACAGCTACACCCTCACCGGCGCCGAGCAGCATGCGGACGGAGCGGGCAACAACGAACTCGGCGAGCATTTCCCGGTGCTGGTCAGCGACACGGATGGCGATGTGGCCAGTGGTTCGCTGGACGTGATCATTCGCGACGATGTGCCCACGGCGGTCAACGACACCAATGCGGTCACTGCCACCGAGCAGCACACCCAACTTACCGGCAACGTGCTGGACAACGACGTCCAGGGCGCCGATCGGGTGGTCGGCGGCCCCGTGGTAGCCGGTACCTACGTCGGAACCTACGGCACCCTGGTGCTCGCTGCGGACGGCTCCTACACCTACACGCTCAACCCCGAGGATGCGGACTTCAAGAACCTCAACGGTGGCGGACATGGCGTCGAGACCTTCACCTACACCCTGAAGGATGCGGACGGTGACACCAGCAGTGCGACCCTGACCCTGAACATCACCAACCTCGACGATCCGGTAACGCTCGGTGGCCTGGATGTGAAGGGCGGTGAACTGACGGTCTACGAGAAGCACTTGAGCAACGGCAGTGCGCCGGATAGCACTGCCCTGACCCAGAGCGGCAGCTTTACCGTCAGTGCACCGGACGGCCTGCAGACCCTGACGGTCGGCGGTATCAGCGTGGTCAGCGGAGGCCTGGTAGCGGGCTTCCCGCAGTCGATCACGACCGCGCTGGGCAACACCCTGACCATCACCGGCTACAACCCGACCACCGGCGTGGTCAGCTACAGCTACACCTTGCTCGGTAACGAAGGCCATCCCGTGGGCGAGGGCACCAACAGTCTGAGCGAGCATTTCAGCGTGATCGCCCAGGACACCGATGGCAGCAGCGCCACGGCCACCCTGGATGTGAACATCGTCGACGACGTGCCCCAGGCGCAGCCCGATTCGGCCAGCGTGGTGGAAGGTGGCACGGTCAGCGGCAATGTGCTGCTCAACGATCAGTTGGGCGCCGACCAGGCTGGCACCAGCAATGTGGTGGTGGGCGCGCGGGCGGGGTCCGATACCTCGACCTCGGCCATCGGCAATCTCAACACCGCGATCGGTGGCCTGTACGGCACCCTGACCATCGATGCCGCCGGCAACGCCACCTACCATGCCAACCCGAATGCCGTGGCGCCGGCCGGTGCCACCGATGTGTTCGTCTATACCATTCGCGACACCGACGGAGACGAAAGCACCACCACCATCACCATCAACGTCAAGGACTGCTCGCTGATCGCGGGGCCTAACGATGGCGTGACGGTGTACGAGAAGGCGCTGGACCTGGTGAAGGATGGCAACGACCTGGCGCCGGGTACCGTCACCGGCAGCGCGCCGAGCTCCACCGGCGAAACCGCCTCCGGTAGCCTGGCGGGTTCCGTGAGCGGTGGCGTCGGTGCCCTGACCTATACGCTGGTGGGCAGCGCGGTGGGCCAGTATGGCCAGATCCAGCTCAATGCCGACGGCTCCTACACCTACACGCTGACCTCGGCACCGAAATCGTCGGATAACGTCAATGATGGGCCGAACAGTCTGACCGAGAGTTTCACCTACGAGGTGAAGGATTCGCTGGGCAACTCGACCACCAGCACCATCGTCATCACCATCGTCGACGACGTACCCAAGGCACACAGCGATTTCGCCAATGTCTTCGAGGGCGGCACGGTCAGCGGCAACGTACTGGTCAACGATGTGTTCGGTGCCGATGTGGTGGCCGATGGCAAATACGTGGTCGGGGTTCGCGCAGGCGGGGACACTTCCACGTCGGCCATCGGCCAACTCGGCGTCCAGGTGGTCGGTCAGTATGGCTACCTGACCCTCGATGCCCAGGGCAACGCGACCTATCATGCCAACCCCGACAGCGTCGCGCCGCCCGGTGCCACGGATGTGTTCGTCTACACCATCCGGGATGCCGACGGTGACGAGAGCACCACCACCATCACCATTGATATCCACGACTGCTCGTTGGTCGCGACGCCTGATGGCGGCGTGACGGTGTACGAGAAGGCGCTGGACCTGGTGAAGGATGGCAATGATCTGGCGCCGGGCAGCGTCACCGGCAGCGATCCGCATTCCTCAGGCGAGACGGCGTCGGGCTCGCTGGCCGGGTCGGTGAGTGGCGGTATCGGGGCGATGACCTTCACCCTGGTGGGCAACGCCACCGGGCAGTACGGGCAGATTCAGCTCAATGCCGATGGTTCCTACACCTACACGTTGACCTCGGCGCCGAAATCGCCGGGCAACGTCAACGACGGCGCGAACACGCTGACGGAGTCCTTCACCTACCAGGTGAAGGATTCGCTGGGTAATTCGACTACTGGCACCATTGTCATCAGCATCGTCGACGATGTGCCCAAGGCGCACTGCGATGTGGCCAGCGTGACTGAAGGCGGTGTGGTCAGCGGCAACGTACTGGACAACGACATTGTCGGCGCCGATGTGCGGGGGGACGGCCAGTACGTGGTCGGCGTGCGTGCCGGCTCCGACACCTCGACTTCGGCGATTGGCCAGGTCGGCAGCCAGGTCATGGGCCAGTACGGCTACCTGACCGTCGATGCACAGGGCAATGCGACCTATCACGCCAACCCCAACAGCGTGTCCCAGGCCGGCGCTACCGACGTGTTCGTCTACACCCTCCGCGATGCCGACGGCGACGAGAGCACGACGACCATCACCATCAACGTGCACGACAGCAAGCTGGTGGCCTGCGAAGACAGCGAAGTGAAGGTGTATGAAAAAGCACTGGACCTGAACAAGGATGGCAACGACCTGGCGGCAGGCAATGTCACCGGCAGCGACCCGCACTCGACAGCGGAAACTGCATCCGGCAGCCTCGTGGGCTCGGTGGGTGGGGGTGTGGGCGCACTGACCTTCAGCCTGGTGGGCAACGCCACGGGGCAATCTGGCCAGATCCAGCTCAACGCCGATGGTTCCTACACCTACACATTGACCTCGGCACCGAAAACGCCGGGCAACGTCAATGACGGTGCGAACAGCCTGACCGAGTCCTTCACTTATCAAGTGACGGACTCCGTAGGTAACTCGACCACCAGCACCATCGTCATCACCATCGTCGACGACGTACCCAAGGCCCATTGCGATGTGGCCAGCGTGACTGAAGGTGGTGTGGTCAGCGGCAATGTGCTGGACAACGATATTGTCGGTGCCGATGTGCGGGCAGATGGTCAGTATGTGGTCGGCGTGCGCGCAGGCTCCGATACTTCGACTTCGGCAATTGGCCAGCTTGGCAGCCAGGTCATGGGCCAGTACGGCTACCTGACCCTCGATGCCCAGGGCAATGCGACTTATCACGCCAACCCTGACAGTGTGTCCAAGGCCGGCGCTAGCGACGTGTTCGTCTACACCATTCGCGATGCCGATGGTGACGAGAGCACCACGACCATCACCATTAATGTGCAGGACAGCAAGCTGGTGGCCTGTGAGGACCGTGACGTCACCGTGTACGAGAAAGCGCTCGACCTGGTCAAGGACGGTAACGACCTGGCGGCGGGCACGGTCACGGGCAGTGACCCGCACTCAACGGCGGAAACCGCCTCCGGCAGCCTGGTGGGATCGGTCGGCGGGGGTATTGGTGCATTGACCTATAGCCTGGTGGGCAATGCTGTCGGCCAGTTCGGGCAAATCCAGATCAACGCCGACGGCTCCTACACCTACACCCTGACTTCGGCACCGAAAACGCCGGGTGGGGCGGACGATGGCGCCAATCGAGTCGTCGAGTACTTCACCTACAAGGCCACCGATTCACTGGGCAACAGTGTCACCAGCAGCATCGCCATTTCCATCGTCGATGATGTGCCCAAGGCCGCGTGCGCCGAGCGCAGCATCACGCCCGGCCAGGTGGACTCCAATATCCTGCTGGTGATCGATGTCTCCGGCAGCATGAACTTTGACTCTGGTGTGCAGGGGCTGAGCCGTCTGGCCTTGGCCAAGCAGGCGATCAACGCCTTGCTCGACAAGTACGACGACATGGGCGATATCAAGGTGCAGATCGTCACCTTCGCCACCAGGGCCTGGGTCAAGACGCCGGTCTGGGTAACGATCGCCGAGGCCAAGAGCATCGTCGCCGGGTTGAGCGCCGACGGCTCGACCTACTACGACTCCGCCGCGACCAAGGCGCAGGAAGCCTTTGTCACCAGCGGCAAGATCGCGGGGGCGCAGAACATCAGCTACTTCTTCTCCGACGGCGTGCCCACAAGCGGCCATTCGATGACCGCCGTGCGCGAAACAGCCTGGGAAAGCTTCCTCGACAACAACGGGATCAAGTCCTACGCCATTGGCCTCGGCACCGGGGTGAACCAGGCCAACCTCGACCCGCTGGCCTACGATGGCAGCAGCCATGTCGACACCGACTCGGTGGTGGTCACCGATCTGAGCCAGCTCAGCGCAGTGCTGTCCGGCACGGTACAAGGTGCGCCGATTACCGGCAGCCTTATGAGCGGTGGCCACTTCGGTGCCGATGGCGGCTTTATCAAGGCGCTGCTGGTCGATGGCACCACCTACACCTTCGACCCGAAAGCCAACGCCGGCCAGGGCGGCTATACGGTCGCCGGTGGACCGGACAAGGCCAGTTTCGACACCACCGGCAATACCCTGTCGATCAAGACAGCGCTCGGTGGCACGCTGCTGGTGGACATGGACACCGGCGAATTTACCTACACGCCGCCGAAGGACACCGGCAGCAGCCAGGTCGAGAAATTCGGCTTCACTGTCAGCGACAACGACGGCGACACCAGCAGTGCCAGCCTGGTGGTGAAGATCAACAGCAACAGCGCCCCGGTGGCGGGGGCCGACCACATCATCACCAACATCGCCGGTGCCAGCGTCACCGTACCGGCCGAGGCGCTGCTGGCCAATGACAGCGATGCGGATCACGATCCTCTGAGCGCTGCGCCCATCACCTTCAACACGGGCTTTGCCGACAAGGGCGCGGGCTTCACGGTGGGCAGCCAGGTGCAGACGCTCAAGTTCGACGGCACCGCCAACAAGCTCGAGAACCAGCTCAAGGACCTGGCGCGCAGTGACTTCACTGCGGTCTCGGGCTCCATGACGGCGGCCCTGGTGATTGCTGGCTACCTGGGTTCGATCAGCACCGGCAATGCCAACGATGAGGACACATTGACCGTAACCCTGCGCAAGGGCGAAAGCCTCAGCCTCGACCATGACCGCCCGGCAGGCAACCTGATGCTGGAATGGAAGGATGCCAACGGCAACTACCAGCCCATCGCCGACGGTGGCAGCTTCACGGCCAGCCACGACGGCGTGTACAGCATTCATGTGATCAACAGCGAGAACGCCGTGGGCAACAGCAAGGCGGCGGAGAACTACAAGCTGAGCCTGCTGATCGACTACAGCCATGCCGAGAACGAGGTCTACCAGGGCAGCTACACGCTCAGCGACAACCATGGTGGCAGCGCCTCTGGGGCGGTGGACATCACCTACCAGGCAGGTCACACCTTGCAGGGCACGGCGGGCGACGATGTACTGCTGGCGGGCAATGGCGACGACACCTTGAACGGTGGTGCCGGCCACGATGTGCTGGTGGGAGGGGCGGGGAACGACGCCCTGTATGGCGGGGAGGGGGATGATCTGCTGATCGGTGGCCCCGGCAACGACCTGCTGGACGGTGGGCCAGGCAATGACACCGCCAGCTACGCGTCGGCCACTGCCGGGGTGACGGTCGATCTCGGCCATGTCGGTGCGCAGAACACCGGCGGTGCGGGGCTCGACACCTTGGTCAGCATCGAGAATCTGATCGGCTCTGACTACAACGACACGCTGATCGGCAACGATGGGGACAATGTGCTCAGCGGTGGCCTGGGGGACGACATCCTCATCGGCGGTGGCGGTAACGACATCCTCATTGGCGGGCCAGGCAACGACACACTCACCGGCGGCAGCGGCAACGATACCTTCGTCTGGCAGAAAGGCGACACCGGGCACGACCGGGTGACCGACTTCACGCCGGGCAGCGACCGGCTCGACCTGTCGCAATTGCTGCAGGGCGAGAACGCCACGGCGGCGTCACTGGATGACTACCTGCACTTCAAGGTCAGTGGCAGTGGGGTCAATGTGGTCTCGACCATCGAGGTCAGCAGCGTGGCGGGCGCTGCGGCGACCCAGACCATCGATCTTGCCGGTGTCGACCTGGCCCAGCATTACGGGGTGACGGCGGGAGCGGGAGGCATGATCGCGGCGGGGCACGATACCGCGACCGTCATCAACGGCATGCTCAACGATCATTCGTTGAAGGTGGATACCGTGTGACGACTTGCCTTCTGTAGGCGCGTGTTCAGGGCAGGCGCAGGGTCTTCTGCTTGAGGATGTAGAGCGTGACCAGTACGGCACTGGTGAGCATGAAGGCCCTGGCCCAGAACAGCGGCACCAGATAGCACGAAAGCCCGATGCTCGCCCACATCAGGCCGATGGCGTAGACCTTGCCCTTGAGCGGGATACCGTCTCCGTTGAGGTAGTCGCGAATCCACGGTCCGAGCCTGGGGTGGTTCACCAACCAGTCGTGGAATCGTGGTGAGCTGCGGGCGAAACAGGCCGCCGCCAGCAGCAGGAAAGGGGTGGTGGGCAACACCGGCAGGAAGATCCCCAGCACCCCCAGCGCGACACTGAGCCAGCCGACGGCCAGCAGCAGGTAGCGCACCACTGCGAATCAGTGGTGGCGCGGCTTGAGCAGGGCTGGTTTTTCATCCGGCGCGTGCAGCAGCAGGAACAGCGCGCTGAGTGCCTCGGGAATCTGCACGACCATGTCGTCCTGCAGGTTGGCGTTGCTGGCGATGTCGGCGAACTCAGGTTGCTCGTCGAACAGACCCGAGCCAACCATGATCGGCAGCAGCATTTCGCTGACTTCCTCTTCGGCGTTCTCGAACCAGGCCTCTTCACGCAGGAATACACCTTCCATGAAGCCGATGCACCAGCCGCGCAGGTCGGAATCGTCCGGCTCGTCGGTCAGGTCCAGCTCGCAGGGCAGGTCGAACTCTTCGTCGCTGGCCAGCTGGCGAGCGATGTGGCCCTTGAGGGCAACCAGCGTCGCTTCGATCTCGGTGCGCTGGGCTTCGCTGGCGTAGTGAGGTTCTTCGGCGAAAAGCGCGTCGATCCATTCGCGCTCGGGGACGTCCTCGGCACAGATCGACAACGCGGTCAGGTAGCCGTGTGCGGCGACGTAGTCCAGTGCTTCCTCGTGCAGCTCGTCGGCGTCGAGGAAGGCTTGCAGGCGGGTCAGTTGCTCGGCGAAGGACATTACAGGGCTACCTTGGGGAATAAACGATAGTGAATTCTAGCACCTTGCAGCCTCGGCGGGGCAAAGGGAACGTCTGTCACCGTAGCCTGCCGCAGAGCAGGGCAGTCGGGTATACTCCGCGGTTTTTCAAGCCAGCTGGCGTTTCTGCGCAGCCCGGCAAAAACCGCTTACGCATTCGGTGTGCGCGCGGCGGATTTATCGTCCAGCCTGTGTCCAGGATGGTACGGCGATTTGGAGTGGCAAATGCTCGAACAGGCTCAGCGCGTCCTCAAGGATATCTTCGGCTACGACAGCTTCCGAGGTCGCCAGGCGGCGATCATCGAATGCGTGGCCAACGGGGGCGATGCACTGGTCCTGATGCCCACCGGTGGTGGCAAGTCGCTGTGTTTCCAGGTGCCAGGCCTGCTGCGGCCGGGCCTGACCGTGGTGGTGTCGCCGCTGATCGCATTGATGGACGACCAGGTCGCCACCCTCGACGAGCTGGGGGTGGCCGCGGCCGCGCTGAACTCGACGCTCAGCCCCGAGCAGCAGCGCGACCTCGCTGGGCGCCTGCGCCGCGGTGAGGTGAAGATGCTGTACCTGGCGCCTGAACGCCTGGTGCAGCCACGCATGCTGGAGTTCCTGCGCGACCTGGACATCTCGCTGTTCGCCATCGACGAAGCGCATTGCGTGTCGCAATGGGGGCATGATTTCCGCCCCGAGTACCTGCAACTGGGCCAGCTTGCCGAACTGTTCCCGCATGTGCCGCGTATTGCCCTGACCGCCACCGCCGACATGCGCACCCGTGAGGAAATCGTCCAGCGCCTGCATCTGCAGGGCGCGGAGCGTTTCCTGTCGAGCTTCGACCGGCCCAACATCTTCTATCGCATCGTGCCCAAGGAGTCGCCGCGCAAGCAACTGATGGCGTTTCTCGGCGAGCGGCGCGGCAACGCCGGCATCGTCTACTGCCTGTCGCGCAAGAAAGTCGATGAAACCGCCGCCTTCCTCTGCGAGCAGGGATTCCCGGCGCTACCCTATCACGCCGGCCTGGCAGCAGAGACCCGCTCGGCCAACCAGCACCGCTTCCTCAACGAGGAAGGGCTGATCATGGTCGCCACCATCGCGTTCGGCATGGGCATCGACAAGCCCAACGTGCGTTTCGTCGCTCACCTGGACCTGCCCAAGTCGCTTGAGGCCTACTACCAGGAAACCGGTCGGGCCGGGCGTGATGGCCTGCCTTCCGATGCCTGGATGGCCTATGGCCTGCAGGACATGGTGATGCTCAAGCAGATGCTGCAGAACTCCGAAGGCGATGAGCGTCACAAGCGTATCGAACAACATAAACTCGACGCGATGCTGGCGCTGTGCGAAGAGACGCGCTGCCGGCGCCAGTCGCTGCTGGCCTACTTCGATGAGGTGCTCGAGCAGCCCTGCGGCCATTGCGACAACTGCGTCGACAATGTGCAGACCTGGGATGCCACCGAGCCCGCGCGTCAGGCACTGTCGGCCGTGTTTCGCACTGGCCAGCGCTATGGGGTCGGCCATCTGGTCGATGTCCTGCTGGGCAAGGATACCGAGAAGGTACGCAATTTCGGTCACGAGAAGCTGTCGGTGTTCGGGGTCGGGAAGGCGTTGGGCGAGCACGAATGGCGGTCGCTGTTCCGTCAGCTGGTTGCCCGCGGCCTGGTGGACATCGACCTCGAGGGTTATGGCGGCCTGCGTCTGTCCGACACCTGCCGGCCACTGCTGCGCGGCGAAGTGAATCTGCAATTGCGCCGCGATCTCAAGCCGCAGACCGTGGCCAAGTCCTCGGGCAGTGGCGGCGGCAGCCCAGCCAGCCAGTTGGTGCGTGCCGAAGAGCGCGAGCTGTGGGAAGCGCTGCGCACACTGCGCCGCAAGCTGGCGGAGGAGCACAGCGTGCCGCCTTATGTCATCTTCCCCGATTCGACGTTGCTCGAGATGCTGCGCAGCCAGCCCACCAGTCTCAGCGACATGGCCCAGGTCAGCGGCGTGGGGGCGCGCAAGCTGGAGCGCTATGGCCAGGCGTTCCTGGAAGTACTCAACGGCGCCGGCGGCACCGAGGAGGCGCCGAAGGTGGTGCTCGACCTGCGGCACGAACTGGTCAGCCTGGCCCGCGCTGGGATGACTCCGGCGCAGATCGCCGGGCAATTGAACTGCAGCGAGAGGAACGTCTACAGCCTGTTGGCCGAGGCCATCGGGCGCCAGGAGCTGAGCCTGGAGCAGGCGCTGGACTTGCCAGAAGAATTGATGATGGAGGTGCAGGACGCATTCCTCGACGGGGAGGGTGAACTGCCGCCGGTTTCGGCCATCGCTCCGCAGTTTGGCCAACGCGTGCCGGAAGGGGTGCTGTATTGCGTGCGGGCGGCGCTGGCGGCGGAGTTCGAGCTTTGAGGCAGCAGTGCCTGTTGCCGCAAGCATAGGGTGCCGCTGACAACGCCGGGTATCCCGGCCATTCCTGACCTTTGTCATTCTTTTTGTCGATTATCGGACCTTTCCCACTCGTCGAGCCTTGCCTGATACCCCGGGGCATGATTAGCTGACTAATAATTAGTTCTATCGATCGAGTTGCTTATGCCCCTGACCGACAACCAACACCGCTTCGGCATGCAGCTGGCCCAGATGTCCCGGGGCTGGCGCGCCGAACTGGACCGCCGCCTGGCTGGGCTGAACCTGTCCCAGGCCCGCTGGCTGGTGCTGCTGCACTTGGCCCGTTTCGACGAATCGCCGACCCAGCGCGAGCTGGCGCAGAGTGTCGGCGTCGAAGGCCCGACCCTGGCGCGTCTGCTCGACAGCCTGGAAAGTCAGGGGCTGGTACGGCGCCAAGCGGTCATGGAAGATCGGCGGGCGAAGAAGATCCTGTTGTGCCCGCCTGCAAAACCGCTCATCGATCAGATCGAAACCATTGCCAATGCCCTTCGCGCCGAACTCTTCACGGGCGTTGATGAGGCGGATCTGGAGGTGTGCATGCGTGTGCACGCGAAGATTCTGGGCAATCTCGAGAAGTCCTGACCCCCGCACCACGCTTAGCGGTACAAGAAAACGGATAGTGGCTCACGCCCTATCCGTTTTTTTATGTCGCGCCTTCGTACGCTCTAGAAGGTGTGTCCCAGATTCAGGTACACCGCCTTCTGGTGCTCGGTGTTGGCGCCATAACTGATGTTCAGCGGCCCAAGCGGCGTGTCCAGCCCGAGGAAGATGCTCGCGGCGTTGATATAGCCACTGTCGAACTCGTTGTCGTTGTTCCAGGCGCGGCCACGCTCCAGCGACCCGCCCAGGTACAGCGGGAAGTCCAGCGGCAGGTAGGCGCGGGGAGTCAGGCGACGGTAGTAGACCACGCGCATCAGGCTGATGTTCTGCCCCGACACCGAGTCCTGGCGAAAGCCCGATAGCTGCCGAGCGCCGCCAAGCACGAAGCTGGAGGTCACCACCTCGGTATCGTCCAGGGTGCGGCCATAGCGGCCGCCGAATACCCAGGTGTTCGGCCCGTAGCTCAACGCCTTGTCGATGTTGAACTGCCACTGTCGGTAGTCGCTGTCCGAGTCCAGCGAGCGGTCGTACTTGCGCAAGGTCAGGCCGATGTCTTCGCCGCTGTGGGGGAAGTACACGTTGTCGAGGGTGTCGAAGGAGTATTTCAGTTCGTAGAAGCCTTCATTGAAGCTGACCTTTGGCAGGTCCTGGTCGCCGATGCGCACTTCCGCCTCACCCCAGGCCTTGCCTACGCCCAGGCGTACTTCCCCGTAGGTGCCGATCTGTCGACCCAGGTTCAGACCAAAGCCGTAGCGTTCCAGGCGGTACTCGGCCACCGGGTCGTTGTCCAGGGTCGCTTCGATGTTCTGCGAGCCGAGCGACAGGTACGGGGCGACGAAGTAGCGCGAGCCGACGTCCAGCGGCTGGTAGAACTCGCTGTAGAGCTCCTGCTGATCGCCGATCTGTGCCCGGGTCAGCCATTCGGCGCCCAGGCGATTGATGCCGTTCATTCGATAGCTGGCACCCAGATTGAAGGCACTGTCGCCGCGCATGTCATCGGACAGGTTCAGGCCCAGGCGCAGGTAGTCGGTACCGCCGCGTTTACCCCGGGCGTTGATCACCAGCGTGTTCTCCTCGCCCTTGTGCACCACGCGGTACTGCACCCGGTCGAAGTAGTCCAGGCCGTAGAGGGTACCCATATCGGTTTGCAGGCGCTCCAGCTCCAGCGGCTCGCCCAGGGGTTGGCGGATGTAGTAGCGGATCACGTCATCGCTGACCTTTGAATCGTTCTCCACCTTGATCGCCGTGATGATGGGCGTGCGCTGTTGCGCAGAGCGTGCCACGGCCAACTGGCTGTCGCCGCCAGCCTGGCGCAGCACCGCCAGGCGTGCGTCGAGGGCGCGGGTGGCGCGGTAGCCGGCGTCGATCATGTCCTGGGCACGGCCGAAGTCGGTCACGCCAAAGGCTGCCAGTGCTGGCTGTACCAGGATGTCGTCGCGGTGCAGGCTGGCCAGTTGTTCCTCGGAGTTGCGCCGGGTCATCAGGGTGATCGACTGGTTGAGCACGTCCACGACCGTGGCCAGTTGCTTGCGGCTGCGCAGCGGGGTGCCGATATCGACGACGATGGCCATGTCCACGCCCATTTCGCGCACCACATCCAGCGGGATGTTGTCGACCATGCCACCGTCCACCAGCAGACGCCCGTCGAGCTCGACCGGGGCGAACACTGCCGGAATCGACATGCTGGCGCGCACCACCTGAGGCAGGTGACCACGGCGGAACACCACCTTCTCACCGCTGGCGATGTCGGTGGCAACAGCGCGGAACGGGATCGGCAGTTTGTCGAAGTCACGAATGTCAGCGGTGTGGGCCAGCTTGCTTTCCAGCAGCAATGACAGGTTCTGGCCCTGTATCACCCCCAGCGGCAAGCCAAGGCTGCCGTCATCGCGAAAGCTCAGCTTCTGCTTGACCAGGAAATCGCGGTCGTCCTGCTTGCGGCGAAACGGCACATCCTTGCGCGGCGGAGCGTCGGAAAGTGCCTGCTGCCAGTCGAGGGTACGGGCCAGGTGTTCGAGCTCCTCGATGCTGTAGCCGGAGGCATACAGGCCGCCAACCACCGCACCCATGCTGGTCCCGGCGATGGCGTCGATGTGCACGCCCTGTTCTTCCAGGGCCTTGAGCACGCCGATATGCGCAAGGCCGCGGGCAGCACCCCCCGACAGCACCAGGCCGACCTTGGGCCGAGGCGGCTCCACGGCCAGGGCGGTGAACGAGGTGAGCGCCAGCAACAGGCATAACAGCAGATGATGCATCGTGAGTCTCAACGCGATGGGCAAAGACCGCTAGTATAAGCGGCTCACTCACCAGGAACTGTCTCCACATGGCCGATACCAAGCCAGAAGTTGTCATCACGTATTGCACGCAGTGCCAATGGCTGCTGCGTGCTGCCTGGCTGGCTCAGGAGCTGCTCAGCACCTTTGCCGACGATCTTGCGCGAGTCGCCCTGGAGCCGGGCACCGGTGGGGTGTTTCGCATCACCTGCGACGGCGCGCAGATCTGGGAGCGCAAGCTCGATGGTGGCTTCCCCGAGGCCAAGGTGCTCAAGCAGCGGGTGCGTGACCAGATCGACCCGCAGCGAGACCTGGGCCACAACGACCGTTGATCATGCGCCTTCGGCCAGGCGTTCCCTCCTTGGCGGTGGCTCGGCAGACAGGCGGCTGGACAGCACGATGGCGAAGATGATCAGCGCCCCGCCAGCGAGCATGCGCAGGGTGGGCGTCTCGGCGAACACCATCCAGGCCACGGCGATACCGTAGACCGGCTCCATGCCGAAGACCACCGAGGCGGTGCGGGCCTTGATCACTGCCAGGCTGGCGACGAACAGGCTGTGCGCCACCCCGGTGCAGAAGATGCCGAGCAGGGCGATCCATAGCCAGTCCATGGGCTTCACCGCGCCGAGCCCCGGCAAGGCGAAGGGCAGGAGGCACACACCGACCACCAGGTTCTGGCACAGCGCAGCCTGTACCGCAGGCACGCGGCCGGAGCCGGCTCGATTGGTCAGCGACAGCAGCGAGAACAGCAGGCCCGAAAGCAAGGCCCAGAGCAGGCCGCCCGTAGCCTCGCTGGCCAGGTTGAACGCCGGGGTGACCAGCACCAGGCCGATGCTTACCAGCAGTACCAGCAGGGCTTCGTTGCGACGGATGCGCTCGCGGAACAGCACGCCTTCGAGGATCACGGTGAACGCTGGAAAGCTGGCAAAGCCGAGGGTGGCGATGGCAACGCCGCCGACCCGCACGGCGATGAAGAAGCTCACCCAGTGCCCGGCCAGCAATATGCCGCCAAGCAGCAGGCGCCCCAGGTCCTGAGCCCTGAGTCGCTGCCAGCCCTTGCGGGCGAGGCCGGCGAACAGGGCCAGGGCCAGCACCGCGAAGAGTGCGCGGCCAAAGACGATGACCGAGGGCGTGGCACTGGCGGCCAGTTTGCCGAAGACGCCGGTGAGGCCGAAGAACAGCGCGCCGATGTGCAGGGCGCCGAGGGCAGTACGGTGGTTCATGGTGAGTCCTTGCTCGAGATCTTTGCTGGCACTTGCGCGGGTAGACCGTACCCACAGGCTGGCACAGGCACAGTGTAGAGCCGGGGGAAAACAGATTCTGTCGCCATCCTGGCGTCAGTTGTCGCCAGACTCTCGTCGCAGCGCCAGCGGCGTAAGGCCGAACGCCCGCAATATCGCCGCCGAAAACGCACTCTGCGAGCTGTAACCCACCTGTGCGGCGATTTCGCCCATCGGCAGCGAGGTAAGGACGATCAGTTGCCGCGCCTTGAGCAAACGCCGCTGGCGGATGTAGTCCATCGGTGTCATGCCGCATTCCTCGACGAAGCGTGCGTGCAGGCGAGCACCTGACAAACCGGCCAGCCTTGCCAGGTCGGCGACTTGCAGAGGGTGTGCGGCATGACGCTCGATATGCGCATCGATCGCCAGGGGCTCATCGTGGTCCCCGCCGGTTTTCACCACAC
>NZ_JACVTY010000047.1:0-28308 GCF_016624805.1 Pseudomonas sp. S44
GTCGGGGCGCCAAACCGTTGCTCCTAAAGATACCCCACCGCTCCCAGATCAAGCGGTGAACCTGTGGGAGCGGCGGTTCGGCGCCCCGACTTGTCCCGCGATAGGGCCACCACAGGCACCACAACTGGCGAGCTACTGCCCCGCCATCTCCCGCACCCGGCGCTGGTGCGATTCGGCATAGGCCGCCCCGCGTGCCTGCAACAGCGGGTCGTCCGAAGGGGTGATGCCAGGTGGCAATATCAACGGGTTGAAATCGATGTCGCGGCACGGGCCGTCCATCTGCGGCTGCTGAGCGTCGATCACCAGCACCCCGGCATCGATCTCCTGGTGACCTGGTTGAGTCCACAACTGCGTGGCATCGTTGACCGGGTCGCCCGGCAACGCCGGGGTGAGGATCAGGTGCCAGCGCAGCGGCCCCTCGGCCAGGCGGGAGGCCAGGCCATAGGACAACATGTCGGGGTCATTCTGCGCGATCTGCTCATCGCTGAGCGGCGCATAGGGCGTTTCTGGTTGCAGACGCCAGCGCACCAGGTGCTCTTGCCCGTCTGCGGCATTGAAGCGAAAGGCGTTGACGCTGAAGTACGCCGCGTTGTCGAACCCCGTCGATGGCCGGTGCGCAGCCATCCAGTCCTCGAAGGCCTGGCTCTCGGGATGGTCGCGACGAAAATGCCGAATGCGCGCCTCACGACCGTCGGTCGGCACCGAGGCCTGCAATTGCTCCAGCAACGCCTCGGGGGTGCGCACGAAGAACACTGGGCTTGAATTGAGTGCCATGCGCCAGGTTTCCCCACCGTTGCTGATGTCCAGCGCCAGGCTGCGCATGCCCCCTTGGGTATCGTTGACCGACGGGTTGCCACCGACCACCGAGAAGCGCCCTGTCACGGGGTAACTGCCAGTGCGCAACAACCCGGTGTTTGCCAGTGCGACACCCTGGCCGTTGCTGTCGAAGCGACCGCTGACGCACAGGCCCTTGGCGTGATTGCGGCGAAAGCCCGGCTGCGGGCCGGATACGGCTTCGAACGCATCGACCATGTGGGCAGCGCCGGCAGGAGAGGATAACGATAAGGGGGCTGCCCAGCCATTGCGCTCGACGAGCAGTGCACAGCCAAGGCCGGCGGACAGTGTCAGGAACAGGGCAAGGAGGACGTGGCGGCGGTGCTGAGCAGGCATTCAGGCGATCCAAGAATCCGGTCGCCCGTCACCAGGGTCCTTATTGGCGGATATCGGCGAACCACAACGGCGATGGCAGGCTGGCATTGGCCGTATACAACTGGCCCGAACTGCGGTCCGCGACCACGCGCGCCACGGCATCGAGGTCGACGCCGTCCGGGGCGCCGATCAGCGCGTAGCCTAGCTGAGACTGACGCCAGACCACAACATCCATGCCAGCGACGTTCAACTGTGCGATGGACTGGTCGGGCTTGGGCTCCTTCATCACGCACAGGGCTACCGGATCGCCCTGCTGCGGCAGGTACACCAGCTGGATCAGCGCCTTGTTGTTGAAGCGCAGGCGCTGCACGCGCTTGAAGGTCAGGCCAGCGGCACTGAGGTCTGGCACACGTAACTCGAGGCCGTCGATCTGGCGGATGTCGGCAAGGGTCTTGCGCACATCGTCGGTGTCAGGTGTGACGTAGTTCACCGTGTCGCGGGTGTACAGTTGCTGGTAGCTGGCAGCCTGCATCACCCAGGGCGAGGCCTGGACCTGGGCGACGCTGGGCGCCTGCAGCGCGCGGTCGGTGTTCAGCGCACCACCGATGAAACCCGCCTGCAGCACCAGGCCGTAGCACACCGCACCGGTGGCGAAGGCCACGGCCAGCCAACCGAACCTGGGGCGACCGAACAGACGGGTGAGCAGGCTTTCAGGCTCGGCTGCCGGACGCGAGGGCGCCGCGCTGGCCGGGGCGGCGTGCCGGGCGATCAACGCATCGACGTTGCTCACCAGGCTGTCAGGGACCGGGGGCAGCGCCTGGCGGGCGAAGGCCTCGGCGTATGGCAGGGCAGACGACATCAACAGCGCGACACGCTCGGCCACTTCGGGCGAAGCGTTCATGAGCTGCTCGATTTCCTCGCACTGTTGCGGCGACAATTCGCCGTCAACATAGGCCATCAGCAGGGCATCATCCGCGACGGTGGTGGTCAATTCCCGGTCTCCGTTATTCATGGTACTTCGCACTTCTGTTACGGCATCGTTGCGGCCTTGTGGGCCGACCTGCGAGCGAAGGGGTAGTCAGCTCGCCATCATATTAATATCACTGAAACAGCCGCAAGCAGCTTTACCTAGCGCTGACAAGTCGGCAAATGCGACACAGCCAGCATTATAAATCGATTTTGAAACGCACTCGGATAGGTTTTTAGCGTAGGTGGTGGCACAATCCGCGCAGTGTATCGGCTCAGCGACAATGAAGTCCAAGACATGCGAGGGAATCCGCCGGCCGGAGCGTACGGCGGCCGCATGAGAAGCAACTGACTTCCAGTCCACCCAGTACAAGAACGAGGAACTATGTCGATCACCGGTGCCGACCTCCCTGCACTGCTCCCTGGCATGTTGCCGCGCCTGTGGGCCTTTGCCCTGCGCCTCTCGGGCGACCGGCACGACGCTGAAGACCTGGTCCAGCTCGCCTGCGTGCGCGCCCTCGAACGTACCCACCAACTGCGGCCGGACACTGCCCCGCTGAGCTGGATGTTCGCCATCGTGCATACCACCTGGATCAACGAGGTGCGCTCGCGCAACGTGCGCAGCCGCTCGCGCTCGGAGTGGAACGACAGCGTCATCGAGTCGGTGACCGACCCTGCCGCGCCCACCCCGGAAACCGATCTGATGCACCAGCAGATCCTCACGGCAGTGAACAGCCTGCCCGAGGGCCAGCGCGAAGTGATGCTGCTGGTGGCGGTGGAGCGCTTCAGCTACAAGGAAGCCGCCGACATCCTGGAGGTGCCTATCGGCACGGTCATGAGTCGGCTGTCCCGCGCCAGGCAAACGATTGGCACGCTGCTCAATGACACCCCCAAGCCCTCGGCGCCTGGCCGCGACCTGCTGCGCACCTGAACCTTCGTACGCATTGCCAGGCACTTGCATACGCCCTCCTGGGAAACTGCTCGGCAACTTTCGGCCTGTTGATTTTTCATACAGTGCGCCGAAGCCATTATTTTTACAAGTGAAGGGAACTCATCTTGTTATTTATCGTCCTTGTTTCATGAGCTCATACTTTCAGGCAATAAAAACGCCCATAACGCTTATCTCACGCCGTTTATTCCATAGCTTTTTCTGTTTTTTTTAATTACCAATTTTAGTTGGACTCTCGCGCTCAGCCCTTTCTATTCTTGCCCCGACGGAACAACTTTCAGGTTCCCGCCACCCCGCTTTCCTGTCATTGAATTGAAGAGGCAAACATGAAACGACACCTCTGGCTCGCCCTGCTGGGCACCCTGTCACTCGGCGCCCACGCCGCTACCCTTGATGTACCGGTCAACCTGGTCAGCGCCGATGGCAAGGCACAGCCCATCGGTCAGGTCAGCATCAGCGAGTCGGCCTACGGGCTGATCTTCACCCCCAAGCTGAACAGCCTGCCCGCAGGCGTGCATGGTTTCCACGTGCATGAGAACGGCAGCTGTGCGCCAGGCATGAAAGATGGCAAGGCAGTGGCGGCGCTGGCCGCGGGCGGGCACTTCGACCCGGCCAAGACCGGCAAGCACCTGGGCCCCTATGGCAATGGCCATCTGGGTGACCTGCCGGCGCTCTATGTGAACGCCGACGGCACCTCCACCTATCCGGTCCTGGCGCCGCGCCTGAAGACGATTTCCGAAATCAAGGGCCACGCCTTGATGATCCATGCCGGTGGCGACAACCACGCCGACATGCCCATGCCACTGGGCGGTGGCGGCGACCGCGTGGCCTGCGGCGTGATCTGAACCAGGCAGGCCGGGCGTCAGTAATCGCCGCGCTTGTGCAACGCCCAGCGCCCGGCCAGCACGGTCACGTCGGCAAGGGGGCATGTCCAGTGCCTGACACCGGCTGAGCCGATGCCAGGCACCGCTCGCAGTCAGGCCGCCAATCGCCCTTGGGCAATCGCCTCCGACGCTGCCAGCATCGCCCGCAGCAACACTGCACAACCCGCCGCCAGATCCTCGGGCGTGGCGTTCTCGATCTCGTTGTGGCTGATGCCGTTCTCGCACGGCACGAAAATCATGCCTGCCGGGCCCAGCTCGGCCAGGAAGATCGCATCGTGCCCTGCCCCGCTGACGATATCCATGTGCGCCAAGCCAAGGCTCCTGGCCGACTCACGCACGGCATCGACACAGTTGCGGTCGAAATACAGCGCCGGGAAATCCGCCGTTGGCGTCAGCTCGAAACTCAGCCCGTGTTTGGCACACGTGCTGTCGATCACTTCACGCACCTCGGCGATCATCGAATCGAGCCGATCTCCCTCAAGGTGACGGAAGTCCAGGGTCATGCGTACCTCACCCGGAATCACGTTGCGCGACCCCGGATACGCCTGCAGGCAACCGACCGTGCCACAGGCATGTGGCTGATGCCCCAGTGCGGTGCGGTTGACGGCCTCGACCACTGCCGCCGCGCCGACCAGGGCATCCTTGCGCAGGTGCATCGGCGTCGGCCCGGCGTGCGCCTCGACGCCGCGCAGGCTCAGGTCGAACCACTTCTGGCCGAGGGCGCCGAGCACCACGCCGATGGTCTTGCCTTGATCCTCCAGAATCGGCCCCTGCTCGATATGCGCCTCGAAATACGCCCCGACCGGATGCCCCAGCACGGCCCTCGGGCCGGCATAACCGATGGCCTGCAGCGCCTCACCGACGCTGGTCCCCTGGGCGTCGCGCTTGGCCAGCGTCTCTTCGAGGGTGAACTTGCCGGCGAACACCCCCGATCCCATCATGCACGGCGGGAAGCGCGAGCCTTCCTCGTTGGTCCACACCACCACCTCAAGCGGCGCTTCGGTTTCCACGCCGAGGTCATTCAGGGTGCGGATCACCTCCAGGCCGGCCATCACCCCGAAGCAGCCATCGAACTTGCCGCCAGTGGGCTGCGTGTCGATGTGGCTGCCGGTCATCACCGGTGGCAGCTTGGGGTTGCGTCCGGGACGCCGGGCGAACATGTTGCCGATCGCATCGACGCTGACACTGCAACCTGCGGCCTCGCACCACTGCCGGAACAGGTCGCGGGCCTGGCGGTCCAGGTCGGTCAGCGCCAATCGGCAGACCCCGCCCTTGGGCGTGGCGCCCAGGCGCGCGAGGTCCATCAGCGATTGCCACAGGCGCGCGCTGTCGACATGGCGGTCGGTGGAGTGCAGCACTTCCTTGATCGGTTTCATCGGGACTCTCCTCAGGCGATTTCTTGTTCTGGTGATTCGGCTGTAGCGGCCAGCCAGATTCAGGGTGATGGTTTGGCCAGGCGCGCCGTTCCACGCACCGCGACTCGGCCCAGGACGTAATACAGCCCCGCCCCCAGCAGCGAACCGGTAAACCAGCCGTAGTCATAGAACCAACTGAAGCTGCTGTTGCCGATCGACATCACGGTCAGCGCCACCGGCACCGCGAACGCCAGGAACCCGACCCAGTTCCAGGCCGGGTACACGTCATCGCGGTACAACCCGGCAAGGTCCAGTTGCTGGCGGCGGATCAGGAAGTAGTCCACCACCATGATCCCGGCAATCGGCCCGAGCAGGCTCGAATAACCCAGTAGCCAGTTGGAATACACGCTCTCAAGGCTCAGGTCGGAAACGATCCAGCCAAGCTTTTTCAGCAATTCGTGCCCCATCAGCGCCAGGCCGATGAACCCGGTCAACCACACCGCGCGGCTGCGCCCGATCAGGCGTGGGGCGATGTTCTGGAAGTCATTGGTCGGTGAGACGATGTTCGCCGCCGTGTTGGTCGACAGCGTGGCGATGATGATCAGCGCCATGGCCAGCGCCACCCAGCCGGGGCTCTGGATACGTCCGATCAGGCTCACCGGGTCCGAGACCGTTTCGCCCACCAGCGATGCCGAGGCGGCGGTCATGATCACGCCCAGGGCAGCGAACAGGAACATGGTCAGCGGCAGGCCAAAGATCTGGCCGAGGATCTGGTCCTTCTGGCTTTTGGCGTAGCGGCTGAAGTCGGGAATATTCAACGACAGCGTGGCCCAGAACCCGACCATTGCCGTCAGCCCCGCGCAGAAATAGCCGACCACGCTGGCCCCCTCCGGGCGCTTGGGCGGCTGGGCCAGCAGTTCGCTCATCGACATGTGCGGCAGCGCCCAGAAGAGCAGGCCTACGCCCACCGCCACCAGCAGCGGTGCCGACAGGGTCTCCAGCCATTTGATCGACTCCGAGCCGCGCAGCACCACCCGCAGGTTGAGCAGCCAGAACAGCATGAAGCCGATCACCTCGCCGGTTCCGCCCAGGCTCTTCCAACCGTCGAACAGCGACCCCAGGAACAGGTGGATGGCAAGGCCGCCGAACATCGTCTGGATACCGAACCAGCCGCAAGCCACCACCGCGCGGATCAGGCACGGCACGTTGGAGCCGAGAATGCCGAACGAGGCGCGCAGCAGCACCGGAAAGGGAATGCCGTACTTGGTGCCGGGGAAGGCGTTGAGGGTCAGCGGTATCAGCACGATGAGGTTGGCCAGCAAGATCGCCAGCAGCGCCTCGCCGACGCTCAGCCCAAAGTAGGCGGTCAGGACCCCGCCGAGGGTGTAGGTAGGGACGCAGATGGACATGCCGACCCACAAGGCGGTGATGTGCCATTTGTTCCAGGTACGCTGGTGCACCTTGGTCGGTGCGATGTCGTGGTTGTAGCGAGGGCTGTCGAGGACATCAGTGCCTTCGGACAGCTCGTACAGCCCGTGCTGCTCGATCACTTGCGATCTGCTCTGTTGCATGGGGCCTTCTCCAGATTGTTCTAGTTATTCGCTCATCGGCTGAATCGATGGCCGGAGTTACACACCTCACCAGTACTGCACCTCCGGTCCGGCCTGGCGGTTGTGGCCGCACTCAAATTGCGTGCCGGATTGGCCCGGGCCAACCCTGCCGGCCACCGCCGACTGGAGGTAATTCACTGATTTGCAAGGCATTGATTAGCGCCAGGGAAAAGTACGGTCATGCCCTGCCCTGCCGTCTTGCTGGTGGCGGCCCGCCCTGGCCTGCGCACTCGGTTTCAATCTGGTGCAGCCTGGTTTTTGCGTGGCGTGGTTCGCGCCGGCAAGCCAGGTTTCAAACGGCTGATTTCGCATGGAAAATCTTGACCAAATCTGCTTCTTGTCAAGTGCGTCAAAATGGTGAGCAGCCTGTCCATTTTGGTGATTTATAAAGAAAACACTTATATTTCAGTAAGTTATAAAAGTAATAAGCTCATAAAATTTTTTCTTGATCAATCCTTGATCAGCATCTAGATTCCAATCTTGTCAGCGCTGACAGGATTGCAACGCAGCCTCCAGCCGCTGGCTCAAAACAATTTCAAGAACCGGCAAAACGACCGGTCAGCCTGCGAGGAAGACGGTATGTCCCTGTTGATCCGTGGCGCCACCGTGGTCACCCACGAAGAAAGCTATCCCGCCGATGTCCTGTGTGCCGATGGCCTGATCCGCGCCATTGGCAAAGACCTCGAAGTGCCCAGCGGTTGCCAGGTCCTGGACGGCAGCGGCCAGTACCTGATGCCAGGGGGCATCGACCCGCACACCCACATGCAGTTGCCATTCATGGGCACCGTGGCCAGCGAGGACTTCTTCAGCGGCACCGCCGCAGGCCTGGCCGGCGGCACCACCTCGATCATCGACTTCGTCATCCCGAATCCGCAGCAGTCCCTGCTGGAGGCCTTCCACACCTGGCGCGGCTGGGCGCAGAAGTCGGCCAGTGACTATGGTTTTCACGTCGCAATCACCTGGTGGAGCGAGCAGGTCGCCCAGGAGATGGGCGAGCTCGTCGCCCATCACGGTGTGAACAGCTTCAAGCACTTCATGGCCTACAAGAACGCGATCATGGCCGCCGATGACACCCTGGTCGCCAGCTTCGAGCGCTGCCTGCAGCTGGGCGCGGTGCCCACCGTGCATGCGGAGAACGGCGAGCTGGTGTACCACCTGCAGAAGAAACTGCTGGCCCAGGGCATCACCGGCCCCGAGGCCCATCCGCTGTCGCGTCCGGCGCAGGTCGAGGGCGAGGCGGCCAGCCGCGCCATCCGTATAGCCGAAACGCTGGGCACCCCGCTTTACCTGGTGCACATCTCGAGCAAGGAAGCACTGGATGAGATCACCTACGCCCGGGCCAAGGGCCAGCCGGTGTATGGCGAGGTACTGCCGGGGCACCTGCTGATCGACGACAGCGTCTATCGCAACCCCGACTGGTCCACCGCCGCCGGCTATGTGATGAGCCCGCCATTCCGTCCGCACGAACACCAGGAAGCCCTGTGGCGCGGCTTGCAATCGGGCAGCCTGCACACCACCGCCACCGACCATTGCTGCTTCTGCGCCGAGCAGAAAGCCATGGGCCGTGATGATTTCAGCCGCATCCCCAACGGCACCGCCGGCATCGAGGACCGCATGGCGGTGTTGTGGGACGCCGGCGTCAACAGCGGGCGCTTGTCGATGCACGAGTTCGTGGCGCTGACCTCGACCAACACGGCCAAGATCTTCAACCTGTTCCCGCGCAAGGGAGCGATCCGTGTGGGAGCCGACGCCGACCTGGTGCTCTGGGATCCGCAGGGCACACGCACGATTTCTGCCAGCACCCATCACCAGAAGGTCGACTTCAACATCTTCGAAGGTCGCACGGTGCGCGGCATTCCCAGCCACACCATCAGCCAGGGGCGAGTGCTCTGGGCCGATGGCGACCTGCGCGCCGAGCCGGGCGCGGGACGCTATGTGGAAAGGCCCGCCTACCCCTCGGTGTACGAGGTCCTAGGGCGACGGGCCGAGCAGCAGCGGCCGATCCCGGTCAGCCGCTGAGCAGCCCATAACAGCCGGGGGCCGCAGCGCCTCCGGCGATAACAATCCAGAGACACCTGTTGACTGCCATCCCGAAACGGACGGGCGAGGAACCGCCGCCTGCCCCCATAAAAAAGAGAGAGGCTACAACCGTGATCGACACCCTGAACCACTTGCCGCGCCCGAGGGCCAGCGCCGAGCAGCTCGCCGACGCCTTCACCGACCTCGCCCCTCCCCTGACCGCACGCCAGGCCGCCGTGGAAAGCGCGCGCTGCCTGTACTGCTACGACGCCCCCTGTGTGAATGCATGCCCGAGCGAAATCGACATCCCTTCGTTCATCCACCGCATCAGTGATGAAAACCTGCAGGGCGCCGCCGAGCGGATCCTGTCGGCGAACATCCTCGGTGGTAGCTGTGCCCGCGTATGCCCGACCGAAATCCTCTGCCAGCAAGCCTGCGTACGCAACAACGCCCGGGAGTGCGCGCCGGTGCTGATCGGCCAGTTGCAACGCTATGCCCTGGACAACGCCGGTTTCAGCGAACACCCCTTCAAGCGCTCACCCAGCACCGGCAAGCGCATCGCAGTGGTCGGTGCCGGCCCCGCCGGGCTGTCCTGTGCACATCGCCTGGCCTTGCATGGTCATGACGTGGTGGTCTTCGAGGCGCAGGAAAAGGCTGGCGGCCTCAACGAATACGGCATCGCCCGCTACAAGCTGGTCGACGACTACGCCCAGCGTGAAGTGGAGTTCCTGCTCGGCATCGGCGGCATCGAGCTCCGCCATGGCCAACGCCTGGGTGACAACCTCACCCTCGGCGAGCTGCGGGACCAGTACGACGCGGTATTCCTGGGCCTTGGCCTGAATGCCGTGCGCCAGCTCGGCCTGCCGGGCGAAGAGGCCCCTGGCGTGCTGGCCGCCACCGACTACATCCGTGAACTGCGCCAGGCCGACGACCTCAGCCAACTGCCGCTGGCCGACCGCTGCCTGGTGATCGGCGCGGGCAATACCGCCATCGACATGGCGGTGCAGATGAGCCGCCTGGGTGCGCGCGAGGTCAACCTCGTCTACCGCCGCGGCGCCGCCGACATGGGCGCCACCGGCCACGAGCAGGACATCGCCAAGGCCAACCAGGTGCGCCTGCATACCTGGGCGCGGCCCGATGCGGTGCTGCTGGATGAGCAGGGCCGGGTGAAGGGGATGCGCTTCGTCCGCACCGAACAGGTCGAGGGAAAACTGGCCGATACCGGCGAAACCTTCGAGCTGCCCGCCGACGGGATCTTCAAGGCCATCGGTCAGTGCTTCGACGACGCAGGGCTCAAGGACCCGGTGGCGGCGCAACTGGCGCGCGATGGCGAACGCATCCGCGTCGACGAGCAGATGCGCACCAGCTTGCCTGGCGTCTATGCCGGTGGCGACTGCACCGCCCTGGGCCAGGACCTCACCGTCCAGGCCGTGCAACATGGCAAGCTGGCCGCCGAAGCCATCCATGCCCAACTCATGCTCAATGTGGAGGCAGCGTAAATGGCCGATCTGTCCATCGAATTCGCCGGTATCAAGGCACCCAACCCTTTCTGGCTGGCGTCCGCGCCACCGACCGACAAAGCCTACAACGTGGTTCGCGCCTTCGAGGCGGGCTGGGGTGGCGTGGTCTGGAAAACCCTCGGCGAGGACCCGGCGGCCGTCAACGTGTCGTCGCGCTACTCGGCGCACTTCGGCGCCAACCGCCAGGTGCAGGGCATCAACAACATCGAGCTGATCACCGACCGCTCGCTGGAGATCAACCTGCGTGAAATCACCCAGGTTAAGAAGGATTGGCCCGACCGGGCGCTGGTGGTGTCGTTGATGGTGCCGTGCGTCGAGGAGTCGTGGAAGTTCATCCTGCCGCTGGTCGAAGCCACCGGCGCCGATGGCATCGAGCTGAACTTCGGCTGCCCCCACGGCATGCCAGAACGCGGCATGGGCGCGGCGGTCGGCCAGGTGCCGGAATACGTGGAAATGGTCACCCGCTGGTGCAAGACGTATTGCTCACTGCCGGTGATCGTCAAGCTCACGCCCAACATCACCGACATCCGCCAATCGGCCCGCGCCGCACATCGAGGCGGCGCCGATGCCGTGTCGCTGATCAACACCATCAACTCGATCACCAGTGTCGACCTGGACCGCATGGTCGCCCACCCCATCGTCGGTGACCAGAGCACCCATGGCGGCTACTGCGGCTCGGCGGTCAAACCGATCGCGCTGAACATGGTCGCCGAGATCGCGCGCGATCCTGAAACCCGGGGCCTGCCGATCTGTGGCATCGGTGGAATCGGCAACTGGCGCGATGCCGCGGAATTCATCGCACTGGGTAGCGGCGCGGTGCAGGTGTGCACGGCGGCGATGTTGCACGGTTTTCGCATCGTCGAAGACATGAAAGATGGCCTGGCGCGCTGGATGGACCAGCACGGACACCGCACCCTGGAAGCCTTCCGCGGCCAGGCCGTACCGCACACCACCGACTGGAAGTACCTGGACATCAACTACAAGTCGGTGGCGCATATCGACCAGGATGCCTGCATCGGCTGCGGACGCTGCCACATCGCCTGCGAAGACACCTCGCACCAGGCCATCGCCAACACCCTGCAGGCCGATGGGACGCACGTCTACAGCGTGATCGAGGCCGAATGCGTGGGGTGCAACCTGTGCCAGATCACCTGCCCGGTTGAAGACTGCATCGACATGGTGGCGCAAGAGACCGGCAAGCCATACCTGAACTGGACCCAGGATCCGCGCAACCCCTATCGTGAAGCGAGCTGACCCGTAGGAGCGGGCTTGCCCGCGAACGGGGCGCCGAACCGCCGCTTACACGATCGCCCGCCGGGGTTGTCATGCACCCCGGCAGGCTCAAGGCTCCAGCCCGATGCCCCGCAGAATCACGCTGGTCACCGTCTGCACCGCCCGCTCGAACGCCATGTCCGACAGCGGCTGCCCATCATTGAGCAAAGCCACCTGATAACCGAAATCGGCGTAATGCTGGGTCGAAGCCCAGATCATGTAGAGCAGCGCCGACGGCTCGACCGGGAGGATACGCCCCTCCTCCACCCACCGCCGGATCTTGGCTTCCTTCAACTGCGCCCAAGGCACCAGCGAATCGTCCAGGCTGCCTCCCAGCAGCGGCGCGCCATGGAGGATTTCCTCGGCCCAGACCTTCGAGCCCAGCGGCCGCGAGCGCGAGTGCCCCATCTTGGCGCGGATATAGCTGGTCAGCACGACGCGCGGGTCGTCGAAGCGTTCGAAACAGAGGGCATCCTGCTTCCAGACGTCCAGCAGGTCCTGCAGTACCGCTCGATAGAGTTCGTCCTTGGTACTGAAGTAGTAATGCAGGTTGGAACGCGGCAACTGCGCACGCTCGGCGATGTCGCCCATGGAGGTGACGCCGTAGCCCTGTTCGGCGAACACCTGCTCGGCTGCCTGGAGGATCTTCTCGATATTGCGACGGCGGATCTCGATCTTGTGGTTGGCCATAGGGCGTCCGAAGCGGCTGGAACCTGTCAAGGCTAACACGCAGGCGCCAGGACTGCGCTCTGCAGATCGACCACTGTGCTTCGTCTGACAGTTGTAGCGTCACAACTGCGCACCCGCTCTGGAACCCCTGCCCATGCGTCCGACCCTTCCACTTTCGTTACTGGCCCTGTTGGTCAGCACCGCCACCCATGCCGCCGAGCGCATCGAGCTCGAACAGGTGCTGATCCAGGACCGCCAGCAATCCGAGCAGGAGGCCGCCGCCGAACGATTGCGCGAGATCCCTGGCGCCAGCAACCTGGTGGATATGGAAACCGTCGGCCAGGGACGCGTGGCCAGCAACCACGATGTGCTGGCCTACCAGCCAGGCGTGTTCGCCCAGTCGGCGGGCAACGACGGGATCAAGCTGTCGATCCGGGGCTCGGGTATCAACCGCGCGCCTGGCGCCCATGGCTCGGGGGTCTACACGATGTTCGACGGCTTGCCGCTGACCGGCCCCGGCGGAACGCCCTACGAGCTGTTCGAACCCTTGTGGCTGAGCCGCGCCGAGGTACTGCGCGGCGCCAACGGCTTCGACCAGGGCGCCCTGGCTCTGGGCGGTGCAATCAATTACGTGACCCACACCGGCCATGACGCCGCCCCCCTGCAACTGCGCTATGAGGTCGGCAGCCACGGCTACCAGCGCCGGCACATCAGCTCTGGCCAGGTGCTGGGCAACCTCGACTACTACGTGGCGCTGACCGACGCAGAGTACGACGGCTACCAGCGACACAGCAGCGGCAGTGCCAAGGGCATCGCCGCCAATGTCGGCTATCGCTTCAACCCGAATCTGGAAACGCGCTTCTACCTGCGCTACCGGGAAACCGAGAACGATCTGGCCGGGCGCCTGACCAAGGAGCAGATCAAGCACCACCCGCGCGCCGCCAACCCAGCCTACCTCGCCCGCGATGACAGCCGTCCCCAGCCCGGCAGCACCTGGGTGGGCAACAAGACCACCTTCTTCCTCGACGACGACTCACGCCTGGAGGCCGGGCTGGTCTATCACGACTACCCGATGGACCTGCGCGAAGGCCCGATGCGCCTGAAGGTGGCCTACACCGATGTCAGCGGCACGCTCAACTATATGCGTCGCGACACCCTGTTCGGCCACGAGAGCAAGACCACCGTTGGCTGGCGTACCACCAAGCATCTGCCCAACAGCGGCGCCTCGCAGTTCGCCCGCAATGGCGATGTGTTCGGCCCGCGCAGCCGCGACTTCAGCTACCAGGGCTCGGACAACGTGCTGCACCTGGGCAACGATCTGGAGCTGGTCCCCAACCTGTGGCTGACCACGGGCCTTGCCATGATCTACACCCGCCGCGAAAGTGCTGTCACCTTCCCCGCCAACGGCGGCAAGGTCAGCCAGCACGACTGGGACTACGCACCACGCCTGGGCCTGCGCTACGACATCGATCCGCAGACCCAGGTCTACGGCAACCTCAGTCGCTCCGTCGAACCACCGCACCCCTGGTCGTTGATCTGGAGTTCGACCGTTGCAACGCAACCGATCGAGATGCAGAACCAGACGGCCACCACCCTGGAGCTGGGGGCCCGCGGCGACTCGGTGCTGGGGCGCTGGGACCTGGCCTGGTACTACTCGCAGGTGCGTCACGAGCTGCTGGCAGTGGAAATCGTGCCGGGCCAGCCGTTCAAGGAGTTCAACGCCAGCGCCACCGTGCATCAGGGCATCGAAGCCGGCCTGGACAGCACGCTGTGGGAGCAGCCGGGCAGTGGCAAGCTGTCGCTGCGCCAGGCCTATACCTTCAGCGACTTCCATTACCGCGACGATGACCGCTTCGGCGACAACCGCTTGCCGGGCATCCCCATGCATTACTACCAGGCCGAGCTACGTTACGACTGGCCGAGCGGTTTCTACGCCGGGGTGAACACGCAACTGGCCTCCAAGGTGCAGGTGGACTACGCCAACAGCTACCACGCCGATGCCTACGCCCTGCTGGGCGCGCGTCTGGGCTGGGATTCGCCCAAGCGGGACTGGCAGACCTGGCTCGACCTGCGCAACCTGACCAACAAGCGCTACGCCGCGACGGTGACACCAGGGTACGACGATGTCGGGCTGGATGCTGCGCGCTCGACCCCGGGAGAAGGGTTCGGAATGTATGCGGGGGTTTCGTACAGCTTCCGCTAGCGATTAGCCGGGGCAATTGAACATGCACCCCGCAGGAGCAGCATTACGCTGCTCCTGCCCTTGGGTAGATCGAGTCAGGACGGCAACTGCACCTGCGGTGTGGTCTCGGTGAAGATCGTCCAGCTGGAGATGAACAACGCGGCGATCAACGGCCCGATCACGAAGCCGTTGAGGCCGAACACCGCCAGCCCGCCCAGGGTCGACACCAGGATCAGGTAGTCGGGCATGCGCGTATCCTTGCCCACCAGGATCGGGCGCAGCAGGTTGTCCACCAGCCCGATCACCAGCACGCCGAACGCCGTCAGCACGATGCCCTGCCACATCGCGCCGGTCAGCAGGAAATACACCGCAACCGGCCCCCAGACGATCCCGGCCCCCACCGCAGGCAGCAGCGACAAGAACGCCATCAGCACCGCCCACACCAGCGCACTGGGAATATCCAGCACCCAGAAGATCAAGCCGCCCAGCGCGCCCTGGGTGATGGCCACCAACAGGTTGCCCTTCACCGTGGCCCGCACCACACGGTTGAACTTCAGCTGCAAGCGGCGCTTCTGCTGCTCGGGCAGCGGCACGGCCTGACGGACCTTGCGCGCCAGCTCCGGCCCTTCACGCAGGAAGAAGTACAGCAGGTAGAGCATGATGCCGAAGCTCACCAGGAAGTCGAAGGTGCCCTGGCCAAAACTGAAGGCCTGGCTGGCAAGGAACTGGCTACCCTGTGTCGCCCACTTGGTGATCTTGTCGCGCAGGCCATCGAGATTGCCCATGCCCATGCGGTCCAGGCCGTTCTGGGCGAAGTGCGGCAGCATGTCCTTGCCGCGCTCGATGTAGCCGGCGATATCCAGTTGGCCGCTTTCAATGCGCTGGTACAGTGTTGCCCCCTCCTGGACCAGCAGGGCACTGATGATGATCACCGGCAGGATCGCAATCATCAGGCAGGTGGCCAAGGTAGCGCCGGCCGCCAGGTTGCGCCGACGGTTGAAACGCAGCAGCAGGTTGCGCTGCAGCGGTGCGAACAGGATGCCCAGGATCACGGCCCAGAAGATCGCGCCGTAGTACGGCAGCAGTATCCAGAAGAATGCGATGGTGACCAGCGCCAGCAATACGGCCAGGGCTCTGTTCTGTAGAGCAGTTTGATTCATGGGCTTTCCTCGATTGTCCTGGACCTTAGTGCACAGCGTAGAGGCAAAAGTGCCATCAGCAGCGCTTGATCCAGGTCAATACCGCGTTCCGGGCCCGGTCGTAGCATCCGCACCTTTTGCCCCGGTGCCCCCATGAACCCTCTTGCCAAGCCCGAACTGCTGGCCCCCGCCGGCTCGTTGAAGACCCTGCGCTACGCCTTCGCCTATGGCGCCGATGCGGTCTACGCCGGCCAGCCGCGCTACAGCTTGCGGGTGCGTAACAACGAATTCGACCACGCCAACCTGGCCCTGGGCATCCAGGAAGCGCACGCCCTGGGCAAGCGCTTCTACGTGGTGGTCAACATCGCGCCGCACAACGCCAAGCTCAAGACCTTCCTCAAGGACCTGGCGCCCGTGATCGAGATGGCACCCGATGCGTTGATCATGTCCGACCCCGGGCTGATCATGCTGGTGCGCCAGCATTTCCCACAGATGCCCGTGCACCTGTCGGTGCAGGCCAACACAGTGAACTGGGCCAGCGTGCAGTTCTGGCAACAGCTGGGCCTGAGCCGGGTGATTCTGTCGCGCGAGCTGTCGCTGGAAGAGATCGAGGAAATCCGCCAGCAAGTACCTGACATGGAACTGGAGGTCTTCGTCCATGGCGCACTGTGCATGGCCTATTCCGGGCGCTGCCTGTTGTCGGGCTACCTGAACAAGCGCGACGCCAACCAGGGCAGCTGCACCAATGCCTGTCGCTGGAAGTACCAGGCGACCCCGGCAGGGGAAAACGCCACCGGCGACATCGTGCGTGAGTGCGAACCGACCTTGGGCATTGGCGCGCCCACCGAACAGGTGTTCCTGTTGCAGGAGGGCAACCGCCCTGGCGAAGAGATGCCGGCGTTCGAAGACGAACACGGCACCTACATCATGAACGCCAAGGATCTGCGCGCGGTACAGCACGTCGAGCGCCTGACCCGGATGGGCGTGCACTCGCTGAAGATCGAAGGACGGACCAAGTCGCACTTCTATTGCGCCCGTGCCGTGCAGTCCTACCGCCAGGCGATCGACGACGCCGTCGCCGGTCGGCCCTTCGATCGCAGCCTGATGGACAACCTCGAGTCCCTGGCCCAGCGCGGCTACACCGAAGGCTTCCTGCGCCGCCATGTGCACGACGAGTACCAGAACTACCAGCGCGGCAACTCGATCTCGGAGCGCCAACAGTTCGTTGGCGAACTGACGGGGCTGCGTATCGACGGGCTGGCCGAGGTGAAGGTGAAGAACCGCTTCGCACTGGGCGACACCCTCGAACTGATGACCCCTCGCGGCAACTACCACTTCGAGCTCGACCGGTTGGGTGATCGCCAAGGCCAGGCCATCGAGGTGGCTCCAGGCGACGGGCACCTGGTGTACCTGCCGATTCCGGAGCAGGTATCGCTCGAATTCGGGCTGCTGATGCGCGACCTGCCTGTGCAGGAGGCCCTGGGCTGACAACGCTGTAATGACAGCCTCAGCTGACTGACAGGAACGGTGGTGGATCATCGGGCTATTCCAAGGCCGTTCGCAGGCAAGCCCAGGGCTACGAAAGGCGCGCCCGATCGCGACAAGGCCTCTACCCAAGCCCTGCCTGAGGCCGTTTATGCCCCACAGCCCCTCCCGTCGCACCTTCGTCAAAGGCCTCGGCGCCGCCACCGCAGTGGCCGGCCTGGGCCTCTGGCGCCCACTGGCCAGCGCCGCCGAAGGCCATCGCCCAGGCCAACCGCTGCA
Organism: Pseudomonas sp. S44; assembly: GCF_016624805.1. NCBI lineage: Bacteria > Pseudomonadati > Pseudomonadota > Gammaproteobacteria > Pseudomonadales > Pseudomonadaceae > Pseudomonas > Pseudomonas sp. S44. The sequence goes on from NZ_JACVTY010000047.1 coordinate 17,479, forward strand.
GGGTCAGGACTTCGAACTGTACGTGGGCCAGACCGCCGTCAACATCACCGGCCGCCCCCGCACTGCCCTCACCGTCAACGGCAGTTTGCCCGGCCCGCTGCTGCGCTGGCGCGAAGGTGACAGCGTAACCTTGCGCGTACGCAACCGCCTGGCCGAACCCACCTCGATCCACTGGCACGGCATCATCCTGCCCGCCAACATGGACGGTGTTCCGGGCCTGAGCTTCGCCGGCATCGAACCTGGCGGCGACTACCTTTACCACTTCACCCTGCGCCAGAGTGGCACCTACTGGTACCACAGCCATTCCGGGCTGCAAGAGCAGGCGGGGGTCTATGGGGCAATCGTCATCGAACCGCGCGAGGCCGAGCCACACGCCTACCAGCGCGACCATGTGCTGCTGTTCAGCGACTGGAGCGATCAGGCCCCCGAAGCACTGCTGGCGACGCTCAAGAAGCAGTCCGACGCCTTCAACTACCACAAGCTCACCGTGGGTGACTTCATCGAGGATGTCGCTCGCGACGGCTGGCGCAAGACCGTCGACGAGCGCCTGATGTGGGCCAGCATGCGCATGAGCCCCACCGACCTTGCCGACATCAGCGCGGCCACCTACAGCTACCTGCTCAACGGCCAGCCGCCGGACGGCAACTTCACCTGCCTGTTCCGCCGCGGCGAGACGGTACGCCTGCGCCTGATCAACGCCTCGGCCATGACCTACTTCGACTTCCGCATCCCCGGCCTGAAACTCACGGTGATCGCCGCAGACGGCCTACCCGTGGTGCCGGTGACGGTCGACGAACTGCGCATCGCCGTGGCCGAAACCTTCGACGTACTGGTCGAGCCGGGCGATGCGCCAGCCTACACGCTGTTCGCCCAGAGCATGGACCGCACCGGCTTTGCCCGTGGCACCCTGGCACATGCTCACGGCCAGCAGGCGCCCGTCCCCGCAACGGACCCACGCCCCCGCCTGACCTTGAACGACATGGGGCATGGCGGCATGGGCGGCACCGCAATGGCAGACATGCCTGGCATGGACCACGCCAGCATGGCCGGCATGGATCACGCGGCAATGGCCGCCATGCAGCTACACCCGCCCAGCGAGACTGACAACCCGCTGGTCGACATGCAGACCATGGCGCCCCGCCCAAACCTGGGCGACCCCGGTATCGGCCTGCGCGGCAACGGCCGCCGGGTGCTGACCTACGCCGACCTGCGCAGCCGTTTCGAAGACCCCGACGGCCGCCCGCCTTCACGCGATATCGAACTGCACCTCACCGGCCACATGGAGCGCTTTGCCTGGTCATTCGACGGCGTGAAGTTCAGCGACGCCCAGCCACTGCGCCTTACCTATGGCGAGCGGGTGCGCATCACCCTGGTCAACGACACCATGATGGCCCACCCCATTCACCTGCATGGCATGTGGAGCGACCTGGAGGATGAACAGGGCAACTTCATGGTGCGCAAGCACACCCTCGATATCCCGCCCGGCACTCGCCGCAGCTACCGGGTCAGTGCCGACGCCCTGGGCCGCTGGGCCTACCACTGCCACCTGCTCTACCACATGGAGACCGGCATGTTCCGCGAGGTACGGGTCGATGAATGAGTTCAACAGCCGCTGGATCCTGACCAGCATCACACTGCTGGTGCTACTGGCCAGCGAAGAGGCACGCGCACAGCAGAACCCGACCCAGCCCAGCACGGCGTTGCCGGTCATCACCGATGCCGACCGCCGCGCCGCCTTCCCCCTTTTGCCGGGCCACCAGGTACATGACGATGCACTGAACGGCGCGGTGATCGTCGATCAACTCGAATACCAGCACTTCGACAACAGCGGCGTGCTGAACTGGAATGCCACCGCCTGGATCGGCGGCGACATCGATCGCCTGTGGCTGCGCAGCGAAGGCGAACGTGAACAGGGCATCACTCACAAGGCCGAACTGCAGGCGCTATGGGGCCATGCCATCAGCCCCTGGTGGGAGCTGGTCGGTGGTATACGCCAGGACTTCAAACCTGCCAGCGGCCAGGCCTGGGCAGCGTTCGGCATCCAAGGTACGCCGCTGTATGGGCTGGAGTTCGAAGCCACCGCCTATGCCGGCGAGCGACAGCAGACCGCGCTGCGCCTGGAGGCCAGTTACGCTATGCTGCTGACCAATCGCTGGATCCTCGAACCGAACATCGAAGCCAACTTCTTCGGCCGTAACGACGCCGGGCGCGAACAAGGTTCGGGGCTGGCCGAAAGCGAAGTTGGCCTGCGCCTGCGCTATGAAATCACCCGCAGCTTCGCGCCCTATGTCGGCGTCAGTTTCAACCGCGTGCACGGTACACGCGCCGACCAGGCCCGTGAAGACGGCGACGACCCCGCGCAGACCCGTCTGGTCGCAGGTGTGCGCCTGCGTTTTTGAAGGAGTTAGACCATGCTACACAAACACCTGATGGCCTTTGGACTGCTGGCCATCAGTGGCCTGGCCCAGGCCGCCGACGTCATCGATGTCTACCGCGACCCCAACTGCGGCTGCTGCAAACAGTGGATCAGCCATCTGCGCGACAACGGTTTCACGGTCAACGACCATGTCGAGCCGAACATGAGCGCGGTCAAGCAGCGCCTGGGCGTCGCACCACGCCTGGCGTCTTGCCACACCGGCGTGATCGACGGCAAGTTCGTCGAGGGGCATGTGCCCGCCGAACAGGTGCGCCTGTTGGCCAAACGCAGCGATCTCAAGGGGCTGGCCGTGCCGGGTATGCCCATGGGCTCACCTGGCATGGAAATGGGTGACCACAAGGATGCCTATCAGGTCATCGGCCTGACTCAGGACGGCCAGGACACTGTGGTCGCCGAATACTGATGCTCAGTCTCTGGGCGCTGTTTTTCAGCGCCTTTGGCGCGGCCACCTTGCTGCCGCTGCAGTCCGAGGCGGTGCTGGTCGGCTTGCTCCTGCGCAACCCCGACGCCTGGCTCACGCTATTGCTGGTAGCGACCCTGGGCAACGTGCTCGGCTCGCTGGTCAACTGGCTGCTGGGCCGAGCGATCGAGCGCTTTCGCGAACAACGCTGGTTTCCGTTCAGCGCCAGCCAGCTGCAAAGTGCACAACGACGCTACCAACGCTGGGGGCAGTGGTCGCTGTTGCTGAGCTGGATGCCCGTGATCGGCGATCCACTGACCCTGATCGCCGGCATCATGCGCGAACCATTCTGGCGCTTCCTGCTACTGGTCACCCTGGCCAAGGCCGGGCGTTACCTGGTGGTCGCGATGATCACCCTGGGCTGGTTTCACAACGGGTAACACCTTTCACGGTTCCGAGGGTCAACTGACTGCTACAGTCGCCTCTTTCTACTTGAACCTACACGGAGTACCCCGATGCTGCGCGCAACCGCCCTGGCCCTGGCCTGCCTCGTCGGCAGCTCGGCCATCGCCGCCGAGTCGCCCACCTACGGCAAACAGCTAGAAGGTTTCACCTACCCTCACCCGCTCAAGCACTTCGCTCTCACCTCCCAGGGCCAAGCCCTGCAGATGGGCTACATGGATGTCCCTGCGCAGGGCAAGGCCAATGGTCGCAGCGTGGTGCTGATGCATGGCAAGAACTTCTGCGCCGCCACCTGGGAAACCACCATCGATGCCCTGAGCAAGGCCGGCTACCGGGTCATCGCCCCGGACCAGATCGGCTTCTGCACCTCGAGCAAGCCGGAGCACTATCAGTACAGCTTCCAGCAACTGGCCGACAACACCCATGCACTGCTTCAACAGCTTGGCATCGACAAGGTCACTGTGCTGGGCCACTCCACCGGTGGCATGCTCGCCACCCGCTATGCGCTGATGTACCCACAGCAGGTGGAGCGACTGGCCATGGTCAATCCGATCGGCCTGGAAGACTGGAAAGCCCTGGGCGTGCCCTATCGCAGTGTCGATCAATGGTATCAGCGTGAACTCAAGCTCGATGCCGAAGGCGTGCGCAACTACGAGCGCAACACCTACTACGCCGGGCGCTGGAAACCGGAATACGAGCGATGGGTACAGATGCTGGTGGGCTTGAACAAAGGGCCAGGGCACGAGGCAGTGGCATGGAACTCGGCGCTGATCTACGACATGATCTTCACCCAGCCTGTGGTCTACGAGTTCAAGGACTTGAAGATGCCGACGCTGTTGCTGATCGGCGACAAGGATACTACCGCCATCGGCAGCGACATCGCCCCGCCAAAAGTCAAGGCCCGCCTGGGCAAATACGCAGAGCTGGGACCGCAGGTGGCCAAGCTGATTCCCCAGGGGCAACTGGTCACCTTCGCGGGCATGGGACATGCCCCACAGATCGAGGAACCTGAAGCGTTCCACAAAGCCTTGATCAACTGGTTGCAGCAGTAGCTCTCGCCTTGCGGCAAGCTGGGAGCGGCCTGCTACAGCCACAAGGCCGCTCCTGAACAGACGGCTCGGGTAGAGCTGTCACGCCCGCCAGACCTGCTCTTCGCTCCACCCCAGTTCGGCAAAATCATCCGCACGCAGGGGCGCTTCCTCCTCGCAGAAGAATTCGTCCAGCTGCGGCGGGCGCACCGAGGTGTCGCTGAGCATCGCATGCACCTGCCCGCGGTGATGGATCTGGTGTTCGAACAGGTGCGCGAGCAGGCGCAGGCGCTGCTCGCGCTGGACCCGGTCAGGCCGCACGATACTCACATAGCGCCGCAACTGGTCGTCACGCAACAGTCGGCAATACGCGATCAGGCGCTGGTCGGCCTGGGCCTGCTGGGCGTGCAGGTCGGTGCAGGTAGCAAACGGCTGTTCAGGCTCGAAGAAGCGCTCGCCATCCGCCTCGGGGGCTTCGCCGCGCTGCTCGCACTCCAGGGCATTGAGGTAGAACCAGTCCACCGTCAGCAGGTGATTGAGCGTGGCCTTGATCGAGGGAAAGAAGCTGCAACGGGGGGCGACGAACTCGTCGTGGTTCAGTTGCAGGCATGCCTTGTACAGGCGATGGTTGGCCCAGCCATTGTTGTAGGCCTGGGTCAGCAGATGGTGCGACAGCAGCTCCATGGTCGGCTCCTTCAGGCGAAGCGTTGCAGTTGCATCTCCCGCAGCCGGCTCAGGGTCCGCCTGAACGGGAACGCCAGATACCCTTGAGTGTAGAGCGCTTCGAGCGCAACCTCAGCTTCCAGGTGCAAGGCGACCCGACGGTCGTAGCATTCGTCGACCAACGCGATGAAGCGCCGCACACTGTCATCGCGGGGCGACAGCGCCGGTAACTGGCGATCACCGGCCACTACACGCCGGGCGCCGTCCTCGGTTCCGCGGGCGATGCGCCCGGCACGTTGCACCCCGCCCAGTGCTGGCAGCCCCTCCAGCAGGATGGCCGTATAGCGGTCACACAGGGCCATGAACTCAGTCGCCGCCAGCGGTTGCTCGCACAGGTCGGCGAAGCAGCACCAGATCACCTGCTCGCTGCGGCGAATCACCTGGATCTGCCGCGACCCGACCTGCAACGGTTGGTCGGTGCCGGGGTCATCCGCGCTCAGTTGCCGGAATACCTCGACCATTGCGCCGGGCTTGCCCGCCTCGGCAATCCAGTAGCGCTGGCGATGTTCGCCGGGGTGCAGGCGGTGGTCTCGTTCACCAGCCACGGAAACGATCTGCATGTGCCGCTGGATCGCGGCGATGGCCGGCAAGAAGCGCTCCCGATTGAATCCGTCGAGATACAGCTGGTCGGGCGGCTGGTTGGACGTAGCGACGATCACCACGCCCTGATCGAACAGCACCTGAAACAGGCGCCCCAGGATGATCGCGTCGCCAATATCGCTGACAAACAGCTCATCGAAGCACAGTACGCGGATATCTCTGGCCAGCTCTTGGGCCAACGCATGCAGTGGGTCGGCAGTGCCACTCAGCAAAAACAGGCGCTGGTGCACCCAGGCCATGAAGTGATGAAAATGCTGTCGCCGGGAAGGAACCGCAAGGCACTGCTGGAATTGATCCATCAACCAGGTCTTGCCACGTCCGACCGGGCCCCACAGGTAGACGCCCTGGCCGCTACGCCCCTGCTCCAGCACCTCGAAGCAATGCTGCAGGGCGGCAACAGCCTCAGCCTGTGCAGGATCGGCGGCAAAGCCTTGCTGCAGGATGGCTTGCTGATAAAGGGCGTAGGGCGTCATGGCGATGGATCGTGGGCAAATCGCCATGGTAATGGGGTTTCCCGGATCCGCCATCAACTCCCGCTCAGGCCCACCTTCAGCAGCGCCCCATCCTTGGCGTCGGTCAGCACGTAAAGGTAACCGTCCGGCCCCACCCGCACATCACGAATACGCGCCTTGAGTTCCCCCAACAGGCGCTCTTCGTGGACGATCTTGTCACCGTCGAGCTGCAGACGAATCAGCTCCTGGGTGGCCAACGCACCGATGAACAGGTTGTGATCCCACGCCTTGAAGGTCGGGCTGTCGTAGAAGGCCATGCCACTGATACCTGGGGACTTCTCCCACACATGGTGCGGATCTTCCATACCCTGGACATGCTTGCCCTTGGCCTCGGGGATCGGCAGCAGCGAGTAGTTGATGCCATGGGTCGCGATCGGCCAACCGTAGTTCTTTCCTGCCTGGGGAATGTTGATCTCATCGCCGCCGCGTGGGCCATGCTCGTGGGTCCAGAGCTTGCCTGTCCAAGGGTTGAGCGCCGCGCCCTGCTGGTTGCGGTGGCCGTACGACCAGATTTCCGGACGCACATTTTTCTGGCCGACGAAGGGGTTGTCCTTGGGCACCTCGCCATCAGGCAGGATGCGGACCAGCTTGCCCTGCAACTTGTCCAGATCCTGGGCGGTGGGGCGCTGGTTGTTCTCGCCCAAGGCAATGAACAGATACCCCTCGCGGTCGAACACCAGTCGCGAACCAAAGTGGTTACCGTCAGACAGCTTGGGTTGCTGGCGGAAGATCACGGTGAAGTTTTCCAGGCGCGCGCGGTCCTGCGACAGCTGGCCACGTCCGACCGCCGTGCCTGCCTTGCCGTCCGCGCCCTCCTCGGCATACGACAGGTAGACCGTGCGATCCTGGGTGAACTCCGGCGAAAGCACCACATCCAGCAGACCGCCCTGCCCTTGCGCCCAGACCTTGGGCACCCCTGACAGCGGCGGCCCGACCTTGCCTTCGGCCCCGACGATGCGCAGGTTGCCTGAGCGCTCGGTGACGAGCATATCCTTGCCCCCCGGCAGGAATGCCAAAGCCCACGGGTTGACCAGACCATCAGCAACGGTACTGACGGTCAACTGCCCTTTTTCGCTCGGAAACTGCCTGTCGCCGGCAGCCTGCGCCAATAGCGGAAACAGCGCGGCTGCAGCCAGGGTGGTCATCCAGATACGTGACGTCATGCGGGGATCCTTCCAATCAAGAGGCTCAGGGCGCACGTTGTGAATCGCGCGGTGGCCGAGTGGGTTCCAGGTTCGGGGTCTGTTGCTGACGGCGCAGGTTGTCACCGTTGCCGATGCCGCGGTTGTCCAGCGCAGGTGGCCGCACAATCGGTTGGGTCGAGGGACCGCGTACCGGCGGCGTCGCAGGCACACCGCCTTGGCGGCTATTGGGGTTGGCGCGCTGAATCGGACTGTTGTAGGGATTATTGCGGTCGCTGGCGGCAAGCAAGGGCATCTGCACGGGGGCCGCGTGCGCGGGAAGGCACAGCAGCAGGCTGATGGCGAGGAAAGGCAGTGTAGGTTTCATCCTTCATCTCCGGTACAAAAAGTCGCGCCCAAGCGTTGGATAGCCTAAGGCGCTTCAGGTTCGCGACAAAAGCATGAAAACCAATGGAGTTGATTCGTGATGTTTCCTTCAGGCCGGAAGCGCTCGGAGCGACAGCGAGGGTTTCACCGATGGAATGTATTTGCCACACTCAAGGGCCCTCTACAGCCAAGGCCCCCTGACATGACCGCCTGCTTGCGTAACTCAGCCCGACTGTGCCTGGCCCTGCTGCTGGCCCTCGCTCTCAATGCCTGCGCACTGCTGCAAAACCGCGATCCGCTGAACATCAATGTCATCGGTATCGAACCCCTGCCCGGGCAGGACCTGGAGTTGCGCATGGCAGTGAAGATACGCGTGCAGAACCCCAACGAGACGCCGGTGGACTTCAACGGTATTGCACTGAATCTGGAAGTGAACGATCAACCGTTGGCGGCAGGTGTCAGCGACCAGCGCGGGCATATCGGCCGTTATGACGAGGCGGTGATCGTGGTCCCGGTGAGCATCACCGCGTTTTCGTTCTTGCGCCAGGCGTATGGCCTGAGCCAAACCCAATCGCTACAGGGATTGCCCTATGTGCTGCGTGGGAAGCTGGCCGGCGGACCGCTGGGTACGGTGCGCTTCACCGATAAAGGCAAGCTCGATCTGCCGCAGCCTGGGGGTGCAGGCTGGTGAGGATCAGCGGTTGGCGCTGGCTGCCGCCATCATCTTGTTGACTTCGCTGCGAACCATGTCGGCGAACTCCGGAGGCGACATACCCTCCAGCTCGGCACGGACCCATTCGGCCCACTTGCCCTTGCGTCGGGGTTTCTCGGCGATCATTCGGGCTGCTTCACCCTTGGCCTTGCCGAGGTTGCTTTGCCAAAGCTGAAACAGTCGGGCTTTTTCCGCCTCGATCTGCGCGCGTTCGGCGAAATCTCTGTTGGCCAGATTGAAACTCATGGTCTTTCCTGCCGCTTGAAAATGAGCGCTATCTTACACCTAGCGGCGAGGCGCTGGTATGCCGGTGCAACTTTCGACGCACGCCGTTATCCACTGTACAAGTCAATCCATCTACGAGGACGTGTTCATGGCCAGGAAATCCACCGCAACAGTCGACAGCGATCAGATCAAGGACCAGGTATTCAGTGAGCTGCAGGCCTTGATCGAGGAGTCCGAAAAGCTTCTCGACGACAGCGCCTCACTGGTGGGCGAAGAAGCCGACACCTTGCGCGCCCAGCTTGGCCTGAAGCTGCGTCAGGCACGCCAGGCTACCAGTCGTCTGGGGCAGAAGGCACAGCCGGTGGTAGATGCCACGCAGGAGTACATTGGTGGTCATCCGTGGCAGACCGTCGCGATTTCCGCAGGTTTCGGGCTGGTGGTCGGCTTGCTGCTCGGCCGTCGTCAGTAAGCTGACGCGCCCCCGCGGGCCCGCTCGCCCTCAGGCGGGCTGGGCCATCGGGATGCCGCTGTGAAAGCGCATCTCCATATCTGGCGAGCTGATCAGCTCGGCTTCCACTTCCCTCACCTTCTCCAGCACCCGCGCGATATCAGCTTGTTCACCATAGTGGTGCGCCAGTTTCAGGTAGCCCTGGTAATGACGTGCCTCACTCTTGAGCAGGCCGTGGTAGAAGGTGCCAAGCTCCTCATCCAGGTGTGGCACCAGCGCTGCGAAACGCTCACAGCTGCGCGCCTCGATAAAAGCGCCGACGACCAGGGTATCGACCAGCTTGACCGGCTCGTGAGCACGCACGACGCGGCGCAAGCCCGAGGCATATCGTCCTGCCGAAACAGGCCGCAGGGGGACGCCACGACGCTTCATCAGGCGCAGAACCTGTTCATGGTGCACCAGCTCCTCTCGGGCCAGGCGCGACATCATGTTGATCAAGTCCAGATGGGTGTTGTACTTGGCGATCAGGCTGAGCGCGGTGCTGGCGGCCTTGAACTCGCAGTTCTTGTGGTCGATCAGCAGGGTTTCCTGGTCGGCGAGCGCCGCTTCGATCCAGGCGTCAGGCGTAGGGCAGCCAAGGAAGGCGTCGATTTCAGGGGTCAGGGACATAAGCTCACAGCTGGGTAGCATCGCAGGAGCGCGGATTATACCGAGGGCGATGCCGATCGCCAGCGACTATGCTTGATACACGTCAAACGGCGCGATACATACCGCCGACTATAGTCAGGCATTGGCCTTCATATCCCAACGGAGTCATGCCCATGCAAGCCGTTCGCAGCATCCTCGTCGTACTCGACCCCGAGCACGCCCACAGCCGGGCGTTGACCCGGGCCAAGCTGATCGCCGGGGTGACCGGCGCACGCCTGCATCTGCTGATGTGCGACAAGAAGCAGGACCATAGCGCCCTGCTCAGCCTGCTCAGTAGCCAACTGCATGATGATGGCTACGACAATGTCACCCATGAGCAGGCCTGGCATGACACGCTGCATGAGTCGATTATCAGTGTGCAGCAAGCCGAAGGGTGCGAACTGGTGATCAAGGAGCATCGTCCGGACAATCCGCTGCGCAAGGCACTGCTTACACCCAGCGACTGGAAACTGTTGCGCCAATGCCCCTGCGCCGTGCTGATGGTCAAAAGCGAACGGCCCTGGACCGGCGGCAAGATCCTCGCGGCGGTGGATGTGGGGAATCAGGACGGGGATCATCGGCGGCTACATGCCAGCATCATCGACCATGGCTATGCGATCGCCAGCCTGGCCAAAGGCGAGCTGCATGTGATCAGTGCTCATCCCTCGCCGATGCTGTCGGCGTCCGACCCGGTGTATCAGCTCAGCGAAACCATCGAAAAACGCTACCGCGAAGCGTGCTCGGCATTCCAGGCGGAGTTCGATATCAGCGAAGATCGCCTGCATGTCGCCGAGGGGCCTGCCGATGTACTGATTCCCTATACCGAGAAACAGATAGATGCGGTGGTCACCATCGTCGGTACCGTTGCGCGCACGGGGATATCTGGCGCCTTGATCGGCAACACCGCCGAGGTGGTGCTTGATTCACTCGAGGGGGATGTACTGGTGCTCAAGAGCGAGGAGGCCACGACGCACCTGGCCGAGTTGGCGCGCGGTTGATTGCGATACAGATCGGTTTTTCGGTCGCTGTTTTGCACGGCCAGAAAGACAAAACCCCTACCTGCTCGCGCAGATAGGGGTTTTGCGAAA
>NZ_JACVTY010000048.1:0-26590 GCF_016624805.1 Pseudomonas sp. S44
GGCCTGTCGGCCTCCCCGCTTCTCACATCACCACAACCTTACAAGCTCGGGAACGCAAACTGCGACGCTTCATGGCTCTTGCGCTGCGGCCAACGCTGGGTAATCGCCTTGCGACGGGTATAGAAGCGCACCCCATCCGGCCCATAGGCGTGCAGGTCACCAAACAGCGAACGCTTCCAGCCGCCAAAGCTGTGATAGCTCACCGGCACTGGCAGCGGCACGTTCACACCCACCATGCCCACTTCGATCTCGTCGCAGAACAAACGCGCCGCTTCACCGTCACGGGTGAAGATGCAAGTGCCGTTGCCGTATTCGTGATCGTTGATCAGCTGCATCGCCTCTTCCAGGCTCTGCACCCGAACCACACACAGCACCGGCCCGAAGATCTCCTCTTTATAGATGCGCATCTCCGGAGTGACGTTGTCGAACAGCGTCCCCCCAACGAAGTAACCGTCTTCATTGCCCGCAACGCGGAAGCCACGGCCATCCACCACCAGCTTGGCACCCGCAGCCACGCCATCGTCGATATAGCCTACGACTTTGTCGCGTGCAGCAGCAGTGACCAACGGCCCCATGTCCAGCCCGCAAGAAGTGCCGGCACCAATCTTCAGCGCCTTGATCTGTGGCTCCAGCTTGGCGATCAACGCATCGGCAACCTGGTCACCTACGCACACCGCCACCGAGATCGCCATGCAGCGCTCGCCGCACGAACCATAGGCCGCGCCCATCAGGGCGCTCACCGCATTGTCCAGCTCGGCATCGGGCATCAGCACTGCGTGGTTCTTCGCACCGCCCAACGCCTGCACGCGCTTGCCGCGCTTGGTGCCTTCGGCATAGATGTATTCGGCGATCGGCGTCGAACCCACGAAGCTCAGGGCCTTGACTTCCGGTGCTTCGATCAGCGCGTCTACAGCTTCCTTGTCACCGTGCACCACGTTGAGGATGCCCTTGGGCAGGCCGGCCTCCAGCAACAGTTGGGCAATGAACAGGGTCGAGCTCGGGTCACGCTCCGACGGCTTGAGGATGAAGGCGTTGCCACAGACGATCGCCAGTGGGTACATCCACAGCGGAACCATCGCCGGGAAGTTGAACGGGGTGATGCCGGCCACTACGCCCAGCGGCTGGAAGTCCGACCAGGCGTCGATGTTCGGGCCGACGTTGCGGCTGTATTCACCCTTGAGAATCTCGGGCGCAGCACAGGCGAACTCTACGTTCTCGATACCGCGCTTCAACTCGCCGGCGGCATCCTCGAGGGTCTTGCCGTGCTCTTCGCTGATCATCTGCGAAATGCGCGCCTCGTTCTGCTCCAGCAATTGCTTGAAGCGGAACATCACCTGCGCGCGCTTGGCCGGTGGCGTGTTGCGCCAGGCCGGGAATGCAGCCTTGGCCGAGTCGATGGCTTCCTGGATGGTGGCGCGGCTGGCGAGTTCGACCTTGCGCGTAGCTTGGCCGGTCGACGGGTTGAAGACATCGGCGGTACGACCGCCCTTGGAAACCAGCTCACCATTGATCAGGTGCTGAACGATGCTCATGCAGAACTCCAGATAAAGAAGGTTGGAACAGGCGCGGTCAGGCGCCTGTCGTCAGCGTCGGAAAGATCAGTCGATCTGGTTCAGGGCTTCGCCTACCGCGTCGAACAGGCGATCCAGTTCCTGCGGCTTGGTATTGAAGGTTGGGCCGAACTGCAGGGTGTCACCCCCGAAGCGAACATAGAAGCCGGCCTTCCACAGTTTCATGGCCGCCTCGTATGGACGCACGATCGCATCGCCATCGCGCGCTGCGATCTGGATCGCGCCAGCCAGGCCGTAGTTACGGATATCGACGACATTCTTGGTGCCCTTGACGCCGTGCAGCAGGTTCTCGAAGTGCGGCGCCAGTTCGGCGGCGGATTGCACCAGGTTTTCCTTCTGCAGCAGGTCCAGCGCAGCGATACCGGCAGCACAGGCCACAGGGTGAGCCGAATAGGTGTAGCCATGGGGGAATTCCACGGCGTACTCCGGCGTCGGTTGGTTCATGAAGGTCTGGTAGATCTCGCTGCTGGCGATCACGGCCCCCATCGGGATGGCGCCGTTGGTCACCTGCTTGGCGATGCACATCAGATCCGGAGTGACGCCGAAGGCTTCGGAGCCGGTCATCGCACCCATACGACCGAAGCCGGTGATCACTTCGTCGAAGATCAGCAGGATGTTGTGCTGGGTGCAGATTTCACGCAGACGCTTCAGATAACCCTTCGGCGGAGGCAGCACGCCAGCGGAGCCGGCCAGCGGCTCGACGATCACAGCGGCGATGTTCGAAGCGTCATGCAATTCGATCAGCTTGAGCATCTCTTCGGCCAGGGCGATACCGCCCTCTTCCGGCATGCCGCGGGAGAAAGCGTTCACCGGAAGTACGGTGTGAGGCAGATGGTCGACATCCAGCAGTTGGCCGAACATCTTGCGGTTGCCATTGACCCCACCCAGGCTGGTGCCAGCGATGTTCACGCCGTGGTAACCACGGGCACGACCGATGATCTTGGTCTTGGTTGCCTGGCCTTTCAGGCGCCAGTAGGCACGCACCATCTTCAGCGCGGTGTCGGCGCACTCGGAGCCGGAGTTGGTATAGAAGACATGGTTGAGGTCGCCAGGCGTCAGCTCGGCGATCTTCTCGGCCAGCTGGAACGACAGCGGATGGCCGAACTGGAAGGCCGGCGAATAATCCAGTGTGCTCAGCTGGCGCGTCACCGCGTCGGTGATTTCCTTGCGGGTATGCCCGGCGCCGCAGGTCCACAGGCCCGACAGTGCGTCGAAGATCTTGCGCCCCTTGTCGTCAACCAGGTGATTGCCTTCGGCGGCCACGATCAGGCGTGGATCACGCTGGAAGTTGCGGTTGGCGGTGTAGGGCATCCAGTGAGCATCCAGCTTGAGCTGGCTGGCCAGGCCGGACGGGGCGGTTTCGGGCATGTTCATCGGCGGTTCCTCGGAAGACGACTAGGCAACGATGGGTGTTGTTGCAGCTAAATTGTCACGGGGATAAAGTCTGAAAAAGCCAACATTTCTAATCTTCAGTTAGCAGCGGACTAAACTTATGAGTCGTCGCCCAGATCCTCTCGCGCAAGTCAGCGATTTCGATATTCGTCTGCTGAAGATTTACCGCAGTGTCGTCGAGTGCGGCGGCTTTTCGGCGGCGGAAAACGTACTGGGTATCGGGCGCTCTGCCATCAGCCAGCAGATGAACGACCTGGAACAGCGCCTGGGCTTGCGCTTGTGCCAGCGTGGCCGGGCAGGCTTTTCGCTCACCGAAGAAGGCCGCGAGGTCTACCACTCGGCGCTGCAACTGCTCAGCGCCCTTGAGAGCTTTCGCACCGAGGTCAACGGACTGCACCAGCACCTGCGTGGCGAACTCAATATCGGCCTGACCGACAATCTGGTTACCTTGCCTCACATGCGCATCACCCACGCGCTGGCTGAGCTCAAGGATCGTGGGCCGGATGTGCGCATTCAGATTCGCATGATCGCCCCGAGCCAGGTCGAACAAGGGGTGCTGGACGGCAGCCTGCATGTCGGCGTCGTGCCGCAGACCAGCCCGCTCTCGGGCCTGGAATACCAGCCCCTGTACAGCGAACGTTCATTGCTCTACTGCGCAGTCGGCCACCCCCTGTTCTATGCCGAGGACCAGAAAATCGACGATCAGCGCCTCAACAGCCAGGAAGCCATCGCCCCGACCTTCCGCTTGCCAGCCGATATCCAGGCGCACTACCAGGCACTGAACTGCACCGCCAGCGCCTCGGACCGCGAGGGCATGGCCTTTCTCATCCTCACCGGGCGCTACATCGGCTACCTGCCCGATCATTACGCCATGTTCTGGGTCCAACAGGGCCGCCTGCGGGCACTGAAACCGACGCAACGCTTCTATGACCTGAGCCTGAGCTGGGTGACGCGCAAGGGACGGCGTCCGAATCTGGTGCTGGAAAGTTTTCTCGAAAGCCTCGCGGCAACGCGCTAATGCTTGTCACTTCGGCACAGGCAGGTAATCTGTCCGACATCCGTTGCCCACAGACCCCGTACGGAAACGTCCATGACCTTTGAAGTCCCTGCGCATCGCCTCTCCGCCTCGGGCAAGCCCGCCGGCCGCATTCGCCAAAAGAACGAACAGGCCATCATCCAGGCCGCCGAGGACGAATTTGCCCGCCATGGCTTCAAGGGCACCAGCATGAACACCATCGCGCTGAAGGCTAACCTGCCCAAAGCCAACCTGCACTACTACTTCACCAACAAGCTCGGCCTTTATATTGCCGTGCTCAGCAACATCATCGAATTGTGGGACAGCACCTTCAACGCCTTGAGCGTCGAGGACGACCCAGCCGTGGCGTTGAGCCAGTACATTCGCACCAAGATGGAGTTCTCCCGGCGCAACCCGCAGGCATCGCGGATCTTCGCCATGGAGGTGATCAGCGGCGGCCAGTGCCTGAGCGAATACTTCAGCGCCGACTACCGCGAGTGGTTCCGCGGCCGAGCCGCAGTGTTCCAGGCCTGGATCGAGGCCGGCAAGATGGACCGGGTAGACCCTGTGCACCTGATCTTCCTGCTCTGGGGGAGCACCCAGCACTACGCCGACTTCGCCACCCAGATTTGCCAGGTCACCGGCCGCAGCCGCCTGACCAAGCAGGACATGGAAGACGCCAGCAACAACCTTATCCACATCATTCTCAAAGGCTGCGGCATCACCCCGCCCGCCTGACCCGGACCTATGCCCTCTACCCTGCTTGAGCTCTGCGAGTTCCGCGAAGACATCCGCAAGAGCCGTTTCATCACCCTCGCCGGCCCTGTCAGCAGTGCCGCCGAGGCGATGAGCTTCATCGAACGTCACAGCGACCTGGCCGCCACCCACAATTGCTGGGCCTGGAAAATAGGCGCGCAATACCGCAGCAGCGATGATGGCGAGCCGGGCGGCACCGCCGGACGTCCAATTCTTGCGGCGATCGAAGCCCAGGACTGCGATCAGGTGGTGGTGCTGGTCATCCGCTGGTATGGCGGTATCCAGCTCGGCACCGGAGGCCTGGCCCGTGCCTATGGCGGGGGTGCCAACAAGTGCTTGCAACAGGCGCCGAAACGGCTGCTGGTACAGCGCAGCGAATTCACCTGCAGTTGCACGTTCAGCGAACTGGCCTTGCTCAAGCTGCGCCTGGCCGAGGCCGACGGGCTGGTGCTGGACGAACAGTTCACGGCAAACGGCGTCGATCTACTCCTGGCGCTGGGCGAAGAGCACGTACAGACCTTCCAGCAGCAATTGGCCGACCTCAGCCGTGGCCGGATTCGTCTCGAACCTCGCTGAAAGGTGCCCACAACTACTGTGGGCCTGCCTGTGGATAAGCTTGGGGCATTCTTTGGCAAGCCTTGCCACGTATGGCTTTCAGCCGATTGAGCATATTTTGATCACTGTTTGATGACACCCGCAAACTACTGAAACCCGGAGAGTTATCCCCATCGCCCGGTTTTCACGAGCTTTCCCGCTGCCCACACGCTTGCACACAATAACTGTGGAACAGCCTGTGGATAACCCGTGCGCCAACAGGCAGGGCGCCCACCAGCACACGGCGCGGAGCGTCTGATCATTTTTTGTACAAACGCAACGCAGGCGAGTCGCCCCCGCCTGGAGTATCCTCGATACCCTTCTTCAAGCGACCTCGGAGCATCCACATGTCCACAAGCAAAAACGCCCTCATCATCGGCGCCTCCCGCGGATTGGGACTGGGCTTGGTACAACGTCTGCGTGAAGACGGCTGGAACGTGACAGCCACCGTGCGCGATGCAAGCAAGCCGGGTGCCCTGAAAGATGTCGCAGGTGTGCGCATCGAATCCCTGGAAATGAACGATACCGCCTTGCTCGACGACCTCAAGCAGCGTGTGCAAGGCGAGATTTTCGACCTGGTCTTCGTCAATGCCGGAGTCATGGGACCGTTGCCACAAGACCTGGAAACCGTGCAAGACACGCAGATCGGCGACCTGTTCATGACCAATGCCGTTGCGCCCATCCGTGTGGCGCGTCGCCTGGTCGGGCAGATCCGCGAAAACACCGGGGTGCTGGCGTTCATGAGCTCGGGCCTGGGTAGCGTGACCAGCCCGGATGGCAACGAGATCTGCCTGTACAAGGCCAGCAAGGCCGCACTCAACTCGATGATCAACAGCTTCGTGATTGAGTTGCAGCGGTCCGACCTGAGCGTGCTGGCCATGCACCCAGGCTGGGTGAAGACCGACATGGGCGGCGAGAACGCGGAAATCGACGTGTTCACCAGCACACGCGGCATGCTCGACCGGATCAACGAGCAAAGCGGCCAGGGCGGCCTGCGCTTTATCAACTACAAGGGTGACGCCCTGACCTGGTGAATTGAAAGCCACGTGGCGAGGCAGTAGACTCGATGCCTCGCCTCGCGGCGGACCTGGATCAGCAGACAGGGCAACACTGAGCTGGCTAACCCTGAACCCACTTTCAGAGGAGCCGGCACCATGCCTGCGACCCGTATCTGGTTGAAATCACCCCTTGCCATCTTCACTGCCAACGGCACCGATGCCCGCGGTGGCCTGGTCATTGAAAACGGCCGCATCAGCCAACTGCTCGCCCTCGGCGAACAACCCAACACCGCCTGTGACCAAGTGTTCGATGCCCGTGAGCACGTTGTGCTGCCTGGCCTGATCAACACTCACCACCACTTCTACCAGACCCTTACCCGCGCATGGGCTCCTGTGGTCAACCAACCACTGTTTCCCTGGCTCAAGACCCTCTACCCGGTGTGGGCACGGCTGACGCCGGCCAAACTGGCGCTCGCCAGCGAGGTTGCACTGGCCGAACTGCTGCTGTCGGGTTGCACCACCGCCGCCGATCACCATTACCTGTTCCCGGAAGGTCTGGACCACGCCATCGACGTACAGGTAGAGGTCGTACGCAAGCTCGGCATGCGCGCCATGCTGACCCGCGGCTCGATGAGCCTGGGTGAAGCGGACGGCGGCTTGCCCCCGCAGCAGACAGTGCAACAAGGCGAAGTGATCCTGGCCGACAGTCAGCGACTTATCCACAGTTATCATGAGCGTGGCGAAGGCGCGCGCATCCAGATAGCCTTGGCGCCCTGCTCACCCTTCTCGGTCACGCCAGAGATCATGCGCGCCAGCGCCAGCCTGGCCGAAGAGCTGGACGTGCGCCTGCATACCCACCTGGCCGAAACACTCGATGAGGAAGACTTCTGCCTGCAGCGCTTCGGCCTGCGCACCGTGGACTATCTGGACAGTGTCGGCTGGCTCGGCCCACGCACCTGGCTGGCACATGGTATCCATTTCAACCCCGACGAAATCACGCGCCTGGGCGCTGCCGGTACCGGCATCTGCCATTGCCCGAGCTCGAACATGCGCCTGGCCTCGGGAATCTGCCCGACCATCGAGCTCGAAGCTGCCGGGGCCGCAGTCGGCCTGGGTGTAGACGGCTCGGCGTCCAACGATGCCTCGAACATGATCCTCGAAGCGCGCCAGGCCCTCTACCTGCAACGCCTGCGCTACGGCGCCGAGCAGATCACGCCCGAGCGCGCGCTGGGCTGGGCAACCCGTGGCTCGGCGCAACTGCTGGGCCGTAGCGACATTGGGGAGCTGGCGGTGGGCAAGCAGGCGGATCTGGCGTTGTTCAAGCTCGACGAACTGCGTTTCTCCGGAAGCCACGATCCGCTGTCGGCGCTGCTGCTGTGCGCGGCGGACCGGGCTGACCGAGTCATGGTCGGCGGTCACTGGCGCGTGATCGATGGCCAGATCGAGGGACTCGATGTCCAGGGCCTGATCGCCGACCATCGTCAGGCGGCAGCCGCACTGATCGCCGGTTGAAGCACAGCGGGGCTGTCGGTCAGCCCCGCCCTACCGAATAGCGCATAGCCCTGTAGAATGTCGGCCAACCGTACCTGATTCGAGATCACACCCTATGTATGACTGGCTCAATGCCTTGCCCAAGGCCGAACTGCATATGCACCTGGAAGGTTCGCTGGAGCCGGAACTGCTGTTCGCCCTGGCCGAACGCAACAAGGTCGCCCTGCCCTGGGCCGACGTGGAGACGCTGCGCAGCGCCTACGCGTTCAACAACCTGCAGGAGTTTCTCGACCTCTACTACCAGGGCGCTGATGTACTGCGCACCGAGCAGGACTTCTACGACCTGACCTGGGCCTACCTGCAACGCTGCAAGGCGCAGAACGTCATTCACACCGAACCCTTCTTCGACCCACAGACCCATACCGACAGGGGTATCCCCTTCGAGGTGGTGCTCGGCGGAATCAACCAGGCGCTCAAGGATGGTCGCGAGCAGTTGGGTATCAGCAGCGGCCTGATCCTGAGCTTCCTGCGTCACCTCAGCGAGGCGGAGGCCGAGAAGACCCTCGACCAGGCCCTGCCATTCCGCGATGCCTTCATTGCCGTGGGCCTGGACAGCTCCGAGAAAGGCCATCCACCAAGCAAGTTCCAGCGCGTCTTCGACCGAGCCCGCAACGAAGGCCTGGTCGCCGTTGCCCACGCCGGCGAGGAAGGGCCGCCCGAGTACATCTGGGAAGCCCTCGACCTGCTGAAAATCAAGCGCATTGACCACGGCGTGCGAGCTATCGAAGATGAGCGGCTGATGCAACGCATCATCGACGAGCAGATTCCGCTGACCGTCTGCCCGCTGTCGAACACCAAGCTTTGCGTGTTCGATCATATGAGCCAGCACAACATCCTCGACATGCTCGAGCGTGGGGTCAAGGTTACGGTGAACTCCGACGATCCGGCCTACTTCGGCGGATATGTCACGGAAAACTTCCACGCCTTGTACCAGCATCTGGGCATGTCTCAAGAGCAGGCAAAGCGCCTGGCGCAGAACAGCCTGGATGCACGTCTGGTTTGAGTGACGAGCACAGCCGGCATTACAGGGGCACTTCAGCCCACCTGCAATGCCGGCACCCTCGCGATACGGTTGATCTCTTGAATACCCAGGGAAGAAATCTGCATCACGCGTGACCCCTCCTGCTCGCGTATCCAGCCAGACTGCATGAACAACCTGAGCATCGCTTGCCCGACACCACCACCCAGGTGGGGGCCGTTGTCACTCCACTCGCTGCTGTGGCAGACCACACAGGCACCGCGCTGGCGCGGCGCCAGCGCATCGATGTAGACGCCAATCGCGGCCAGTTGCACACGCCCTTCCAGGCTCACGGTAGGGTGCAGGTCATTGCCCTCCAACCAACCAGCGGACACCATGCGCCGATACAGGTCTACCGCAATTTCGCCACCCAGGTGATCGCCACAACGTCGCGCCCTGCGCAACGACAGCGGCACCTGCAACGGCCTGACCGATCCCTGGCATTCGCCACGACCGCCAAGCTGCACGCTGGCCAGTGCCTCGACCGCGGCGATCACCTCGGGGGTGGCCAGTCGAAAATAGCGCTTGCGCCCACGTGCCTCGAGGCGCAGCAGGCCGGCAGCCGACAACAAGGACAAGTGCGCGCAGGCCGATGACGGCGTAACGCCAATCATGAGTGCCAACTCGTCAGCGTGCCGAGAAGATCCATCGATCAGGGCCCAGAGCATGGCACTGCGCTTGGGCTCGGCCATCAGACCGGCGATCTGACTGATACTGCTGACTGCTTTCATACTCTATCAACTCCATTGCAAGGTCCGTTTTTTATCCAATGGCCATCATGGCAGTGGGAATGGCCAGAGGTTGCAGCAGATAGTGTGGGTTGCAGCCTGTCAGGCAGTGTGGGAAGCACCGCCTGGTGGGGAAACCGCTCCTGGGGGCAAGTATAAGCCGCTGAAAGCCCTGTACTAGCTGGGTTTGGCCAACGTTTCGCGACACAAGACCGAGGGTAGTAGCACCCTTCGCGAAATCGAAAAAAGCCGGTAAATGACAAGCGCTATCAGCATCCCCTCTAACATCCCGGACCTGGCCAGATTCCTTGCCAGATAAAGGCCACAATAGAGGAACAATGCCGACAGTCGAGTTCCACAAGTAGGGCAAGAAAAAGCGAAGGTTCGCATCTTGGTTGAATCAGCCTTTCGTCCCTCGGGTGACCGTCAGTCAGGACGTCACCCCGGCATGTGGCGGGCAATAGGGACGGCGCTACACTGATTTCGCTCTCACCCCGACTGGAGGATGCCGCGATGAAGATTGTCGTCAGTACATCGAACCGCCACCCCAACTGCCCCTGGCAGGTACAGCTCGATCAACATGTGGTGAGTTTTCGCAGCGAGGCGGAGGCCCGGGCATTCGTCGCCGTTCTGGAGACACGCCTGAAGGCCCCTCACCCCCTCATGCAGCCTGCCTGGACTGGAGGCGTCGAGTCAGCATCGCGACATTGACTACCAGCACACCGCACAAGCTGATCACCAAGGCCATCGGCACTGCGCTGCCATCATGCAGAACCCCCACCAGCGCTGCCGCCCCTGCGGCGACGCTGAACTGCAGGCTGCCCATCAATGCCGATGCGCTGCCGGCCCTGGCCCCTTGCCCGTTCATGGCACAGGCCGAGGCGTTGGGAATGATGCAACCCAAGCTGGCGATGCACACGAACAGCGGCACCAGCAATGGCCACAACTGCGTCGGACGCAGCAGCGCCACCCCCAGCAGTACCAACCCGGCAGCCAGGTAGAGCCATACCGCTCGGGCCAGCAGGAAGGCGGGGCCGCGCTTGGCCAGCAGTCGGGCGTTGACCTGGGCGCAGAGGATGAAACCGGCAGCATTGGTGCCAAACAGCCAGCCGTAATGTTCGGCCGGCACACCATAGAGCTTGATGAACACGAACGGGGATCCGGCGATATAGGCGAACATGCCGGCGATGGCGATGCCGCCCGTCAGCGCATGCCCCAGGAACACCCGATCGCCCAGCAGCCGCAGGTACTGACGCAAGGCACCCGACAGCGGCTGGCGGGGCACATGGGCTGGCAGGCTTTCCGGCAGCCCCAGGCTCACGGCCAGCAGGCAGGCGGCGCTGAACAGGCTGAGCACCAGGAAGATCGACTGCCAGCCAGACACATTGATCAGCACGCCACCGAGCATTGGCGCGAGAATCGGCGCGAGCCCCATCACCAGCATCAGTTGCGAGAACGCTTTGGCTGCCCCCACCGCGTCACATTTGTCGACGACGATGGCACGCGACAACACCATGCCCGCACACCCACCCAATGCCTGGATGAACCGCGCCACCACAAGAGTGTCGAGGTCCGGGGCGTAGGCGCAGGCGAGCGACGCCAGGGTGAAAAGGCTGATACCGAACAACAGTGGCTTGCGTCGGCCGAAACGGTCGGCGATCGGACCATAGGCCAGTTGGCCAAGCGACAAACCAAGGAAATAGGCAGCCAGGGTCGTCTGGACGTGCTGTTCATCGGTGCCGAAGGCCTGGGCCATGGCAGGGAACGCGGGGAGATAGAAGTCGATCGCCAATGGCGCGAAGGCCGAGAGAGCGCCGAGGATCAACAAAATGCGCAGGTTCATCGGGAATCCATAGCAGGCTAAGCAACGGACTAGTCTAACTGCACTGGGGTCGGCCTGGTATGAAAAGCTTTGTAACAGTTACGCGCGAAAACGGTGATACCCGCAGCAGGTACCACCGTTCATCGTCGTCAGGCCGGCTCAGCCTGGTAACCCTCTTCACGGATCGCCTCCAGGATCTGCTGCGCCCCGAGCTGGCTCTGCACCCGCACCTGTTTGGCGCCCAGGTCGACTTCCACCTGCGCCGTCGCATCCTGCTCCTGAACCGCACGGGTCACTGCCTTGACGCAATGACCGCAGCTCATGCCCTGCACATTGAAGACTTGCATTGGAACTACCTCCATCTGGGTTTTGCGGAGAGTTTCAAGCTTGCCATCATGGCAAGGTCAAGTTCTCCACAAAACGGCCGGGCTGGAAATCCGCGAGCGGCTCGGCCAAGCTGCGCTTTTGACGACTCGCCAATCAGGAGAAGTTTCATGATCAGGGCAGCATTGGGCCTCGTCGGGCTGCTGAGTGCCGTGGCCGTCGTGCCACCGGTCAGCGCCGAGGGCAATTCGGACTACAGCGTGCTGATCATTTCCCGGGAGCGCCTGGAAGTGGCCACCAGTTGCGAAATCGGTGTGTATCTCAACGACCAGCTTTCCGGCCGTGTGTTCCAGGAACAATCGACCTCGTTCAACCTGCCGCCTGGACCGGTGGACGTGCGCCTGCGCCTGCTGCCCGGGCAGGTGCCCGGTTGTGCACCCGGCGTCGAAGACCAGCGCAGCACCCGCCTCAACCTGCAGGCGGGCCAGATCAACAAATACCGGATCGCCGTGGGCCAGAATGGACTGGAATTGAAGCGAGCCGGCCTGGGGTATTGACCTTACCAACATGGCAAGCTTGATGCTGCAGGCTCGATCACGGAGGAAAGCCCATGTCCGCATCAACCACCTTCGACCTGCCGATCAGCGGCATGACCTGCGCCAGTTGCGTCGGCCGCGTCGAGCGCGCGCTGCGTAAGGTCAACGGCGCCGAACAGGTCAGCGTCAACCTTGCCACCGAACAGGCCAGGGTCCAGGCTCCGGCCGAAAGCCTGCCGGACCTGCTCGAGGCCGTGCGCAAGGCCGGCTACAGCGTGCCGAGCCGCACCCTTGAACTTCAGGTGGGCGGCATGACCTGCGCCAGCTGTGTCGGCCGCGTCGAGCGCGCCCTGGGCAAGGTGTCCGGCGTCGAGCAGGTCAGCGTGAACCTGGCCAGCGAACGCGCCCACCTCAGGGTACTCGAGGGCGTCAGCGACAACGCCTTGATCAGCGCCGTGGAAAAGGCCGGCTACAGCGCCAGCCTGCCACGTACCGCCCAGGACGATCGCCATGACGCGCAGCGACGCCTGCGCAACGAACGCCTCGCGGTGATCGCCGCCCTGCTGCTGGCCTTGCCCCTGGTACTGCCAATGCTGGTGCAGCCGTTCGGCTTGCATTGGATGCTGCCGGCCTGGGCTCAGTTCGTACTGGCGACACCGGTGCAGTTCATCCTCGGCGCACGCTTCTACAAGGCCGCATGGAAAGCCGTGCGTGCCGGCGCAGGCAACATGGACCTGCTGGTAGCGCTCGGCACCAGCGCTGGCTATGGCCTGAGCCTGTACGAATGGTCCCAGGCCCATGTGGGCATGGAGCCTCACCTCTACTTCGAAGCCTCGGCCGTGGTAATCGCCCTGGTGTTGCTGGGCAAATACCTGGAAAGCCGTGCCAAGCGCCAGACCGCCAGTGCCATTCGCGCCCTGGAAGCCCTGCGCCCCGAACGCGCATTGCGCGTGGTCGAAGGCCGCGAGGAAGACGTAGCGATCAGCCAGTTGCGCCTGGACGACCTGGTGCTGGTCAAGCCCGGCGAGCGCTTCCCGGTCGACGGCGAGGTGATCGAAGGCAGCAGTCACGCCGACGAAGCGCTGATCAGCGGCGAAAGCCTGCCAGTGCCCAAACAGCCCGGCGACAAGGTCACCGGCGGTGCGATCAACGGTGAAGGACGCCTGCTGGTGCGCACCCTGGCCCTGGGCACCGAAACCGTACTTGCGCGGATCATTCGCCTGGTCGAAGACGCCCAGGCCGCCAAGGCACCGATCCAGAAGCTGGTCGACCGGGTCAGCCAAGTGTTCGTCCCGGCAGTGCTGGTGCTGGCTTTGATCACCCTGGTCGGCTGGTGGCTGGCCGGCGCACCGCTGGAAAGCGCACTGATCAACGCCGTGGCCGTGCTGGTGATCGCCTGCCCTTGCGCTCTGGGCCTGGCCACACCAGCGGCGATCATGGCCGGCACGGGTGTGGCAGCCAGCCATGGCATCCTGATCAAGGACGCCGAAGCATTGGAGCGAGCCCATGCGGTCAATCGCGTGGTCTTCGACAAGACCGGCACCCTGACCTCCGGCAGCCCCCGCATCGTCCACAGCGAAGCCGCCGTCGGCGATGCACACGACCTGCTGCGCCTGGCCGGAGCCCTGCAACGCGGCAGCGAGCATCCGCTGGCCAAGGCCGTGCTGGATGCCGGCGCCGAGCACGCTCTGCAGATTCCCCTGGTGAGCGATAGCCAGTCGCTCACCGGGCGTGGTATCGCCGGTACGGTCGAAGGCCGGGTATTGGCCCTGGGCAACCGGCGCCTGTTCGACGAAAGCGGCCTCGAGCCCGGCGCCCTGCTCGATAAGGCCCAGGCCTGGGAAGCCGAAGGTCGCACTTTGTCGTGGTTGATCGAGCGCACACCGCATGCCCGCGTGCTCGGGTTGTTCGCTTTTGGTGACAGCCTCAAGCCCGGCGCCGAGCAAGCGATCGCGGCACTGCACGCACAGGGCATCAGCAGTCACCTGTTGACCGGCGACAACCGCGGCAGCGCCAAGGTGGTCGCCGAGGCGCTGGGCATCGACGATGTGCACGCCGAAGTCTTGCCAGCCGACAAAGCGGCCACCGTCAACGCACTCAAGGAGAACGCCGTGGTGGCCATGGTCGGCGACGGCATCAACGATGCCCCGGCCCTGGCCGCCGCCGACATCGGCATCGCCATGGGAGGCGGCACGGACGTAGCAATGCAGGCCGCCGGCATCACCCTGATGCGCGGCGACCCTCGCCTGGTACCTGCGGCCCTGGAAATCAGCAACAAGACCTACGCCAAGATCCGTCAGAATCTGTTCTGGGCGTTCATCTACAACCTGATCGGTATCCCGCTTGCCGCCTTTGGCTTCCTCAACCCGGTTCTGGCTGGCGCGGCCATGGCGCTCTCCAGCGTCAGCGTGGTGAGCAACGCCCTGTGGCTCAAGACCTGGAAGCCCACCGGCATCGCTTCGAAGGAGACGCCATGAACATCGGCCAAGCCGCCCGGCGCAGCGGGCTCAGCGCCAAGATGATCCGCTACTACGAGTCCATCGGATTGCTCAAGCCGGCGCTGCGCAGCGACAGCGGCTATCGGCTGTACCAGCAGGAAGACCTGCACAGCCTGGCGTTCATCAAGCGCTCGCGCGACCTGGGATTTTCCCTGGAAGAAGTGTCCCGGCTGCTGACGCTCTGGCAGGACCGCCAGCGCGCCAGCGCCGACGTCAAGGCGCTGGCGACACAGCATATCGACGAACTGAACCGGCGGATCGAAGAGATGGTGAGCCTGCGCGACACCTTGAGCGAGCTGGTCGCACACTGCCAGGGCGATGATCGGCCCGACTGCCCGATTCTCAGGGACCTGGCGAACGAAGGTGAATGCTGCCACTGAGCGCTGCCGGGGGCTGCTCGGCGGCCCGCAGCAGCATTTTGGTATGCCATATTAGCCATACCTGGCCGAACCGACCTCAATATCAAGTTTCATCCAATAAATACGGGAGTTTCACTCAGAAATTCCTGCGCCCTGCCGATGCCCTGTATACCAGTTTCATGCGTCGACAAGAAAAAATCCGGGAGCGTGGATGAACATCAAGCAAAAATTGACCTGGGCCTTCGCCGTCATTGCCGGCCTGCCTATCGTTCTGGTCGCCACCGTAGTGGTGCTGAACCTGCGTGAAGAAGCGCAGGACGACTTCCTGGATGGCAGCAGCCGGGAGATCCGCCAGGTCGGCAACGCGATGAACATCTTCTTCCAGGGCATTGCGCAGAACGTCGAGTACCTCGCCAGCCAGCCCTTGGTCACCGCCAGCGCCGACAACCTCAAGAAGTACATTGCCGCCGACGCCGCGCAGATTCCCCTGGGCGAGCAGGACAAGGCGCTGTACGACCAGTTCACCCGCCTGGCCCAGAGCCACCCCGACTACGCGTACGTGTCCTACGGCGTGAAAGACGGCGGCTATGCGTTCTGGCCGGGCGATCCGAAGATGGCCAGCTACGACCCACGCACCCGACCCTGGTTCCAGGCTGCCATGGCCAGCCCCGGCAAGACCCTGCGCACCGCGCCCTACTACTGGGCCGGCGACGACGCCGTGCTGGTCAGCACCGTGCGCACCGTGGCCAACCAGCTCGGTAGCCCGGGCGGCGTGGTCAACATCGACGTCTCGCTCAAGGGGCTGACCGAGATCGTCAAGCAGATCAAGCTGGGTGACAGCGGCTACCTCATCCTGATGGAGAACAACGGCAACGTCATGGTCGACCCACGTGACGCCAGCCACAACTTCAAGCAGCTGGAAAGCTTCGGCGGCGGCTACGCCGAGCTGGCCAAGGCCGGCAAGGGCCTGGCCGAAGTGACACTCGACGGCGAGCGCTACATGGCCAACATCTACCCCGACGAGCGCCTGGGCTGGACTTTCATCGGCCTCATCCGCCAGGACGAGGTGATGCAGACCACCACCCGCCTGACCTGGCTGATCGGCACCCTCGCACTGGTGCTGGCGGCAGTCTTCGCCGTGGCTGGCGCTGCCTTCGCCAAGCTCATCGTACGGCCGATCAACAGCGTCACCAGCGGCCTGGAAGACATCGCCCAGGGCGAAGGCGACCTGACCCGTAATCTCGAAGTGCGAGGCAGCGACGAAACCGCGCAACTGGCCAACTGGTTCAACCAGTTCCTGGGGGCGATCCGCAGCCTGATCCAGCATATCGGCGGCGCCGCCGGCAAGATCCTCAGCACCTCGGCCAGCTCCACCCGGGTGTCCGGCGACATGGCCGAAGCCGCCGGCCGTCAGCGCGAGGCGGTGGACATGGTGTCCACTGCTTTCCATGAAATGGTCGCCACCGCCAACGAAGTGGCGCGCTCCTGCAGTCAGGCCGCGCAGTCGGCCGACAGCGGTCAGCAACAGGCACGCGAAGGGCAACAGCAGATAGATGCGGCCGTGCAGAGCGTCGACCGCCTGAGCCAGGAGATCGAGCAATCGGCGCAGTCGATCCAGCAACTGGAGCGCGACAGCAACGCGATCCAGTCGATCCTCGGCACCATCCGCTCGATCGCCGAGCAGACCAACCTGCTGGCCCTCAACGCCGCCATAGAAGCGGCCCGCGCCGGAGAGCAGGGCCGTGGCTTTGCCGTGGTAGCCGACGAAGTCCGCGCCCTGGCCAAGCGCACCGCCGACTCCACCGCCGAGATCGACGGGCTGCTGGGCAACCTCGCCAACCGTACCGCCGAGGTGGCCGAGCAGATGCATGCCAGCCTTGAGGTGTCGCAGCAGTCGGTCAACCGCATCGGCCTGGCGCGCGACAGCTTCGGGCAGATCCGCGAGTCGGTAGACATCATCCGTGACATGAACACCCAGATCGCCACCGCCGCCGAAGAGCAGCACCAGGTGGCCGAGGACATCAATCGGCATATCAGCCAGATTCACGGCGATGCGCAGTTGGTGGCCGAGCTTGCACAAGCGGCGCGGCAGGACTCCCAGAGCCTGGAAGGGTTGTCCAACGAGCTGGATGCGTTGGTGCGGCGGTTCAGGACCTGAAGTTCACGCGCCACACCGCAACCCTCGGTGTGGCGCGCCTCACTCAGAACGAGTGGCTCAGGCCGAGGTTGATCCCATAACGCTGATCAACATTGCGCCCGCGGGCAGCCTCAACCTCCGTGCTGATTGTCCAGCCTGACAGCACCTCGGACGATACGCCCAATGCCATCTCGGTGCGCCCGCTGCTGAACCTGTTGTCGAGTTCATGACCGTTGAGGCTGACCCTGCGCGTGCCGCCCAGGTTGTCCATCACCGCGATGCGGCCATGGGTCGACAGTTCCAGACCATTGTTCAAGACGATGGCGCGCCCCCCCTTGATACCGAGCGTCCCCATATTCAGGTGTTGGTTGGATGACTCGACCTCAAGCCCATTACTCAAGCTGCTGCGCTGCCCCTGCACGATCGCGGCACTCAGTTGTACAAAAGGCTGCACATACCAACCTTGATCAAGGCTCAAGCGACGACCAGTCTCCAGCGTGAGCCCATACCCCCCCTGACGGCGATTGCCGGACACCTTGCGTCCATCGTGAGCCCGGGCATCGAGGGTGCCATCGAACAGGTTGAGCTTGAGCGCAGCATCGGCGTAGTAACCGGAGTTGTCGCCCCAACCGGCATACAACGCGGAGAAGTAGCTGTTCAGTGTTGCAGATGAGCCGCGCTGCAGGCCAATCGCCGAATGACTGAGCCCCACTGCCGCACCGACCCGCCAAGTATCATCGAGCAAAGTATCAGCGCCCAGGGCAAAGCCACCAACGCGCTGGGTATAGCGGGTGCCGACTGCACTGTCGACATCAAAGCCGGTCGTGCCGGTATGCATCCACAACCCGGCTGAACCACCATTGGTCCGCAGTTTTTCGAGGCGTCCGACAACCCATCGGGACTCGACCTGCGACGCGGCTTCAAGCGAACTGTCGAACGCCATCGCCGTCTCACCGGCATTGCTCAGTCTCGCCTTGCCCCGCATGTCGACCTGTGGCCGCAAACTCCACTGGTCACCTTCGCGGACCAACTCGTGAGCAAAGGCCCCTGCATCGACCGGGCCGGATGCCAGATCGAACGTCGCATCACCACTGCCGATTCCGACCACCGGCCCTTGTGGCTCATGGCCAGAACTTGCCAGGTGCAAGGCAAAGCTGCCGCTCGCATGACTGTCTATCTGCAAGCGGCTATAGTCGAGCCAGAACGTACCTTCTCCTTGCAAGGTGTCGGCTCGCAGGCTACTGCCTGACTGCACGACCACCGAACCCTGGCGCAAGTCGAGAGTCCCGACCTGAGCGTCCGCTACCGTCTCCCACCTGGACTGCGCGCCAATCTGCAACTGCTGGACATTATGTAGCTGGCCTCGTAACTGCGCCGCATTGTCCAGGGTGATATCAGCACTGGCACCCTGCTCGACGCGGATGTCGCCTTCCAGGCGACTGTTGCTCACGTGAAGCGAGGCCTCGCCCCCCTCGATGACCTCAAGCAGCACGCCGTTAGCGCCTTTGAGTTGGCCTCCCTCGGCCACCCGGATGTCCACCTGTGCGTCACGAACCACTACCGCACTACCCTGCAGACCCTCGATCAGACTGGCTTGAACAACGACCTGATTGGACAGATCCTTTTGCCAGAACTCCGGTGTACCGACTTCCAGGCCGACGCCCCCCGACACCACGGTCCCTTCATGCAACGCAAGTGTTCCGCCCTTGAGTACAACACCTGCTCTGTCACCGTGGATGCGCGAACTGCGCGCGTGCAGATCAGCCGAGTCCAACTCCACCCCAGTGGTGGCACCGCGCACACTGCTGCCGCTCAAGATTGCCGTAGACGTCAAAGTGCCATCGCCCAGCGTTCCAAGGGCCATACCGATGGAGCCTGTGCTGACTACCGTGGCATTGGTCAGGTTGACCGCACCATCCACGATGCTGATCGCAGCCCTGTCGGTCGAACTCACCTTGGCTCCCTCGACGTTGACCTGACCGCCGTCGAATCCAGTGATACGCCCGGTCTCGGCGCCCGGGCGCACGTCAAGACGCGCTCCGCTGCCCAGGTGCCAATCCTCGACAGGGTCTCCAGGGGAGACCAGCGCAAACTCGCCAGGCCCCAAGTCCGCGGCATTGGCAGCCAGACTTGCGCCCAAAGTGAACGTCAGGGTTACCGCCAGCGGATGGCGCCGCAGTAAAATCAGTGATCCAGTCATGGAAATGCCTCTCAGGATATTGGCTCGAGAGGCGGACGTTACGTTGGAGCAAAAAGAAGATCGGTCAGACAGTTCCGTATGGATCGTGAGAAGCGAGTTGTTCGCATTGACCGTTCGAAATAACGTCGGATAAGACTGGGTCGGTCGTCGCTAGAAACGAAGCTCCCCAGGCGTCGCACCGAACAGTTGCTTGAACGCCGCGATATAGGCCGATGTCGAGTCATACCCGCAGCCTAGTGCTGCATCGGTCACGCTCTCCCCCGCCTCCAGCAACGCCAGCGATGACAACAGCCGCATGCGCTGGCGCCAGTTACGGAAGCTCAGCCCCGTTTCGCGCTGGAACAGGCGCATCAGGGTCTTCTCCGAGCAGCCCAACTGCAGTGCCCATTGCTGCAGGGTCTGCGCCTGGTCGGGCGCGGCGATCAACTGATTGCACAGCGCAAGCAACCCGGCATGACGCGGCAGCGGCAGCGAAAATCCCACCTGCGGCAACGCCTGCAACTGGTCGAGCAAGACGGCTACCAGGCGCGCCTCGGCGCTGTCGCCTTCGGGATACGACGCTGGCATCTGGCAGAACTGCTTGATCAGCTCCCGAGCCAGCGGAGTCACTTCGAGTACCCGGCATTCGTCGGCAGCCCAGGTACAGGCATCGCGACGCACATACAGGCTGCGCATCTCGGCCTGCATCGAGGTCACCACTTCGTGTTCGAGACCGGCCGGGATCCACACCCCCCACTGCGGTGGCGCGAAGTAGCTGCCATCGCTGGTGTAGACCCCCAGCACACCGCTGATCGCATAGGAAAACTGCACCCAATCATGTCGGTGACGCGTGGTCCAGGAACCCGCGCCGAGGCTTTCGGCACGGGCGTAAAGTGGCCTGGGCAGTTGCTCGAGGTCGGGGATGGCGCGGGGGGCGGAAATCTGTCCGAGGGTCTGCATGGCACTGTTTATTGTCGTGGGTCCGACAAGGTTAACACCTCAACGCTCGACGATCGCAGTCACCCCCTGCCCGCTCGCCGCGCAGATCGAGATCAGCCCACGCCCCTTGCCCGCCGTGGCCAGCAGTTTGGCCATGTTGGCCAGAATGCGCCCGCCGGTAGCGGCAAACGGATGCCCTGCCGCAAGCGAGCTGCCCTTGACGTTGAGTTTGCTGCGATCGATCGAGCCTAGCGCGCCCTCCAGCCCCAGGGTGTCGCGACAGTAGCGCTCGTCCTCCCAGGCCTTGAGTGTACAGAGCACCTGGGCCGCGAAGGCCTCGTGGATTTCGTAGTAATCGAAGTCCTGCAGGCTCAGGCCATTGCGCGCCAGCAGCCGCGGCACGGCATGAACCGGCGCCATCAGCAGCCCCTCCTGGCCTTTGACGAAGTCCACCGCCGCGGTCTCGCCATCGACCAGATAGGCGAGTACGGGTAACCCGCGCGCCTCGGCCCAGGCCTCGCTGCCCAGCAACACCAGCGAGGCGCCATCGGTCAGCGGCGTGGAGTTGCCGGCGGTCAGGGTGCCTTGAGCGCCCTTGTCGAACACCGGTCTGAGCTTGGCCAACTGCTCAGGGGTGAGGTCCGGGCGCAGGTTATTGTCGCGGGTCAGGCCGAGGTAGGGCGTGAGCAGGTCGTCGTGCCAGCCTTCGGTGTAGGACGCAGCCAGATGGCGATGACTGAGCAGTGCCAGTTCGTCCTGTTCGGCACGGCCGATCTGCCAGGTCTGCGCCATGCGCTCGCAGTGCTCGCCCATCGACAGCCCAGTGCGTGGCTCGCCGTTGCGTGGAAACTCAGGTTTCAGGAAGCTCGGACGCACCTTCAGGAAGGGCTTCAGGCGCTCGCTCAACTGCTTGCCCCGGTTCGCCTGCAGCAAGACTCGGCGCAGCCCTTCATTGATGGCGATCGGCGCGTCCGAGGTGGTATCCACGCCGCCGGCAATGCCACTGTCGATCTGCCCTAGAGCGATCTTGTTGGCCACCAGCAGCGCTGCCTCAAGGCCCGTGCCACAGGCTTGCTGGATATCGTAGCCAGGGGTGTGCGGCGACAGGCGTGAACCGAGCACACACTCGCGGGTCAGGTTCATGTCCCGCGAATGCTTGAGCACCGCCCCCGCCACCACCTCGCCCAGTCGCTGGCCATGCAGGCGATAACGCTCCACCAGGCCTTCCAGGGTGGCAGTGAGCATCGCTTGGTTACTGGCAGTGGCGTAGGCGCCATTGGAGCGGGCGAAGGGGATACGGTTGCCCCCCAGGATCGCGACCCGTCGAGGTGAATGCATGCGCTGATTCCTCCTGAAACAATTTGATCCGATTGGATGACGGGCTCAAGGCCTGTCACTTCGGCTAGCTTGGCTACAGCCTAGGCGTTTTTGCCGCATTCGAACGACCTTGCCACAAACATGGTCCACACTTGCATGCTTGCCTTCAGGGAGACCCGCACCATGAGTGACCGCTATCTCGGCTTTGCCAACTCCAACCTCGGCCGCCGACTGGTCGATGCCCTCGGCCTGCCGCGCCCGGCGCCGCTGGAGCGCTGGCAGGCCGGACGCCTGCGCCCGATCGAAGGCGCGCTGGTGCTGGGCGGCGGGCCGCTGGTACGCAAGGTCGAAGCCATCGCCCCGGCACTCACCGACGAGTGCTACAGCTTTGCCGGCGAGGACCTCGAGGCTCCCGCCTGGGTCCCCGGGCTCGGCCCGAAACTCAAGGCAGTGGTGTTCGATGCCAGTCATCTGTCCGACAGCGACGAGCTTCGGCAGTTGCGCGAATTCTTCCAGCCGCTGCTGCGCAGCCTGGCACCCTGTGCCCACGTGGTGATCCTCGGGCGCCCCCCTGAACAGGTCGAAGTCCCCCAGGCCAGCGTCGCCCAGCGCGCCCTCGAAGGCTTCAGCCGCTCGCTGGCCAAGGAGCTGCGCAACGGCGCAACGGCGCAACTGCTGTACGTCGCGTCCGGCGCAGAGGATCAGCTCGAAGGCGCGCTGCGGTTCTTCCTTTCACCCAAGAGCGCGTTCATTTCCGGCCAGGTGCTACGTCTTGAAGCCTGTGCAAGCCAGGTGCAGGACTGGACGCGACCGCTGGCAGGCAAACGCGCATTGGTCACCGGGGCTGCCCGCGGCATTGGTGCATCCATCGCCGAAACCCTCGCCCGCGACGGCGCCGAGGTGATCCTGCTGGACGTGCCGCCCGCGCAGAAGGACCTCGACGCCCTCGCCGCACGTATCGGCGGCCACGCCCTGGCCCTGGACATTTGCGCCAGCGATGCCTCGGCCAAATTGCTCGAAGGGTTACCTCAGGGCATCGACATCGTGGTGCACAACGCCGGCATTACCCGTGACAAGACCCTCGCCAACATGACCCCGGAATACTGGGACGCGGTCATGGCAGTGAACCTCAAGGCTCCCCAGGTGCTGACCCAGGCCCTGCTCGACGCCGGCCAGTTGCACGACAACGCGCGCATCGTGTTGCTCGCATCGGTCAGTGGCATCGCCGGTAACCGGGGCCAGGCCAACTACGCCGCGAGCAAGGCCGGCCTGATCGGTTTCGCCCAGGCATGGGCGCCTAAACTCGGCGCGCACGGCATCAGCATCAACGCAGTGGCACCCGGCTTCATCGAAACCCACATGACCGCCGCCATGCCCATGGGACTGCGCGAGGCTGGCCGTCGCCTGAGTTCGCTGGGCCAGGGCGGACGCCCACAAGACGTCGCCGAGGCTGTCGCCTGGCTCGCCCAGCCCGGCACTGGTGCGGTCAGCGGCCAGTACCTGCGCGTCTGCGGGCAAGCACTGATGGGGGCATGAACATGAACCGGACATGGCAGGACCTGCACACCCCCGATACCCGCACCCGGCTTTACCTGCGAGCGCTCGGCAAGCGCAAGATCAGTGGCGACCGCCTGCCCACTGGTGGCCTGCGTTGTTTCCTGCGGGTCGACCCGACAAACCTTGCGGCTTATCGTCGCCTGTGCCACTTCAGCGACGATGGTCGCCTGCCGCCCACCTATCCGCACGTGATCGCGTTCAACCTGCAGTTGCAACTGCTGACCGCCAGCGACTTCCCCTTCCCCCTGCTCGGGCTGGTGCACCTGCACAACGAGATCCAGGTGCTGCGCCCGTTGGGCGCCATCGAAGGCCTGCGTTTTGCCGTGCATGCCGACAACCTGCAGGCACATCCCAAGGGTGGCACCTTCGACCTGGTCACCGAGGCCCAGGACGGGCTGGGTCTGCTCTGGCGCGAAACCAGCCGCATGCTGGTGCGGGGGCTGAAGCTCGAAGGCGAAACGCACGGGGCCAACGATGAGCCAGCCATCGAAACGCCGGAAGTGACGCGCTGGTATGCCGACAGCGATATCGGCCGCCGCTACGCCAAGGTGTGCGGCGACTACAACCCCATCCACCTGAGCGCGGCGAGTGCCCGGCTGTTCGGCTTCCCCAAGGCCATCGCCCACGGCATGTGGAACAAGGCCATGGCGCTGGCGGCACTGCGCGGGCACCTGCCGGTGGCGGGCTATGGGTTCGCGGTGGACTTCCACAAGCCGGTGCGCCTGCCCTCGGAGGTGATACTCGGCGCGACTGCCGCTGGGCCGCAAGGGCAACTGAATCTGACCGGGCACGGGGGCCTGCTGCACATGACCGGCAAATGGAGCGCCCTGTAACCAAATCAAGCACGCGCCAGGGCCGCTCCCTCGGCTTCAACAATGGCCGCCAATTCACTTGATTTGCTCCCTGGCGCACCCGAAGCTATGCGCCAGAAGGAGAGCCCTCGATGAATCTGCAAGAACTGACCGACCGCCTGCACCGGATCCGCGACAACAACGACTGGCGCGGCTTCCACAGCCCGAAGAACCTGGCCATGGCCGCCAGCGTCGAGATGGCCGAGCTGGTGGAAATCTTCCAGTGGCTGAGTGAAGACCAGTCACGCCAGCTCGCTCCCGAGCAGCTCGCCCACGCCGGCCAGGAAGTCGGCGACGTGGTGCTCTATCTGTTGCTGCTGTGCAGCGAGCTGGGGCTGGACATGGAAACCGTGGTGCGGGCCAAGCTCGCCGACAGCGAGAGGCGCTTCGCCCGATGAACGACCGTCATTTCGATGAGCTGGCCAGCCGCTTCGCCGAGAAGATCTACGGCGGTGCCAAAGGCGCGATCCGCCTGGCGGTGCTGCAGGCGGACCTCGCCGAAAGCCTGCCCGACCGCCCCCTGCGCATCCTCGACATCGGCGCGGGCCTGGGCCACATGGCGCTGTGGCTGGCACAGCGGGGGCACCAGGTGACCCTGGCCGAGCCCGCCGCGCCGATGCTCGACGGCGCCCGCGCGCGCTTCGCCGAGGCCAACCAACCCGCCACCTTCATCCAGGCGCCCTGGCAGGACCTGCTCGGTCAGCTCACCGAGCCCTTCGATGTAGTGCTGTGCCACGCCGTGCTCGAATGGCTGGCCGAACCACACAGCATCCTGCCGGTGCTGCACCAGCTGACCACACCGGGCGGCTGGCTGTCGCTGGCGTTCTACAACCGCGATGCGCTGGTCTACCGCAACTTGCTCAAGGGTCACTTCCGCAAGCTGCGCAGCGACCGCCTGGCCGGCGAAAAACAGAGTCTCACCCCGCAAAAACCTCTTGATCCGCGAGAACTGCGCGCGCAACTTGAACCCATGTGGCAGGTCGAAAGCGAGAGTGGGGTCAGGGTTTTCCACGACTACATGCCCAAGGAATTCCAGGACAAGGCCGAGCTGCTCGACCTGCTGGAAATGGAATTGGCCCACCGCCGTCATCCGAGCTTCGCCGGGCTCGGCCGTTACCTGCACTGGACCTGTCGCCCACGCTGATCTCGCCTGCCGGGAGGAATACATGCCGTACCGTCTGTTGTGCCTGGCCTTGCTTCCCTTCGCCCTGGCGGCGTGCCAGAGCAGCAATCCCTATGTCGCCAGTTCCCGGCCACTGCCACCGGCGCCGCCCCAGGCTGCGACCACCTTCGATGCCAGCGCCTACCCGGCCGCGCCACGCGACTATGGGCGCTATCGCAGCTGGAGCTGGCGCAACGGCCAGTTACCCAGCGGCAGTGCCAATGCCGATCCTGCGCAACTGGCCGATGCCATCAGCGGTGCGCTCGACCAGCATGGCCTGCGCCCGGCACGCGGCGCCAGCGGCGATCTGCTGGTCAGCGCGAACCTGCGTCTGGAACGTCGCCTGCGCCAGGTCCGCGATTACGACTACGATCCCTACTACGGCCCCGCTCCCTACGGCGGCATCGGCTATGGCGGCTACCGCAACGGCTATGGTGCCTACGGCAGTGTACCGATCGTGCGCACCTACGAAGTCGAGGTGATGGTGGTGCGCATCGACCTGTTCGATGCTCGCAACGGCCAGCCAGTGTGGAGTGCCAGCGCCGAAAGCGGCAGCGAAAAAGGTTCGCCGCGCGACCGTGAAAATGCCTTGCGCGAGTCGGTGCGCAAGGCCCTCAGTGGCTACCCTCCCAGTTAACGCGTCAGGAGAATCATCATGTTGCGCCGCCTCGTTCTGCTGTCCTTCGCGCTGCTGGTCGCCGCCTGCTCCAGCAACAACGTCACCCAGGATTTCGATGCCAGCCGTGACTTCGCCGCCTACCGCAGCTGGGCCTGGCAGGAACCGGCCCTGCAATACCGCCCGGACGATCCGCGGATCAAGAGCGATCTCACCGAGCAGCGCATCCGCCAGGCCGTGGCCGACCAGCTCGACCAACGCGGCCTGCGTCCGGCACAAGGCAGCGCCCGGCCCGATGTGAAAGTGCGCGCCTACCTGATCGTCGAAGACCGCCAGCAGCAGGTCACCACCAACTATGGCGGGGCTTGGGGTGGCTACTGGGGCGGTTACTGGGGTGGGCCGATGTACAACGAGACCCGTAGCGTCGACTACAAGGTGGCGACCATCCAGGTCGACCTGTTCGATGGCCGTGACGGCAAGTTGGTCTGGCGCGGCAGTGCCGAGCAGATCATGAACAGCTACCCGCCAAGCCCGCAGGAGCGCAATGCCGCGATCCAGAAGACAGTGACCCAGGTGATGAGCAACTACCCACCGCGTTGAGACCCAACGCCTATCTGTAGGAGCGGGCTTGCCCGCGAACACGGGCGTAGCCCGTGCCAGGCAGCGCGGT
>NZ_JACVTY010000049.1:0-26576 GCF_016624805.1 Pseudomonas sp. S44
CACCGCCCTTTCACGGCGGTAACAGGGGTTCGAGTCCCCTAGGGGACGCCATTTTTACCCGTGTTTTACGGGACTTCAAAGGCTCATTCGATTATTGAATGGGCCTTTTGTTTTTCTACCTCCTTAATCTTCCAGGTGCCCGATCAGCGGTACGCGATTTCGCTTGCGAGAAAATATTACATGCGTAATATTTCGATCATCATATTTGGGGGTGCCCATGAACGATAAAAAGACCCGGACTCGCGAGCGTATTCTCGACGCCGCCTGTAGCGCACTGATCCAGCAGGGGCCAGCCGACCCCAGCGTAGGTCAGGTAATGGCTGCAGCAGGCCTCACCGTCGGAGGCTTCTACGCCCATTTCGATAGCAAGGATGAATTGATGCTGGCGGCATTCGACCAGTTGCTCGGTGAGCGACGGGCCTTGCTTTCGCAGGTCGACCCCAGCCTGTCTGGTGCCGAGCGTCGTGCGCTGGCAGCAGCTTTCTATCTGTCGCGCAAGCACCGTGATGCCCATGAGCACGCCTGTCCCTTGCCTAATGCGTTGGGTGAGATGCAGCGTTTGCCCGCAGCCTTTCGCGAAATGTTGGCCGAACACCTCGAGCTCATGACGGCGCAGATGGTCGATCGTCCCGAGGATATCGACAAGGCGTTCGCCGACCTCGCCCTGATGGTCGGCGGCCTGGCCCTGGCCCGAGCCCTGGGCGCTACCGAACTTTCCGACCGTATTCTGCGCGCCGCCAAGTCGGCGGTTATCTGAGCAACCTCAACTCTGGAGCAAGGCGATGACCACCCTGAGCTGGATTCGCAGCGTCAACGGCACCCTCGGCCATCTGGCCCCCGAGCATGTCGCCGGGCGCATGCGGCGCGCCTTCATGACGCCGCGTAACCTGCCTGCGCGGCAGTGGGAGTTGCCGCTATTGGCTTCGGCCGAGCGTATCACCCTGCGCTTCGGTCTTTCGGCCTTGCGCTGGGGCAAGGGGCCGACGGTGCTCCTGATGCACGGCTGGGAAGGGCGGCCCACCCAGTTTGCCGCGCTGATCGAAGCCCTGGTGCAGGCAGGACACACGGTCGTGTCCCTGGAGGGGCCAGCCCATGGCCGTTCGCCGGGGCAGCAGGCGCATGTGGTGCTGTTCGCCCGGGCACTGCTTGAAGCCGCGGCGGAGCTGCCGCCGTTGCGGGCCGTGATCGGTCATTCGATGGGGGGCGCCAGTGTCATGTTGGCCTTGCAGTGGGGCTTGCGTGCCGAGTCGGCGGTGAGCATTGCTGCACCTGCTCAATTGCTCGGGGTGTTGCGCGGTTTTGCCCGGCGCCTGGGGATGCCCAGGCGGGCGCGTGCAGCCTTCATCCGCCAGGTCGAGCGTGATGTGGGCGTGCAGATCGATCGGCTGGATGTCAGTGGCTACCAGCTCGAGTTGCCTGGGTTGGTGGTTCATGCAGCCGACGATGCGCTGGTCGCGGCCAGTGAGGCGCAGCTCATCCACAAGGCCTGGTTCGACAGTCGCCTGTTGCTGCTGGAGGAAGGTGGGCATCAACGGGTGCTGGCTGACCCGCGTCTGGCCCAGGCTGTGCTCGAGCTGCTGGCGCGTACGACGCAACCGGCACGGCAAAGCGCCTGAGCATCCGTTACACTTTGCCCGTTCACTGACTACAGGAGCGGGCATGAGCTGGGATCTGGCAGCGCCATTCATCATCGACCTTCGCGTTGGCACCGAGGATATCGACGGCCTCGGTCATGCCAACAACGCTGTCTACGTCACCTGGCTGGAGCGCTGCGCCTGGCGCCACTCTCAGCGCCTGGGACTGGACCTGGCCGAGTACCGTCGTCTGGACCGGGCAATGGCCGTGGTGCGCCATGAGATCGACTACCTGGCAGCGGCGTACGAAGACGACGAGCTGCAATTGGCCACCTGGATCATCGACTGGGATCAGCGCCTGCGCATGACCCGTCGTTTTCAACTCAAGCGCCCACGTGACGGCGTCACCCTGTTGCGCGCGCAAACCACCTTTGCCTGTATCGAACTGTCCAGCGGCAAGCCCAGGCGGATGCCGGCCGAGTTCATCGAGGGCTATGGTCCGGCGCTGATCGGCGCCTGATCCACGGGCATTTTTTGCTAGACTGCCGCCTTTTCTCGTCGGGACCCTGAAATGCAAATTGCCCTGGCCCCCATGGAGGGGCTGGTCGACAACATCCTGCGCGACGTGCTGACCCGCGTCGGGGGTATCGACTGGTGTGTCACCGAGTTCATCCGTGTCTGTGATCGCTTGCTGCCACCTTCGTCGTTCGACAAGTTGGCACCCGAGTTGCGCAACGGCGCGCGCACGGCTGCCGGCACGCCGATGCGTGTGCAGTTGCTGGGCTCCGATCCGCTGTGCCTGGCGGACAACGCCGCCCTGGCCTGTGAACTCGGGGCGCCGGTAATCGACCTTAACTTCGGCTGCCCGGCCAAGACTGTGAACAAGTCTCGCGGGGGCGCTGTGCTGCTCAAGGAGCCCGAGCTGCTGCATGCCATCGTTCGTGAAGTTCGACGGGCGGTGCCGGCGCAGATCCCGGTGACGGCGAAGATGCGTCTGGGCTTCGACAGCCCGGATGGTGCGCTGGAGTGTGGCATCGCGCTGGCCGAAGGTGGGGCGCAGCACCTGGTGGTGCATGCGCGAACCAAGGTAGAGGGTTACAAGCCGCCGGCTCACTGGGAGTGGGTGGCGCGGGTGCAGGATGTGGTCAAGGTGCCGGTCTTTGCCAATGGCGAGATCTGGACCGTCGATGATTGGCGACGCTGCCGCGAAGTCAGCGGCGCCGAAAACATCATGCTCGGGCGCGGGCTGGTGTCGAGGCCGGATCTGGGGTTGCAGATCGCCGCAGCGCGCGAGGGGCGGGACTACCAGCCGATGGTGTGGAGCGACCTGCTACCGCTGCTGCGCGAGTTCTGGCGCCAGGCGCAGGCCAAATTGTCGCCGCGCTATGCGCCCGGGCGGATGAAGCAGTGGTTGGCGATGTTGACCCGCAGCTACCCGGAGGCGGTGCTGTTGTTCGCCGAGTTGCGGCGCGAGGATGACTGCGCCCGCATCAGCCGGCTGTTGGGTGTCGAGCCAGTGAAAACGGCCTCTTTCACCGAGTGCGTCGCCTGATGTGCAGCTGCGTCGTGCGGGGTGGGCAGATTTTTTCATGAGAGCCCTTGAAAGTCCGTTGCCTGACCTTATCTCTTGAGTACGCGATGCCGAAGTCGGGTCGCGTAGTGACTTACTTGCTGAATCTCAGGAGTTTATGACCATGACTACCGCTTTCTCCCTCGCACCACTGTTCCGCCATTCCGTAGGTTTCGATCGTTTCAATGACCTGTTCGAATCCGCGGCACGTAATGAGGCCGGTAGCAGCTACCCGCCCTACAACGTCGAAAAGCATGGCGATGACCACTATCGCATCGTGGTTGCTGCAGCCGGCTTCCAGGAGCAGGATCTCGACCTTCAGGTCGAAAAAGGCGTCCTGACCGTTACCGGTGGCAAGCGCGAAAATGGCGCTACCGAAGTCACCTATCTGCATCAGGGTATCGCCCAGCGTGCTTTCAAGCTGTCGTTCCGCCTGGCGGATCACATTGAAGTAAAAGCTGCCGGTCTGGCTAACGGCCTGCTCAGCATCGACCTGCTGCGCATCGTGCCGGAAGAAGCCAAGGCCAAGCGTATTCCGATCAATGGTGAAAAGGCTGCACTGAATTGAATGCAGTGAAGTGAATGGAAGGGCACCCTAGGGTGCCCTTTCGCATTTATGGGGCACACCCCTCCCGTAGAGGCAAGGCGCTATCAATAGTCTGCCGGGGTTTCCTGCAAGATCTGGCGAAACTCCGGCAAGGGCAGCGGTCGGCTGTGCAGGTAGCCCTGGTACAGGTAACAGCCCTGTCGCTCGAGAAATTCCAGTTGCTCCGTCAGTTCGACACCTTCTGCTATCACCGCCAGCTCCAGGCTTCGCGCCATTGCCACGATGGCTCGAACGATCTCGGCATCATTGGGGTCGTTGGGCGCGTCACGCACGAAGGTCTGGTCGATCTTCAGGGCATCCACCGGCAGGCGCTTCAGGTAGGTCAGCGACGAATAGCCCGTGCCGAAATCATCCATGGCGAAGCTCACCCCGTAGCGTTTGAGCTCACGCATCTTGTTGATGGTGTCTTCCAGGTTCTGGATGACAATGCCCTCGGTGATCTCCAGTTTGAGCATGCGCCTGGGCAAGCGATAGTCGTCCAGGCTGCGTAGCACTCGTTCGACGAAATCATTCTGGCGGAATTGCCGGGGACTGATATTCACGCAGAGACTGAAATCGTCGGCACTGATCAGCCCGTCCTCGAGCATGCGCGCGCAGGCGTCGCAGGCTTCGTCGAGGATCCAGCTACCCACCTCGAGTATCAGGCCGCTTTCCTCGAGCACCTGGATGAACTGGGAGGGCGCTTGCTGGCCAAGTTGCGGATGGTGCCAGCGCAAGAGCACTTCGGCGCCGACGATGCGATTATCGCGGGCGTCCACCTGGGGCTGGAAGTGCAGGGCCAGTTCGCCGCGCGCCAGCGCCAGACGCAGGTCGTTTTCCATGCGCAGGCGCTCGCTGGCCGCCTTTTGCATGGTGGTGTGGAACAGCTGGGTGGTAT
The DNA here is from genome assembly GCF_016624805.1 of Pseudomonas sp. S44. Taxonomy (NCBI): domain Bacteria; kingdom Pseudomonadati; phylum Pseudomonadota; class Gammaproteobacteria; order Pseudomonadales; family Pseudomonadaceae; genus Pseudomonas; species Pseudomonas sp. S44. The sequence goes on from NZ_JACVTY010000049.1 coordinate 4,629, forward strand.
TGCGTCCGGAATCCTTGGCGCGGTAAAGGGCGATGTCTGCTCGCTTGAGCAGATCGGCTGGGGTGATGCCATGGTCGGGAATCAGTGCCACGCCGATGCTCGGCGTCACCTGCAGGCGCTGGCCGTCCAGCGACATGGGTTCGGCCAGCAGTTCGCGCAGGGTGTCGGCCAACTCGCGAACCTTGCCCTCGACGTGCTCGCGACTCCCCTCGAGACCGCTGAGCAGGACCACGAACTCGTCGCCCCCCAGGCGTGCCACGGTGTCTTCCAGGCGCACGCTGGCTTCGAGGCGGGCAGTGATGATCTTCAATACCGTGTCGCCGACGGGGTGGCCCAGAGAGTCGTTGATGTGCTTGAAGTGGTCCAGGTCGAGGAACAGCAGGGCGCCGCGAAGGTTGTGGCGCTTGAGCAGGGCGATCTGCTGGCTGAGCCGGTCCATCAGCAGGGCGCGGTTGGGCAGGTTGGTCAGCGGGTCATGGTAGGCCAGGTGCCGGATCTGCGCTTGTGCGTTCTTCAACTGGCTGACGTCGCGGGCGGTCAACAGCAGGCAGTCGGTTTCATTGAGGCTGATCGGCTCGACGGACACCTCGACGGTCAGGATGTCTCCGCGTTTGTTGCGCCCGAGCATCTCCCGGTGGTGTACCCGGCCGCGCTCCTTGAGTTCGGCAAGCAAGGCTGCCCGTTGCTTGTCGTCGGCCCAGATGCCCAGTTCGAAAACGGTACGACCCACTACCTCGATGCTGCTGTAGCCGGTCAGGCGGCAGAAGCCGTCGTTGACTTCGACATAGCGTCCACTGAGCCGTTCGGTGATGGTGATGGCGTCGGGGCTCGAGTGGAAGGCTTTGGCGAACTTCTCCTCGCTGGCCTTGAGTGCCGCCTCGGCGCGCTGCTGCTGGGTGATGTCACGCAGCGTGGTGACGCTGCAGGGCTGGCTGTCCACGGTGATCAGGCGGCTGGAAATCACGCAGGTCAGTGGTGAGCCGTTGCGGTGGTTGACCACGACCGCGACATTGCTCAAGGCCTGATCGCGAATCACCCGTTCGATGCGTTGCGCGCGCGCGGACGACTCGGCCCAGAGGCCGATCTGCTCGGCGGTGCGCCCGATGACCTGTTCGGCGTCCCACCCGAAGGTCTGGGTGAAGGCTGGATTGATCTCGATGAACTGGCCCGTATCCTGGTGAGTGACGCAGATCGGGTCGGGGCTGACCTGGAACAGGCTGGCGAACTTCTCTTCCGAGGCGCTCAGGCGTTGCTCGCGCTCGACCTGGTCGGTGATGTCCAGCAAGGTGCCGGCCATGCGCAGTGGGTTGCCATGCTCGTCGCGATAAAGCCGCGCACGGCTTTCGATATAGCGCGATGCGCCGTTCTCCAGCTGGACGCGATAGGTGATCTGGTAGTTACCGGCCGGTCCTTCGCGCAGGCTGCGGTAGGCTTGACGCATGACGCTGCGTTCTTCCTCGGGCACGCCTTCGAAGAAGGCTTCGAAGGACTCATGGAAGGGCACCGGGTCAAGGCCGTGCAGTTGCGCGGCGCGCGCCGAGCCATAGAGCATGCCGCTGGGAATGTGCCAGTCCCAGGTGCCCAACTGCGCCGAGTCCAGGGCCAGGTCCAGGCGCTCCTGGCTGTCCTTGAGTGCCTGCTCGGCCCGCTTGCGTTCGGTGGTGTCGACAAAGGTGCTGATCAGGTAGGTGATGCCTTCGAGCTCGATACCCTGGGTGCAGAGGATGCCATCGTGGATGTTGCCGCTGGTGGCACGGAACTGGACTTCCATGATCACCGGGCTGCCATTGTTGCGAGTGGCTTCCAGTACCTGCTGGCGCTGCTCGGGGTGCACCCAGAGGCCGAGTTCCACGCTGGTCTTGCCGACGACCTGGGCGCCGGGCCAGCCAAACATGTCCTCGAAGTGCTGGTTGACCTCGAAGATCATGCCATCGTGGCGGCGGGTCAGGAGGATGGCATTGGGGCTGAGGTGGAAGAGGGTGGCAAAACGCTTTTCCGAGTTGATCAGTGCGGTTTCGCGATCGCGCTGACGGGTGATCTCGCGGATCACGCCGATCATCTGTGGACGGCCATGGCGATCGTGGGTCAGGCTGCCATTGATTTCCAGCCAGTGCAGGCTGCCGTCCGGCCAGCGGATGCGATGGCGCATGGCCTGCTCCACGGGCTCGCCGTTGACCACGGCGTGGAACAGCTGGCGGGTGCGGGCGCGATCCTCCTCCGGCAGCAGGTCCAGGTAGTCGATATCCGCGGGCAACGGGCGCAGGGGATCGAAGCCGAACAGCGCCTGCGTGCCTCGTGACCAGCTCACCCGGCCGGTTTCGATATCCCACAGCCATGCGCCCAGGCGTGCGCCGTTGAGCGCGGCGAGCAATTGCGGAGCATTCTGCCAGGCCTGCTCGGACTCCTGGGGATCGACCGCAGGGATGCGCGGCAGGCGCGGAAAGCGGTTTGCTGATTTGGGCATCGGTACCAGACCTTTGGCGGATGAAGCGTCCTTGTAAGTGAAATGCCTGGCTGATGGACGGTCAGGCGGACCCCGAGTGGCTGTCGAGCAATGCCATGAACGCCTTTGCCGCATTCGACAGCGTTCGTTCCGTATGCAAAATGTAGCCTAGCTGGCGCGACAGCTGTATGCCGGGCAAGGCGATGGGTGCAACCTGTTCATCGAGCATAGTACGTGGCAGCACGCTCCACGCGAGGCCGATTGAAACCATCATCTTGATGGTCTCCAGGTAGTTGGTGCTCATGGCGATGTTCGGCGTCAGGCCCTGACTCTCGAACAAGCGCTGCACGATGTGGTGGGTAAAGGTGTTGCCGCCGGGGAACACGGCGGGGTGGCGGGCGATATCGGCCAGGCTGACATCGCTATCAAGGGCCAGGGCGTGCTCCGGGGCCGCTACGAAATCCAGGGCGTCGTCCCACACTGGAACGGCCCGGACCAGGTGATGGGGCTCGGGGGCCAGGGTGATCACTGCGATTTCCGCGCGGCCATGGAGAACTTCGTCGTAGGCCGTTTCTGAATCTAGAAACTGAATATCCAGTGCCACGGAAGGGTGCTGTCGGGTGAAAGCCCTTAGCAGCGGGGGCAGGCGGTGCAGGCCGATATGATGGCTGGTGGCCAGGGTCAGGCGCCCGGTAACTTCTCCTGTCAAATTGGTCAGGGCGCGGCGCGTATCATCCAGTACATTGAGGATCTGATAGGCGCGAGGCAGCAGGGCTCGGCCGGCTTCGGTCAAGGTGACCTCACGGCCCAGGCGATCGAACAGGCGTACATCCAGTTGCTGCTCCAGGCCGGCGATGCGTTTGCTGACGGCGGGTTGGGTCAGGTGCAGGCGTTCACCGGCGCCGGAAAAACTTCCGGTTTCGGCGATGGCGATAAAAGCGCTGAGGTTGGCGAGGTCCATGCGCTCGAATTCCTATTGGTTATCCAAAGTATAAAAATTATGAATTTGAGTTATTCAATCTAACCCCATAGCATCGTCCGTACAAGCCAAGGGGTTATTGGCATAGAAAGACGCTGATGAGGAACAGTCTGATGGCTGGCAAAACGCTCTACGACAAACTCTGGGATGCGCACGAAGTCAAACGGCGCGACGATGGCTCGTCCTTGATCTATATCGATCGTCACATCATCCATGAAGTGACTTCGCCGCAAGCTTTCGAAGGCCTGCGCCTGGCCAATCGCAAGCCCTGGCGCATCGACGCCAACATCGCCACGCCCGACCACAACGTGCCGACTACGCCAGAGCGCAAGGGTGGTATCGAGGCCATCGTCGACCAGGTGTCGCGCCTGCAGGTGCAGACCCTGGACGAGAACTGTGACGAATACGGCATCGTCGAATTCAAGATGAACGACGAGCGCCAGGGCATCGTCCACGTCATCAGCCCGGAGCAGGGCGCCACCTTGCCGGGCATGACCGTGGTCTGCGGTGACTCGCACACCTCGACCCATGGCGCCTTCGGGGCCTTGGCCCATGGCATCGGCACCTCCGAGGTCGAGCACGTGCTCGCCACCCAGTGCCTGGTCGCCAAGAAGATGAAGAACATGCTGGTGCGCGTCGAAGGCCAGTTGCCTGTCGGCGTCACCGCGAAGGATATCGTGCTTGCCGTGATCGGCAAGATCGGCACTGCCGGTGGCAACGGCCACGCCATGGAGTTCGCCGGCAGCGCTATTCGCGAGCTGTCGATGGAAGGCCGCATGACCATCTGCAACATGTCCATCGAAGCCGGTGCCCGTGTCGGCCTGGTGGCTACCGATGCGACTACCGTTGCCTATGTCGAAGGCCGTCCGTATGCGCCGAAGGGCGAGGACTGGAAGCGTGCCGTCGAAGCCTGGAAAGACCTGGTTTCCGACGACGATGCCGTGTTCGACACCGTGGTCGAACTCGACGCCGCACAGATCAAGCCGCAGGTCAGCTGGGGCACTTCCCCGGAAATGGTGCTCGCCGTCGACCAGCGCGTGCCGGATCCGGCCGCCGAGGCCGATCTGATCAAGCGTGGTTCGATCGAGCGCGCACTCAAGTACATGGGGCTCACCGCCAACCAGGCGATCACTGATATCCAGCTGGACCGCGTGTTCATCGGCTCCTGCACCAACTCGCGGATCGAAGACCTGCGCGCTGCGGCGGACATCGCCAAGGGCCGCAAGGTTGCCGCTACCGTCAAGCAAGCCATCGTCGTGCCGGGTTCGGGTCTGGTCAAGGCCCAGGCCGAGCGTGAGGGCTTGGACAAGATCTTCCTCGAGGCGGGGTTCGAGTGGCGTGAACCAGGTTGCTCCATGTGCCTGGCGATGAACCCGGACCGCCTGGAAAGCGGCGAGCATTGCGCCTCGACGTCCAACCGCAACTTCGAAGGCCGTCAGGGCGCCGGTGGTCGTACCCACCTGGTCAGCCCGGCCATGGCCGCCGCCGCTGCGGTAACCGGCCACTTCATCGATGTCCGCGAGTTGATCCAAGGGAGCGCAGCATGAAAGCCTTTACCCAGCACACCGGCCTCGTCGCGCCGTTGGATCGTGCCAACGTCGACACCGACCAGATCATCCCCAAGCAGTTTCTCAAGTCGATCAAGCGTACCGGCTTCGGCCCCAACCTGTTCGACGAGTGGCGCTACCTGGACGTGGGCCAGCCCTACCAGGACAACAGCAAGCGCCCGGTGAACCAGGAGTTCGTGCTCAACCACGAACGCTACCAGGGTGCCAGCGTGTTGCTGGCGCGGGAAAACTTCGGTTGTGGCTCCAGCCGCGAGCATGCCCCTTGGGCGCTGGACGAGTACGGTTTCCGCAGCATCATTGCGCCGAGCTTTGCCGACATCTTCTTCAATAACAGCTTCAAGAACGGCCTGCTGCCCATCATCCTCAGCGATGAGGAAGTGGATGAGTTGTTCAAGCAGGTCGAAGCCAACCCGGGCTACCAGCTGACCATCGACTTGCAGGCGCAGGCTGTTACCCGTCCAGACGGCAAGGTGCTGCACTTCGAGATCGATGCGTTCCGCAAGCATTGCCTGCTCAACGGCCTGGACGACATCGGTCTGACCTTGCAGGACAGCGACGCGATCAAGGCCTTCGAAGGCAAGCACCGCGCCACGCAGCCCTGGCTGTTCCGGGATGCCTGAAGCAGGTAGGTGACACTACCGGCCTCTTCGCGGGCGAGCCCGCTCCTACAGATATCGCAAGGCCTGAGGCAATGCTGTACCAGTGGGAGCGGGCTTGCCCGCGAAGAGGCCGGTACAGGCAATAAAACCAAAAGGATTGAATCATGACGGGTACCAGCCACACCGAAGTAGTCCAGCGTCAGTTCGGCGAACAGGCCAGCGCCTACCTCAGCAGCACCGTGCATGCCCAGGGCAGCGAGTTCGCCCTGCTGCAGGCCGAACTGCAAGGGCAGGGCGCTGCTCGCGTGCTGGACCTGGGCTGTGGCGCCGGTCATGTCAGTTTTCACGTGGCGCCACTGGTGGCCCAAGTCGTGGCATACGATCTTTCCCAGTCGATGCTTGACGTGGTTGCCAAGGCCGCCAGCGAGCGTGAGCTGGCCAATATCGTCACCGAGCGCGGTGCCGCCGAGCGTCTGCCGTTCGCCGACGCGTCGTTCGAATTCGTCTTCAGCCGTTACTCGGCACACCACTGGAGCGACCTGGGCCTGGCACTGCGTGAAGTGCGTCGGGTGCTCAAGCCGGGTGGCGTGGCGGCGTTCGTCGATGTCATGTCGCCGGGCAGCCCGTTGCTCGACACCTACCTGCAAAGTGTCGAAGTGCTGCGCGACACCAGCCATGTACGCGATTATTCTGCCGCCCAGTGGCAGCGTCAGGTCAGCGAGGCAGGGCTGTTCACGCGCAGCCATAGCCGCCAGCGCCTGCGCCTGGAGTTCGCATCCTGGGTGGAGCGCATGCGTACTCCCGAACCGATGCGTGTGGCCATCCGCCAGTTGCAGCAGGCGATGGGCGAGGAAGTGCGGCAGTATTACCAGATCGAAGCCGATGGCTCCTTCAGCACGGATGTCCTGGTGCTGTGGGCCGAGCGATAGAGTTTCCGGCGTGGCTGACCGAGCCGCGCTGTTTGAATGAATAGAGGAAAGCATGAGCAAGCAGATTCTGATTCTCCCAGGTGATGGCATCGGTCCGGAAATCATGGCCGAGGCGGTCAAGGTGCTGGAGCTGGCCAACGACAAGTTCGGCCTGGACTTCACCCTGGAGCACGACGTGATCGGTGGTGCGGCCATCGACAAGCACGGCGTACCGCTGGCTGACGAAACCCTGGAGCGCGCGCGCAAGGCCGATGCCGTCCTGCTCGGCGCCGTCGGCGGGCCGAAGTGGGACAAGATCGAGCGTGATATCCGTCCTGAACGCGGTCTGCTGAAGATTCGTGCGCAACTGGGCCTGTTTGCCAACCTGCGTCCTGCGATTCTCTATCCGCAACTGGCTGACGCTTCGTCGCTCAAGCCCGAGATCGTCTCCGGGCTGGACATCCTCATCGTCCGCGAGCTGACCGGCGGCATCTACTTTGGTGCTCCGCGTGGCCAGCGCGAGCTCGAAGGTGGCGAGCGCCAAGCCTATGACACGCTGCCCTACAGCGAGAGTGAAGTGCGCCGTATCGCCCGCGTGGGCTTCGACATGGCTCGCGTGCGCGGCAAGAAACTGTGCTCGGTGGACAAGGCCAACGTCCTGGCTTCCAGCCAGCTGTGGCGCGAAGTGGTCGAAGACGTCGCCAAGGACTACCCGGACGTCGAGCTGAGCCACATGTACGTCGACAACGCCGCGATGCAACTGGTGCGCGCACCCAAGCAGTTCGACGTGGTGGTGACCGACAACATGTTCGGTGACATTCTGTCGGATGAGGCTTCCATGCTGACCGGTTCCATCGGCATGCTGCCTTCTGCTTCGCTGGATGCCGACAACAAGGGCATGTACGAGCCTTGCCACGGTTCGGCGCCTGACATCGCAGGCCAAGGTATCGCCAACCCGCTGGCGACCATCCTCTCCGTATCGATGATGCTGCGTTACAGCTTCAACCAGCAGGCCGCTGCCGAGGCGATCGAGCAGGCTGTGAGCCTGGTGCTGGATCAGGGTCTGCGCACCGGTGACATCTGGTCGGCCGGTTGCACCAAGGTCGGTACGCAGGAAATGGGCGACGCAGTAGTCGCAGCGCTGCGGAATCTGTAATCTCTCTGGCCCGCCATCGTTTCCCTTCGGTGGCGGCCCACTTTTTAGCAAAGGTGTAGTTGCGATGAAACGTGTAGGTCTGATCGGTTGGCGCGGTATGGTCGGTTCCGTGCTCATGCAGCGGATGCTGGAGGAGCAGGACTTCGACCTTATCGAGCCGGTGTTCTTCACCACCTCCAACGTGGGTGGCCAAGGCCCGAACGTGGGCAAGGATATTGCTCCGCTCAAGGACGCTTATTCGATCGAAGAGCTCAAGACCCTCGACGTGATCCTGACCTGCCAGGGCGGCGACTACACCAACGAGGTCTTCCCCAAGCTGCGTGAAGCCGGCTGGCAGGGTTACTGGATCGACGCTGCCTCGTCCCTGCGAATGCAGGATGATGCAGTCATCATCCTCGACCCGGTCAACCGCAAGGTCATCGACCAGCAGCTGGACGCCGGCACCAAGAACTACATCGGCGGCAACTGCACCGTCAGCCTGATGCTGATGGGCCTGGGCGGGCTGTTCGAAGCTGGCCTGGTCGAGTGGATGAGCGCCATGACTTACCAGGCGGCCTCCGGTGCCGGTGCGCAGAACATGCGCGAGCTGATCAAGCAGATGGGGGCAACCCATGCTGCGGTGGCCGACGATCTGGCCAACCCGGCCAGCGCGATCCTCGACATCGACCGCAAGGTTGCCGAAGCCATGCGCAGCGAAGCCTACCCGACTGAAAACTTCGGCGTGCCGCTGGCTGGCAGCCTGATCCCGTGGATCGACAAGGAACTGCCGAACGGGCAGAGCCGCGAAGAGTGGAAGGCTCAGGCCGAGACCAACAAGATCCTTGGCCGCTTCAAGAGCCCGATCCCGGTCGATGGCATCTGCGTACGTATCGGTGCCATGCGCTGCCACAGCCAAGCGCTTACCATCAAGCTGAACAAGGATGTGCCGATCGCCGATATCGAAGGCATGATCAGCCAGCACAACCCATGGGTGAAGCTGGTGCCGAATCAGCGTGAGATCAGCATGCAGGAACTGAGTCCTACCAACGTGACCGGTACCCTGAACATTCCGGTCGGCCGTCTGCGCAAGCTGAACATGGGGTCCCAGTACCTGGGCGCCTTCACTGTCGGCGACCAGTTGCTGTGGGGCGCTGCCGAGCCGCTGCGCCGCATGTTGCGGATTCTGCTGGAGCGTTGATCGCCTCAAGTTGATCGAAAACCCGCGCTGGAGACAGCGCGGGTTTTTTGTTTGTGCGGCAATCAAGTAAAGTGCCGCTCCCGCCGTACCCGCAGAAGGAGCCAAACCATGAGCCAACCCCTAGATATCGCCGTCGTCGGCGCCACCGGAAGTGTCGGTGAGACCCTCGTGCAGATTCTCGAGGAGCTGGAGTTCCCGGTCGCGACCCTGCACCTGCTGGCCAGTATGGAATCTGCCGGCAGCAGTGTGATGTTTGCTGGCAAGAATGTGCGAGTGCGTGAGGTGGACAGCTTCGACTTCGCCCAGGTCAGGCTGGCGTTCTTCGCCGCCGGTGCTGCAGTCAGCCGCAGCTTTGCGCAGAAGGCGCGCGAGGCCGGCTGCTCGGTGATCGACCTGTCTGGCGGGCTGGATGACGCGCTGGCGCTGGTGCCGGAGGCCAATGGCGAAGTCGTCGACAGCCTTGAATTGCCAGCCTTGCTGGCCAGCCCAAGCAGCGCCGCTGTCGCGCTGGCCGTCGCGCTGGCGCCGCTCAAGGGGTTGCTGGATATCGAGCGGGTCCAGGTAATGGCCTGCCTGGCTGTTTCGTCCCAGGGGCGTGAAGCGGTGAACGAGTTGGCGCGGCAGACGGCCGAGTTGCTCAACGCCCGCCCGTTGGAGCCGCGTTTCTTTGATCGCCAGGTGGCGTTCAACCTGTTGGCGCAGGTGGGGACTACCGATGAGCAGGGGCATGCAGCGCTGGAGCGTCGCCTGGTCAGCGAGTTACGTACGCTGCTGGGCTTGCCTGAGCTGAAGATTTCCGTGAGCTGCGTTCAAGTCCCGGTGTTTTTCGGCGATAGCTTCAGTGTGACGGTGCAGAGTCGCCAGTCGGTCGATCTGCAATCGGTCAACCAGGCGCTGGACGCCGCTGCCAGCGTCGAGCGTGTGGAAAATGACGATTATCCGACACCCGTCGGTGACGCAGTGGGGCAAGACGTGGTCTATGTTGGTCGTGTACGCCATGGCGTCGACGAGGATCAGCAGCTCAACTTGTGGCTGACCACCGACAACGTGCGCAAGGGTGCGGCGCTCAACGCCGTACAATTGGCGCAATTGTTGATAAAAAAAATGGCGTAAAAGATACTGGCCAGCAATTTTGTCCTACACCACTGGCAGGTTTTTAGGACGATTCATACAAGGGAAGAGGTCATGCTTCGAATTCGCAAACTGGTTCTGGCCATCGCGGCCGCCTCGGCGCTGTCGTCCGGCATGGCCAATGCCCTTGGCCTGGGGGAGCTGACCCTCAAGTCGGCGCAGAACCAGCCGCTGGATGCCGAGATCGAGTTGCTCGATGTGCGCGACCTCACCGCCGCTGAAGTGGCGCCAAGCCTGGCCCCTCCCGAGGAGTTCGCCAAGGCTGGGGTGACGCTGCCCGCTTATCTGGAAGACCTGACGTTCACGCCGGTGATCAACCCCAACGGTCGCAGCGTGTTGCGCGTGACTTCCAGCAAGCCGCTGCCGGAGCCGGTGGTCAAGTTCCTGGTTCAGGTGATGTGGCCCCAAGGGCGGCTGTTGCGTGACTACAACGTGGCGCTCGACCAGCCGCAGCAGGCCAGCGCCAAGCCTGCCCAGGGCGCCATCAGCCCGGCAGTGAGCGCCGCCAGCTACACGACTCGCCAGCGCGACACGCTCTGGCAGATCGCTGCACGCAACACCCACGGCGGTTCGATCCAGCAGACCATGTTGGCGATCCAGGCCCTGAACCCCGATGCCTTCATCGGCAATAACATCAACCAGCTCAAGACCGGTCAGGTCCTGCGCCTTCCAGACGAGCAGCAGATCCGCAGCATTGCCCAGGGTGAGGCGATCCGCGAGGTTTCCGAGCAGTACGCCGCCTGGCGCGAAGGTCGGCGCCTGGGGCCGCGTGCGCGACAGTTGGACGCCACCCGTCGGGGTGCTGCCGAAGCCGCGCCTGCACGTATCGCCCAGGGCGATAACCTGCGGCTGGTTGCGCCCGGCACACAGACCGGGGCCGACAGCGCCAAGGCGCTGAGCGACAAGCTGGCCGTGGCCCAGGAAAGCCTGGATACCAGCCGCCGCGACAACGAAGAACTCAAGAGCCGGATGACCGACCTGCAGAGCCAGCTGGACAAGCTGCAGCGTCTGATCGAATTGAAGAACGACCAGTTGGCGCGTCTCGAGGCGCAAGGGGCCGCCGAGCCTGCAGCACCTGTAGCCGCGACGCCGCCCGTCGAGCCGGTGGTCAACGCCCACTTGGCCCCTGCCGAACCTGCGGTCACGCCGCCGCCTGCAGCAGCGGATACTGCGCCGCAAGCAGCGGCGGCGCCGGAGCAGCCACCGAGTGCACTCGACGAACTGCTGGGCAATCCGCTGTTGCTGGCGCTATTGGCGGGCTCGGCCTTCCTCGTGTTGCTGCTGCTGTTGCTGCTTCTGGCGCGCAAGCGCAAGGCCCAGCAGGAGGCTGAGAAGCACCTGCGCATGGCCCGAGCCTTGGCCGAGGAAGGTGAGCGCGGTCCTGATCTGGACCTGCCGCCCAGCAGCTTCGATGGACTGGATGTCTCGGCGCCGAGCGTGACCTTGTCGCCTGCCGTGGTGGCGGCCTCCGCTGCAGCCGCGGCGGCGGCGGAAAAGCCAGTCGTTGCCAGTGCGCCGACTGATGCCGATCCGCACGCGACGCTATTGGCCGAGGTCGACGAGAGCGTCGCCAAGGGGCGCTTGAATCACGCAGCTACTCTGCTGGAACCGGTGGTGGCTGCCGAGCCGCAGCGCAGCGACCTGCGCCTTAAATTGATGGAAGTCTACGCTCGCCAAGGCGATCAGGACGCGTTCGTCGGCCAGGAGCGCCAGTTGCCCGGCACACCTGAGAACCAGGGCGAAGTCGAGGGGCTCAAGCAACGTTATCCGGCCATGCTCGGGGTTGCGGCGGCAGGGCTCGGCGCGGCTGCGCTGGCTGCGGAGATGGACGAGCAGTATGTGCAGGAGCTGCTCCAGGACCACGAGGCGGCACCTGTCGCAGAGCCCGAGCCGGTTGTCGACGAAGCGGTGGCCGCGGCGCCCCAGCCAGAGCCTGTGCTGGACAGCGTGCCAGAGCTCGATGAGGTGCCCGTCACCGCCACGGACGATCTGGACAGTGCGTTTGACCTGAGTCTGGACGATGACCTCGCGCTTGACGACTCGCTCGATGCCCCGGTGCTGGATGCACCTGACGCGACGCAAGCGCCCGAGGTCGTGGTTGAGCCGGCGGTGCAGGCCGAGCCGGCCGTCGAGAGCGATGCCGACGACGATTTCGAGGCATTGCTGGCCCAGGCTCAGGCGCAATCCGAGCCACAAAGCCTGGATGATCTGGCGGACTTCGATCTGGATGTCGGTGAGCCGGCCGTAGCCGCGCCGCCTGCTGCCGAGCCGGAGGCGCCCGTGGATGTCGCCGCCGAGCTGGCTGCATTCGACGAAATTCCGGAATTCGACCCCATTTCCGAACTCGAGCTGCCGGACGACTTCGACCTGTCGTTGTCGCTGGATGACGAATCGCCAGCCGACAAGCACTTCGCCTCGGAACTCAGTGACGTCAACGCCGAGCTCGACAAGTTGTCGCAGAGCCTGGCATCGCCGTCGTTGGAGCCGCACTTCACCGCCGAGGATGCGGCGCTCGAGCCCGGAGCCCTGGATGACCTGGACTTCGACTTCTTCTCCGGCACCGACGAAGTGGCGACCAAACTCGACCTGGCTCGGGCCTACATCGACATGGGCGATCACCAGGGCGCCCGCGATATCCTCGACGAGGTGGTCAAGGATGGCGACGACGGCCAGCGCCAGGAGGCGCAGGACATGCTGTCGCGTCTGGTCTGACGCGTAGCTTGCCCTGATCGGACAACGGCAGCCCTGTGGGCTGCCGTTGTCGTTATAATGGCCGCCTTTTCGTTTCATCCACAGGTTTGGCTTTCTTGGACATCAACGACATCGACGCGGCCGAATCGGCGGCCGAAGGGTACTCGCGCATCGCCCTGGGCGTGGAATACAAAGGTTCGCGCTACCGCGGCTGGCAACGCCAGGCCAGCGGTGTGCCCAGTGTCCAGCAGGCGCTGGAGCAGGCATTGTCGAAGGTCGCCGACTCGCCGATCAGTGTGATGTGCGCCGGGCGCACCGACGCTGGCGTTCACGGCTGTGGCCAGGTGGTGCACTTCGATACCCGCGCCGTGCGTGACGAACGTGCCTGGACCCTGGGCACCAACTTCAACCTGCCCCATGACATCAGCGTGGCCTGGGCACGGACGATGCCGGCGCACTTCCATGCGCGGTTCAAGGCCACTGCCCGGCGTTACCGCTACGTCATCTACAACGATCCCATCCGTCCGGCGCACCTGGCCGAAGAGGTAACCTGGAATCACCGCCCGCTGGATGTCGCGGCGATGGCCGAGGCCGCCGAATACCTGCTCGGCACCCACGACTTCAGCGCATTCCGGGCCAGCCAATGCCAGGCCAAGTCGCCGGTCAAGCATATCCACCACCTGCGCGTTACCCGCCATGGTCGGATGATCGTCCTCGACGTGCGCGCCACGGCTTTCCTGCATCACATGGTGCGCAATATCGCCGGTGTGCTGATGACCATCGGTGCCGGCGAGCGCCCTGTGCAATGGGCCCGCGAGGTGCTGGAGGGGCGCAACCGTCGGGAGGGGGGCGTGACGGCGCATCCTTATGGCCTGTACCTGGTGCAGGTGGAGTATCCGGAAGAGTTCGCCCTGCCGCAGCGTTACATCGGCCCACACTTTCTTACCGGCTACGAGGCGTTGGCAGACTGACGGGCGAAACGTCATTTGCTAACATCCGGCCTTTCACCGATCACTCAAGGTTCGTCGTCCATGAGCAACGTCCGCACCAAGATCTGCGGGATTACCCGCATCGAAGACGCGCTGGCCGCCGTCGAGGCCGGTGCCGATGCCATTGGCTTCGTCTTCTATGCCAAGAGCCCGCGCGCGGTGGATGTGCGCCAGGCGCGGGCGATCATCGAGCAGTTGCCGCCCTTCGTGACCACGGTGGGGCTGTTCGTCAACGCGTCACGCTGTGAGCTGAACGAGATCCTCGAGGTGGTTCCACTGGACCTGCTACAGTTCCACGGCGACGAAACCCCCGCCGATTGCGAAGGCTATCACCGCCCATGGATCAAGGCCCTGCGAGTGCGCCCCGGGGATGATCTCGAGGCTGCCTGCCAGCAGTACTCCGGCGCCCGTGGCATTCTCCTGGACACCTACGTGGCTGGTGTGCCGGGGGGGACTGGCGAAGCCTTCGATTGGTCGCTGGTGCCGGCGCGCTTGAGCAAGCCGATCATCCTCGCGGGTGGGTTGTCGGCGGACAACGTCGGTCAGGCCATCGTCCAGGTCAACCCCTATGCGGTGGACGTCAGTGGCGGCGTCGAGCAGGCCAAGGGCATCAAGGATGCCAGCAAGATCGAAGCCTTCATGCGCGCGGTCCGCGCGGCGTGACGGCGGATGTGACGGTTGGCGGCGTGCCATCGTCCATAGCTATCGCAGCCCGGTGCTGCCCGGCTGGCCCCGTGGGGCTGGTCATCAGAACACGCGACGCCAGGGGCGTCGGCGTACAGGTTGAAGGTGGAGTGGTGCGCGGGTGGTCCCTGTGACCGGTCCATCGTCGTTTAGAACACGAATTTGAGCTCAAGGGTCGGGGCAGGGCAGGCGACAGCAAGCCTGCCACCGGCCAAAACGGGAGAATAGAGCATGAGCAACTGGTTGGTAGACAAACTGATCCCTTCGATCATGCGTTCCGAGGTGAAGAAGAGCTCGGTGCCGGAAGGCCTGTGGCACAAGTGCCCGGCTTGCGAAGCCGTGCTGTATCGTCCGGAGCTGGAAAAAACACTCGACGTCTGCCCCAAGTGCAACCATCACATGCGTATCGGCGCCCGTGAGCGTATCGACATCTTCCTCGATGTCGAAGGCCGCGCCGAGCTGGGCGCTGACCTGGAACCGGTCGATCGCCTGAAGTTCCGTGATGGCAAGAAGTACAAGGATCGCCTGACCGCCGCGCAGAAGCAGACCGGCGAGAAGGACGCGCTGGTCTCGGTCAGCGGCACACTCATGGGCATGCCGATCGTGGTCAGCGCCTTCGAGTTCTCCTTCATGGGTGGTTCGATGGGTGCCATCGTCGGCGAGCGCTTCGTGCGCGCAGCCAACTACGCCCTGGAAAACCGTTGCCCGATGATCTGTTTCTCCGCCTCCGGCGGTGCGCGCATGCAGGAAGCGCTGATCTCGCTGATGCAGATGGCCAAGACCTCGGCGGTGCTGGCGCGCCTGCGTGAAGAAGGCATCCCGTTCATCTCGGTACTGACCGACCCGGTCTATGGTGGTGTGTCCGCCAGTCTTGCGATGCTGGGTGATGTCATCGTCGGTGAACCGAAGGCGCTGATCGGCTTCGCCGGCCCGCGTGTGATCGAGCAGACCGTGCGCGAAAAACTGCCGGAAGGCTTCCAGCGCAGCGAGTTCCTGCTGGAGCATGGTGCCATCGACCTGATCATCTCCCGTCATGAGCTGCGTCCACGCCTGGCCCGCCTGCTGGCACAGATGACCGGCCAACCGACTCCCGAGCAGGCAAAAGAAGCGGCCGTCGTCGCGTGATGAGCCAGCGTACCCTGGGCGAGTGGCTCGCATACCTCGAGCAGTTGCACCCTTCGGCCATCGACATGGGCCTGGAGCGTTCACAGCAGGTGCTGGCGCGCCTCGCGCTCGGTCGGCTGGCGCCGAGGGTGGTGACGGTCACCGGCACCAACGGCAAGGGTTCGACCTGTGCGTTCATCGCCTCGTTGCTGCGTGCCCAGGGCTTGAAGGTCGGCGTGTACAGCTCGCCGCACCTGTTGCGTTACAACGAGCGGGTGCTGATCGATGGCGTCGAAGCCAGCGATGAGCGTCTGTGCGAAGCCTTCGCCGCCGTCGAGGCGGCGCGGGGCGAGATTTCCCTCACCTACTTCGAGATGGGTACATTGGCGGCCTTCTGGCTGTTCCAACAGTCGCAGCTCGATGCCGTGGTGCTCGAAGTGGGCCTGGGTGGCCGTCTGGACACCGTGAACGTGGTAGACGCCGACATGGCGCTGGTGACCAGCATCGGTGTTGACCATGTCGATTACCTGGGTGATACCCGTGAACGGGTGGCCTTCGAGAAGGCTGGCATCTTCCGTGCGGGCAAGCCGGCGCTATGTGGCGACCTGGACCCACCGCAGCCACTGCTGGACAAGGCCGCCGAACTGGCTGCGCCGCTTTTCCTGCGTGGCCGTGAGTTCGACCTGGACAGCGCCGAAGGCCGCTGGAGCTGGCGTGGCACCACGACCGACGGTCAGCCGGTGGCGCTGCATGACCTGCCGCTGCTCGACCTGCCCATGGAAAACGCTGCCCTGGCACTGCAGGCCTACCTGCTGATGGGCTTGCCGTGGCAAGCCGAGCAGGTTCGCCGGGCGTTGCTCGATACCCGCATTACCGGTCGCCTGGACCGTCGCCAGTTGACCTGGCAGGGCAAGACGGTGGAGCTGCTGCTGGATGTCGGGCACAACCCGCATGCCGCCGAGTACCTGGCCCGCCGCCTGTCCGCGCGTCCGTTGAAGGGGCGTCGGTTGGCGGTGTTCGGCCTGCTCGCCGACAAGGACCTGGAAGGCGTGATCGCGCCACTGCAGGGCCTGGTCGACGACTGGGCGGTAGCCCCCCTGGATACCCCGCGCAGTCGTGCGGCTGCCGAACTGGCCACTGCCTTGACGAACCAAGGTGCTACGGTGAAGTCTTATGCCAGTGTCGCCGCTGCCCTAGAAGGGCAGTGTGCACAGGCAACGGCGGATGACCAGATCTTGCTGTTCGGTTCGTTTTTCTGCGTCGGCCAAGCCCTGGAATGGCTCGAGCGGCAGGTCCCGGAGGATGGAGTAGATGGCAGTGCTGGATAAAGGGATGAAGCAGCGCATGGTCGGTGCGCTGGTGCTGGTGGCGCTGGCGGTGATCTTCCTGCCGATGCTGTTCACCCGCGAGGACGAGATGCGCCAGGTGCGTGTCGAGGCGCCCCAGGCGCCGGCCATGCCAAGCCTGCCTGACGTCAAGGTGGAGCCTGTGCAGGTGCCGGAGCCCCAGGCGCTGCCCGATCCCTCGGAGCAAGCGCCGGTGGTGGTCGATGAGTCCACTGCACCGGTCAGCGCGCCAAGCCAGCCGATCACGCCGTCACCTTCGCAGGTCGCACAGGTGCCGGTGGCCAAGTCGCCAGCCCCAGCGCCTGCCGCTAAAGCTGAAGCGCGCCCGGTGCAGCCTGCCACTCCGGCACCTGCTGCCACCGCCAGCGCAAGCAAGCCGGCGGCAGCGTCGAAGATCGATGGCAACGGTCTGCCGGTGAGCTGGTCGATCCAGTTGGCCAGCCTGTCCAACCGTGCTGGCGCCGACAACCTGCAGAAGACCCTGCGCAGCCAGGGCTACAACGCCTACATCCGTTCGGCTGACGGCATGAACCGGGTGTTCGTCGGTCCGCTGATCGAGCGTGCTGAAGCGGAGCGTGTGCGTGATGTGATCAACCGCCAGCAGAATCTCAAGGGTATCGTGGTTCGTTTCCAGCCGGAACGAGGCTGAATCCGGACGGCCCTGCCCGATCTGCGCCTTGATGCAGGTCGGGCAGGGCCGTTTTTCGTTCTGATTCCACCCTTCGCGAATGCGGCAAAGTTGTCCTGGAAGTCAGGCTGCAGGCCTTCAGCGACGTGACATTCCGCTTACCCCAAGCCCTTCGCTCTGTTAAAATGCGCCGCCTCAAACGTCTGCAGGCAGCACCGTGGCATTTACCTGGGTTGATTGGGCGATCATTGCGGTCGTCGCCGTTTCCTCACTGATCAGTCTCAAGCGCGGCTTCGTCAAGGAAGCCTTGTCCTTGCTCATCTGGATCATTGCCGGCGCGGTCGCCTGGATGTTCGGCGGGTCGCTGTCGCAGTACCTGGAGAGCTATATCCAGACACCCTCGGCACGGATCATCGCCGGGTGTACCATTCTTTTCGTCGCCACCCTGCTGGTGGGGGCGATGATCAACTTCCTCGTCGGCGAGCTGATCCGCGTGACCGGGCTGTCCGGCACCGATCGTTTCCTCGGCATGGTGTTCGGCGCCGCGCGCGGGGCCTTGCTGGTGGTGGTGGCCGTCGGCTTGCTCAGCCTGGGCCCGGTGCAACAGGATCCGTGGTGGCAGGAATCACGCCTGATACCACAATTTCTATTGGTCGCTGACTGGTCGAAGAACCTGATTCTCGGTTTCGCCGGTCAGTGGATGTCCAGTGGGATCAGCTCTCCAGTTGATCTTCCGTTCAAGGAACAGCTGCTCGGTCCATCCCGGCCCTGAGCGCTTTTCACTCAAGTTTCGTCAAAGTAGGGGTTGCGTCGCATGTGTGGCATCGTCGGTATCGTCGGTAAGTCGAACGTCAATCAGGCGCTGTATGACGCGCTAACGGTCCTCCAGCACCGCGGCCAGGACGCTGCCGGTATCGTGACCAGCCATGACGGCCGGTTGTTCCTGCGCAAGGATAATGGCCTGGTGCGCGACGTCTTCCAGCAGCGCCACATGCAGCGCCTGGTCGGCCACATGGGCATCGGCCACGTGCGCTACCCGACCGCGGGCAGCTCCACCTCGGCCGAGGCCCAGCCGTTCTACGTCAACTCGCCGTATGGCATCACCCTGGCGCACAACGGCAACCTGACCAACGTCGAGCAGTTGGCCAAGGAGATCTACGAGTCCGACCTGCGTCACGTCAACACCAATTCCGACTCGGAAGTGCTGCTCAACGTGTTCGCCCATGAGCTGGCCGTACGTGGCAAGCTGCAGCCGACCGAGGAGGACGTGTTCGCGGCGGTCTCCCATGTGCACAGCCGCTGTGTCGGTGGCTATGCGGTGGTGGCGATGATCACCGGCTACGGCATCGTCGGCTTCCGTGACCCCAACGGCATTCGTCCGGTGGTGTTCGGCCAGCGCCACACCGACGAAGGCGTCGAGTACATGATCGCCTCCGAAAGCGTTGCCCTGGACGTCCTCGGCTTCACCCTGATCCGTGACCTGGCGCCAGGCGAGGCCGTGTACATCACCGAAGAAGGTCAGATGTACACCAAGCAGTGCGCCAACAACCCGAAACTGCAGCCCTGCATCTTCGAGCATGTCTACCTGGCTCGTCCTGACTCGATCATGGACGGTGTCTCGGTGTACAAGGCGCGTCTGCGGATGGGCGAGAAGCTGGCCGAGAAGATTCGCCGCGAGCGCCCGGAGCACGACATCGACGTGGTCATCCCGATCCCGGACACCAGCCGCACCGCGGCCCTGGAGCTGGCCAACCACCTGGGTGTGAAGTTCCGCGAAGGCTTCGTCAAGAACCGCTACATCGGCCGTACCTTCATCATGCCCGGCCAGGCCGCGCGCAAGAAATCGGTACGCCAGAAGCTCAATGCCATCGAGCTGGAATTCCGCGGCAAGAACGTGATGCTGGTGGATGACTCGATCGTACGCGGCACCACCTGCAAGCAGATCATCCAGATGGCCCGTGAGGCCGGCGCGAAGAACGTCTACTTCTGCTCCGCGGCGCCGGCTGTGCGTTACCCCAACGTCTACGGCATCGACATGCCGAGCGCTCACGAACTGATCGCCCACAACCGTACCACTGAACAGGTGGCCGAGTTGATCGGCGCCGACTGGCTGATCTATCAGGACCTGCCGGACCTGATCGACTCGGTCGGTGGCGGCAAGATCAAGATCGAGCACTTCGATTGCGCGGTGTTCAACGGTGAATACGTTACCGGCGACATCGACGATGCCTACCTGGACCGTATCGAACAGGCTCGCAACGATGCGGCCAAGGTCAAGACCCAGGCTGTCAGCGCGATCATCGACCTGTACAACAACTGACTTTGGGCTTTTTAGGAGTAACGGCATGACGGATCAATGGGATGCCGGACGGCTGGACAGCGACCTGGAGGGTGTCGGTTTCGACACCCTGGCAGTGCGTGCCGGTCAGCACCGTACGCCCGAGGGCGAGCACAGCGAAGCGCTGTTCCTGACCTCCAGCTATGTCTTCCGCACGGCCGCCGATGCGGCTGCGCGTTTCGCCGGTGAAACGCCGGGCAACGTTTACTCACGCTACACCAACCCGACCGTGCGTGCCTTCGAGGAACGCCTGGCGGCCATGGAAGGTGCGGAGCAGGCCGTGGCGACGTCCACCGGCATGGCGGCGATTCTCGCCGTGGTCATGTCGCTGTGCAGCGCCGGCGACCACGTGCTGGTGTCGCAGAGCGTGTTCGGCTCGACCATCAGCCTGTTCGAGAAGTATTTCAAGCGCTTCGGTGTGCAGGTGGACTATGTGCCGCTGGTCGATCTTGGTGGTTGGAAGAACGCCATCAAGGCCAATACCAAGCTGCTGATCGTCGAGTCGCCGTCCAACCCGCTGGCGGAGTTGGTGGATATCGGCGCACTGGCCGAAATCGCCCACGCCGGTGGCGCGATGCTGGTAGTGGACAACTGCTTCAGCACGCCGGCGCTGCAGCAACCGCTCAAGCAGGGGGCCGATATCGTCTTCCACTCCGCGACCAAGTTCATCGACGGCCAGGGCCGCAGCATGGGCGGCGTGGTTGCCGGTCGTGCCGAGCAGATGAAGGAAGTGGTGGGCTTCTTGCGTACCGCGGGGCCGACCCTCAGCCCGTTCAATGCCTGGATTTTCACCAAGGGCCTGGAGACCCTCAAGCTGCGCATGCGTGCGCACTGCGAGAGCGCGCAGGCCTTGGCTGAATGGCTGGAACAGCAGGAGGGTGTGGAAAAGGTGCATTACGCCGGCTTGCCAAGCCACCCACAACACGAACTGGCCAAGCGCCAGATGAGTGGCTTCGGCGCGGTGGTCAGCTTTGAGGTCAAGGGCGGCAAAGAGGGTGCCTGGCGCTTTATCGACGCCACTCGGGTGATTTCGATCACCACGAACCTGGGTGACAGCAAGACCACCATCGCCCATCCGGCGACCACCTCCCACGGTCGTCTGAGCCCGCAGGAGCGTGAGGCGGCCGGCATCCGTGACAGCCTGATTCGTGTTGCGGTGGGGCTTGAGGACGTCGCCGATCTGCAGGCCGACCTGGCGCGTGGGTTGGCAGCGCTGTGATCGACTGGACAGGTGGCGAGCCAGACCATAACGGTCGGGTGGCCTTGGTAACCGGTGCCGCCCGCGGCATCGGCCTGGGCATCGCCGCCTGGCTGATCTGCGAAGGTTGGCAGGTGGTGTTGAGTGACCTGGACCGCCAGCGCGGTGCCAAGGTTGCCAAGACCCTGGGCAGCAACGCCTGGTTCATCGCCATGGACGTCTCCGACGAGGCCCAGGTCAGCGCTGGTGTGGCGCAGGTGCTGGGCCAATTCGGACGTCTGGATGCGCTGGTGTGCAACGCGGCCATCGCCAACCCGCATAACCATACGCTCGAGAGCCTGAGTCTTGCGCAATGGAATCGTGTATTGGCGGTCAACCTCAGTGGCCCGATGCTGTTGGCCAAGCACTGTGCGCCTTACCTGCGCGCGCATGGCGGGGCGATCGTCAACCTGGCCTCCACACGTGCACGTCAGTCGGAGCCGGACACCGAGGCCTATGCCGCGAGCAAGGGCGGGCTGCTGGCACTGACCCACGCCCTGGCCATGAGCCTGGGGCCGGAGATCCGGGTCAACGCCGTCAGCCCTGGTTGGGTCGACGCCCGCGATCCGTCCCAGCGCCGCGCCGAACCCCTCACCGAAGCCGACCATGCCCAGCATCCAACGGGCAGGGTAGGGACGGTGGAGGATGTTGCGGCACTGGTGGCCTGGCTGTTGTCGCGTCAGGCCGGATTCGTCACCGGCCAGGAATTTGTGGTCGATGGCGGCATGAGCCGCAAGATGATCTACAGCTGACGCGCCACTTGCCGCTGTGCAAAGCAAAAGGAGCCGACAAGGCTCCTTTTTCGTTCTGACGCTTTTTCAGGTTTTTGAAAAAAAATTCAACGGGGCTATTGACTTAGCATCGGTACCTGCGTAAATTTCGCGGCCTCAGCGAAGCAAACGCAACAAGCAACATCGCGAGGGTGATTAGCTCAGCCGGGAGAGCATCTGCCTTACAAGCAGAGGGTCGG
>NZ_JACVTY010000004.1:0-212433 GCF_016624805.1 Pseudomonas sp. S44
TTTGTTGGTGGGCGGGTTCTCCAAACCCCCGCCCATGGGTCCCCGGGCCGCCGCTTTTGCATTTCTGCTGTCTATTTGGCAGTTCTGCGGGCCCCGGCGGACGCTGTATTTCTGGCGTCAAACCCTTGATTTCATTGGGGTGGCAGCGTGCCACTAAAAAAAATCGCAAAACCCCCTAAAGCAAACCGCCACGACGACGATAACCATTACGAAGGTTCTCTAGGCCACACACCCGGCAAACGCCAGGGCCGGAAGCCGCAGTACCCAATCCAACGAGGAATTCGTCATGGCTTTGACCGTTAACACCAACACCACCTCTCTGGGCGTTCAGAAAAACCTGAGCCGTGCTTCCGACGCTCTGAGCACCTCGATGACCCGTCTGTCGTCCGGCCTGAAAATCAACAGCGCCAAAGACGACGCCGCCGGCCTGCAGATCGCTACCCGCATGACCTCGCAGATCCGCGGTCAGACCATGGCTATCAAGAACGCCAACGACGGTATCTCCATCGCCCAGACCGCTGAAGGCGCGATGCAAGAGCAGACCAACATCCTGCAGCGTATGCGTGAACTGGCCGTCCAGTCCCGAAACGACTCCAACAGCCAGCAAGACCGTGACGCTCTGGACAAAGAGTTCCAGTCGATGCTGTCGGAAATCGACCGTATCGCCGACTCCACCCAGCTGAACGGCAAGAACCTGCTGGACGGTACCGCTGGCGTCATGACCTTCCAGGTCGGCTCCAACTCCGGCTCCGCCAACCAGATCACCGTGACTCTCAGTGCCGCGATGAAAACCACCGGTACTGGCGCTGCGCTGACCGCCCTGGCTGGCAAGAGCATCACCGGTGCCAACAGCACCGCCGCCGAGCAGACCTTCACCGCCGCCATCAGCGCAATCGACGCTGCCCTGCAGGCAATCAACACCAACCGTGCTGACCTGGGTGCCGCCCAGAACCGTCTGACCAGCACCATCAACAACCTGCAGAACATCAACGAGAACGCCGAAGCTGCTCGTGGCCGTGTACAGGACACCGACTTCGCTGCCGAAACTGCCCAGCTGACCAAGCAGCAGACCCTGCAGCAAGCTTCGACCTCGGTTCTGGCCCAGGCCAACCAGCTGCCGTCGGCAGTTCTGAAGCTGCTGGGCTAATCTGCCTGATAGCTGCTGGCGGGGGAGTGCACTTGCGGCGCTCCCCCGCCTTTTCATTACGAGGTGGTGGACATGGACATGAGCGTCAAGCTGAACCTGTCTTATCCGGCCGCACGTTCGGCCGAGCAGGTTGCCGACAAGCCGGTCTCGCGGCCGTTGGAAGCATCCGCCGAGGGTGGCAAGAAGGACGCGGTCAAGGTGCACGACACTGACAACGTCAAGAAAGCCGTCTCGCAGATCGAGCAATTCCTGAAAGAAACCCGACGTAATCTTGAGTTTTCCACGGATGAAGAATCCGGCAAGATTGTCGTCAAGGTCATCGCCAGCGAAACCGGCGAGCTGATCCGTCAGATTCCCTCCGAGGAGGCCCTGCGGATCGCCGAAAGCCTGCGCGATGTCAAAAGTGTACTGTTCAACGCCAAGGTCTGACCGGCGGCGAGCATTGCGCGTTACGAATCATGCCGGCCTTGCAGGAGCGAGGCGGGCGCGTTGAAGAGAGGGGCAGGACATGGCAGCAATTACTCCTAGCACAGGCGTGGGCTACGGCCTCGAGATCAGCAAGATCGTTGATGCCTTGGTGAAGTCCGATACTTCGGCCAAGTCCAACCAGATTGCTCGGCAGTCGAGCAACAACTCGGCGATCCTCTCGGGCATCGGCTCCCTGCGTAGCGCTCTCACGGCGTTCCAGGACGCCATGAAGAAGCTCAACGACAAGGATGCGCCTTCCTTCAACGCCTTTGCCGGTACGTCCGCCAACGAAAGCGTGGTCAAGATCAAGACCACCAACAGTGCGGTTGCCGGTACCTACGATATCCGGGTAAGCCAACTGGCCACTGGCTCCAAGGTCGCCAGCCAGCAGTTCGCCGGGGGGGGAACCTCAGCGATCAGCGAAGGTGAGCTGACCATCAGCCAGAACGGCAAGACCTACAAGGTCAACGTTGCTGCCGGTTCCACGCTGCAAAGCGTGCGCGACCAGATCAACAAGGAACTGGGCAAGGAAGGCATCACCGCCAACGTCGTCAACGAGGCGGGCGGTTCGCGGCTGGTGTTCGGCTCTACCACGACCGGCAAGGGCAGTGACATTTCCGTTGGCGGTATCCCCGAACTTACCATCGATGGCACGCAGAAGATGGTGGGTGCGGGGGGCGGCTTTATCGACGCCTTGGCACAGGATGCCGAGTTCTCCGTCGACGGTTTGAAGCTGACCAGCTCCAAGAACGTCGTCGACAACGCGGTCAGTGGCCTGAGCCTCGAACTTACCGGCACCACGTCGCCCACTGCCACGACCGGGGTCAAGGTGAGTGTGACGCTCGATAACGATGGCCTGAAGAAATCGGTTCAGTCGTTTGTCGATGCTTACAACACCCTGCGCAAGGCTGTTACCGCCCTGACGACACCGACCAAGGACTCTTCCGGTAACGTGACCAGCCTGGGCCCGTTGACCAACGATCCGACCACGCGCTCGTTGCTGAGCGACATCGGCAAGGTGGTCGCCGAAGCCGGTTCGGGCACCCAGCTCAATACCCTCAGCCAGCTGGGTATCAACACCCAGAAAGACGGCACGCTTGAGTTCAACAGCACCAAGTTCACCGCTGCACTGAACGACAAGAAGCTTGGCTCGGAGATTCAGGGGCTGTTCACTGCCGACGGTGGCGTTTTCGACCGGATGACCAAGGCCCTCGATCCCTACGTCAAGACCGGCGGTTCGCTGGATTCGCGCAAGTCGGCGCTCGACAAGGTGACCAAGAACCTGCAGGACCAGCAGGCTGCGCTGGACCGCCGTACCGAGCTGCTGACCACCTCGCTGACCAAGAAGTACGCAGCGCTCGACACCGCCCTGGGCCTGATGAAGAAGCAGGGCGAGCAGATCGTCTCGATCTTCGATGCGATGAATGCCCAGGCCAAGAAAGGCTGATCGCTAAGCGGCGACAAAAGCCCGGTGACACCTTGCAGGTGTACCGGGCTTTGTGTTTCATGGCTAAAGTTTTTTGACGAGCTGGCGATACAGCAGGTATACGCAACCTTTTCGCTGCAATGAGGTAGTTCCATGAACCCGATGTTGGCCCTTCGGCAGTACCAGAAAGTCAACGGTGCTGCGCAGACTTCCGAAGCCAGTCCGCACCGTCTGGTGCAGATGCTGATGCAGGGCGGTCTTGACCGAATGGCCCAGGCCAAGGGCGCCATCGCGCGCAAGGACGTCGCCCAGAAGGGCATTCTGATCGGCAAGGCCATCGACATCATTGGCGGCCTGCGCGAAGGGCTGGATCTGGAGAATCACGCCGACAGCCTGACCGACCTCGACAACCTGTACCAGTACATGAGCCGTCGCCTGATCGAAGCCAACGTCCACAGTGACCCGGCGATCATCGACGAAGTGGCGCGCCTGCTGATCACGGTCAAGGAAGGCTGGGACGCCATCGGCGAACAGGTGCCGGCAGAGTAATTCCAGGAGGCGCACATGAGCGAAGTGATTGCACGTATCGAAGAGACCCGCGATGCCTTGCTGGCAGCGTTCGCTGAGCGCGACTGGGATGCGGTGGGCAAGCTCGACCTGGCATGTCGCGTGTGCGTCGAGGATATCCTGGCCGAAGCGCAGGAAAACGATGCACAGGTCAGGAGCAGTCTGGATGAATTGCTGGCGGTGTATCGGCAATTGATTGAATTTGCAAGTGGTGAACGTCAATCGATAGTCGACGAGATGACGCAGATCCGTCAGGCAAAAAACGCGACAAAGGTATACCATCTGTTCAGCTGATCGCTGGGCAATGCAAGAAGCTGCGCGCCATTAATTTGACTGTGTGCTGTTTTTTGACTTAACTAGTGGCTGTTTTCGAAATTTCAGACGTCCGAACACTGACCATTTCAGTCGGAATGATGTCGAGCACGCCTGCGGGCGCCGATATGACTAGGGAAGTTAGTATTGAATGTGGCGTGAAACCAAGATCCTCCTGATCGATGACGACAGCGAACGCCGCCGCGATCTGGCGGTGGTCCTGAATTTTCTCGGCGAAGAGAACCTCTCCTGCTCCAGTGCGGACTGGCAGCAGTCGGTAGAGGCATTGTCTTCGAGCAGGGAAGTCCTGTGTGTGCTGATCGGGGCTGTGAATGCACCGGCGAGTGTCCTGGGCCTGCTTAAGACAGTGGCTGCGTGGGATGAGTTCCTTCCAGTTCTGCTTCTAGGTGAAATTTCTTCTGCCGAGTTCCCTGAAGACCTGCGCCGGCGCGTGCTGTCCAACCTGGAGATGCCGCCCAGCTATAGCCAGTTGCTCGATTCGCTGCACCGTGCCCAGGTCTACCGTGAGATGTACGACCAGGCGCGCGAGCGCGGTCGTCAGCGCGAACCCAACCTGTTCCGCAGCCTGGTTGGCACCAGCCGCGCGATCCAGCATGTGCGGCAGATGATGCAGCAGGTGGCCGACACCGATGCCAGCGTGCTGATCCTCGGTGAGTCCGGCACGGGCAAGGAAGTGGTCGCGCGCAACCTGCACTATCACTCCAAGCGCCGTGAAGCGCCTTTCGTGCCGGTCAATTGCGGGGCGATCCCTGCCGAGCTGCTCGAAAGCGAGCTGTTCGGACACGAGAAGGGCGCCTTCACCGGGGCGATCACCAGCCGTGCGGGGCGTTTCGAACTGGCCAACGGCGGTACCCTGTTCCTCGACGAGATCGGCGACATGCCGTTGCCGATGCAGGTCAAGCTGCTGCGCGTGCTGCAGGAGCGTACCTTCGAGCGGGTTGGCAGCAACAAGACCCAGAGCATCGACGTGCGCATCATCGCGGCGACCCACAAAAACCTCGAGACCATGATCGAAGAGGGGACCTTCCGCGAAGACTTGTACTATCGCCTGAATGTCTTCCCCATCGAAATGGCGCCGCTGCGCGAGCGTGTCGAGGACATTCCGCTGCTGATGAACGAGCTGATCTCGCGCATGGAGCACGAGAAGCGCGGCTCCATCCGTTTCAACTCGGCCTCGATCATGTCGCTGTGCCGGCATGGCTGGCCGGGCAACGTCCGTGAGTTGGCCAACCTGGTCGAGCGTATGGCGATCATGCATCCGTACGGGGTGATCGGCGTTGCCGAGCTGCCGAAAAAATTCCGCTACGTCGATGACGAAGACGAGCAGTTGGTCGACAGCTTGCGCAGCGATCTCGAAGAGCGCGTGGCGATCAACGGCCATGCGCCGAACTTCTCCAGCCACGCCATGCTGCCGCCGGAAGGCCTGGACCTGAAGGACTATCTCGGCAGCCTGGAGCAGGGGCTGATCCAGCAAGCCCTGGACGACGCCAACGGCATCGTTGCCCGCGCCGCCGAACGCCTGCGCATCCGTCGAACCACGCTTGTCGAGAAGATGCGCAAGTACGGCATGAGTCGCCAGGGCGGCGAAGACCAGGCCGAAGACTGAAGCCCAGCCCCTTGCAGGCGCAACCTCGCGTTGCGCCTGCAAGGGGCTGGTGTGTTTTCAGAAACCCCATCCCCGGCACGGCTATTGCTACACCGCAGGCAAAGTACCGTTTTTATGACGGTCAGCCATGCGAGAGAGCACGATGCCCCAGGCCGCCCACATCTCCCGAGCCCCTGAGCAGCAGGGACGCACCCCGGTCGAACAGGAAAGTCGACAAGGGCTCGAGCAGGCGTTCGCCCTGTTCAACCAGGTTTCCTCCCAGCTCAGTGAGTCGTACAACATGCTCGAGGCCCGCGTCAGCGAGCTCAAGGGCGAGCTGGAGGTGGTCAGCGCACAGCGCATGGCCGAGCTGGGTGAAAAGGAGCGTCTGGCCAACCGCCTGCAGCATTTGCTGGATCTGCTGCCTGGCGGGGTGATCGTCATCGACGGCCAGGGCTATGTGCGCGAAGCCAACCCTGCCGCCTGTGAGTTGCTCGGTGCGCCGTTGGTCGGTGAGCTCTGGCGCCAGGTCATCGCCCGCAGCTTCGCGCCGCGAGAGGATGACGGCCACGAGGTGTCACTGCGTGACGGTCGACGCTTGTCCATTGCCACCCGTTCGCTGGATGCCGAGCCCGGTCAGTTGGTGCTGCTCAACGACCTGACCGAAACCCGTCGCCTGCAGGGACAACTGGCGCGTCACGAGCGTCTGTCGTCGTTGGGGCGCATGGTTGCCTCGCTGGCGCATCAGATTCGCACGCCCCTGTCGGCGGCCATGCTCTATGCCAGCCATCTGGCCGACGACCAGGGCTGCCTGGCTCTGGAAACCCGTCAGCGCTTCGCCGGCAGCCTGAAGGAGCGTCTGCACGAGCTTGAACATCAGGTGCGCGACATGTTGGTGTTCGCCCGTGGCGAGTTGCCGCTCAATGACCGGCTGACCCCAAAGGCATTGTTCCAGGCGCTGCAACAGGCTGCGCACTCCCATGTGCAGGGCCATGCGGTGCGCTGGCAGTGCGACACGCACTTGGGCGAGTTGCTGTGCAATCGCGACACCCTGGTTGGCGCCTTGCTCAATCTGATCGAGAACGCGCTGCAGGCAAGCTCGGAGCCCGCGCGCCTGAAAGTACACCTGTTGCGTCGGGGGCAGAGCCTGCACCTGTGCGTCAGTGATGCTGGCAGCGGGATCGACGCGCAGCTGCTGGCGCGCCTGGGCGAGCCGTTCCTGACGACCAAGGCCACCGGCACCGGCCTCGGCCTGGCGGTGGTCAAGGCGGTGGTCAAGGCGCATCAGGGCAGTCTTGAGCTGCGCTCGAAAGTCGGGCGTGGCACTTGCGTGCGGGTGGTGCTGCCGCTGATCGACGGGCAATCGACGGAGGTGCAGTGATGGTCAAGGTTTTGTTGGTCGAGGACGATCGTGCCTTGCGCCAGGCATTGGGCGATACCCTGGAGATCGGCGGGTTCGACTACCGCGCCGTGGGTAGTGCAGAAGAGGCGCTGGACGCCGTGGCCGAAGAGGCCTTCGGGTTGGTGGTCAGTGATGTGAACATGCCGGGGATGGATGGCCATCAACTGCTTGCGCAACTGCGTCGTCACCATCCGCAACTGCCCGTGCTGCTGATGACTGCGCACGCTGCAGTGGAGCGTGCGGTGGAGGCGATGCGTCAGGGCGCTGCCGACTACCTGGTCAAGCCGTTCGAACCCAAGGCGTTGCTGAGTCTGGTCGATCGTCATGCCGCGGGGCACCTGGGTGTCGAAGAGGAGGGGCCGGTGGCCAGTGAGCCGGCCAGTCGGCAGTTGCTCGAGCTGGCTGCCCGCGTGGCGCGCAGCGACTCCACGGTGTTGATTTCGGGCGAGTCGGGTACCGGCAAGGAAGTGCTGGCGCGTTACATCCACCAGCGCTCGGCGCGCGCCGCGCAGCCATTCGTGGCGATCAACTGCGCGGCGATTCCAGACAACATGCTCGAAGCCACGCTGTTCGGTCACGAAAAAGGCGCGTTCACCGGTGCCATCGCGGCTCAGGCGGGCAAGTTCGAGCAAGCCGATGGCGGCACCCTGTTGCTCGACGAGATTTCCGAAATGCCACTGGGCCTGCAGGCCAAGCTGCTGCGCGTGCTGCAGGAGCGGGAGGTCGAGCGGGTCGGCGGGCGCAAGCCGATCACCCTGGACATTCGCGTGCTGGCCACCACCAACCGTGACCTGGCTGGCGAAGTCGCTGCCGGGCGCTTCCGTGAAGACCTGTACTACCGCCTTTCGGTCTTCCCGCTGGCCTGGCGCCCACTGCGCGAGCGCAGCGCCGATATCCTGCCGCTGGCCGAGCGCCTGCTGGCCAAGCATGTCGGCAAGATGAAGCATGCGCCGGTTCGCCTGTCGGCCGAAGCGCGGGCATGCCTGCAGGCGCACGCATGGCCTGGCAACGTGCGCGAGCTGGACAACGCGCTGCAGCGAGCGCTGATCCTGCAGCAGGGTGGGGTGATCGAGGCGGCGGATTTCTGTCTGGCGGGCGCCATTCCCTTGTCACCAGCAAGCAGTGATATCACAGAGCCATCATCGCTTGAATCGGCTTCTGAGTCCAGTGGCCTGGGCGACGATATGCGTCGTCATGAATTCCAGATGATCATCGATACCTTGCGCGCCGAACGTGGGCGTCGCAAGGAGGCTGCCGAACGGCTGGGCATCAGCCCGCGTACGCTGCGCTACAAGCTGGCGCAGATGCGCGATGCGGGGATGGATGTCGAGGCCAGCCTGTACGGGTAAGTGCCTTTGCGGAGCGACTTTGCGAAGGCTGGCACCTTTGTTGCTTTAACCGTTTTACCCGCTGCATCAGTGTCAAAAAAATGCGGCCGCCGGAGAGAGAAGTTCATGAGCCAAGGTGTTGAATTCAATCGTCTGATGTTGGACATGCGCGCGATGCAGGCCGATGCCATGTCGCTGCCCAAGGTCGCCGCTGCGCCTGAGCTCGCCCCGGGCCAGAGCAGCTTTGCCGACATGCTCGGCCAGGCCATCAACAAGGTCAGCGATACCCAGCAGGCATCGAGCCAGTTGGCCAACGCCTTCGAGATCGGCAAGAGCGGTGTCGACCTCACCGACGTGATGATCGCCTCGCAGAAGGCCAGCGTGTCGTTCCAGGCCCTGACCCAGGTGCGCAACAAGCTGGTCCAGGCGTACCAGGACATCATGCAGATGCCGGTTTGAGGACGAATTGAGTCATGGCCGAAGCAGTCGTCGATAACGCCCCCGCCAAGAGTGGCCCGCCCGTGGCCAAGCCGCCGCTGTTCGGCATGGCGTTCCTGGAAAACATCTCGCAGATGCCCATGCTGCGTCAGGTCGGTCTGCTGGTCGGGCTGGCTGCCAGCGTGGCCATCGGCTTTGCCGTGGTGCTCTGGTCGCAGCAGCCGGACTACCGTCCGCTGTATGGCAGCCTTGCCGGCATGGACACCAAGCAGGTCATGGAAACCCTGGCCGCCGCTGATATTCCCTACACCGTCGAACCCAATTCCGGCGCGCTGCTGGTCAAGGCCGATGACCTCTCCCGTGCCCGCATGAAACTGGCCGCCGCCGGCGTGGCGCCAAGCGATGGCAACATCGGTTTCGAGATCCTCGACAAGGACCAGGGCCTGGGTACCAGCCAGTTCATGGAGGCGACCCGTTACCGTCGCGGCCTGGAAGGCGAATTGGCGCGTACCATCTCCAGCCTGAACAACATCAAGGCTGCTCGCGTGCACCTGGCCATTCCGAAAAGCTCGGTGTTCGTGCGTGACGAGCGCCGCCCGAGCGCTTCGGTATTGGTCGAAATGTTCCCGGGCCGCAACCTGGAAGCCGGTCAGGTGATGGCCATCGTCAACCTGGTCGCCACCAGCGTGCCGGAGCTGGACAAGTCGCAGGTCACCGTGGTCGACCAGAAGGGCAATCTGCTCTCCGATCAGTTGCAGGACACCTCGCTGACCATGGCCGGCAAGCAGTTCGACTACACCCGCCGCATGGAAGGCCTGCTCACCCAGCGTGTGCACAACATCCTGCAGCCGGTGCTGGGCAACGACCGCTACAAGGCCGAGGTGTCCGCCGACGTCGACTTCAACGCCGTCGAATCCACCTCCGAGCAGTTCAACCCTGACCAGCCGGCGCTGCGCAGCGAGCAGTCGGTCAACGAGCAGCGTGCCAGCAGCCAGGGCCCGCAGGGTGTTCCCGGCGCGCTGAGCAACCAGCCGCCAGCCGGTGCTGCTGCACCTGAGAACGCTGCCGGTACCGGTACCCCGGCCGGTGCCATCGCCCCCGGCCAGCCGCTGGTCGATGCCAACGGCCAGCAGATCATGGACCCGGCCACCGGCCAGCCGATGCTTGCACCGTATCCGTCCGACAAGCGTCAGCAGAGCACCAAGAACTTCGAACTGGACCGCTCCATCAGCCATACCCGCCAGCAGCAAGGTCGCCTGACCCGCCTGTCGGTGGCCGTGGTCGTGGACGATCAGGTCAAGGTCGATGCCAACGGCGAGACCACCCGCGCGCCTTGGGGCGCCGAGGACCTGTCGCGCTTCACTCGCCTGGTGCAGGATGCGGTCGGCTTCGATGCCAGCCGCGGCGACAGCGTGACCGTGATGAACGTGCCGTTCTCCGCCGACCGTGGCGAAGTGCTGGCCGACATCCCGTTCTACTCGCAGCCCTGGTTCTGGGACATCATCAAGCAAGTGCTGGGCGTGGTGTTCATCCTGGTGCTGGTGTTCGGCGTGCTGCGCCCTGTGCTCAACAACATCACCGGTGGCGGCAAGAGCGCGGCCACCGACAGCGACATGGAACTGGGCGGCATGATCGGCCTGGACGGCGAACTGGGCAACGACCGCGTCAGCCTTGGCGGGCCGAGCAGTATCCTGTTGCCAAGCCCGAGCGAAGGCTATGAGGCGCAACTGAACGCAATCAAGGGCCTGGTGGCCGAAGACCCGGGCCGTGTCGCCCAGGTCGTGAAAGAGTGGATCAACGCCGATGAGTGACAACCGAGCCGTTACCGCCAAGCTGAGCCGCGTCGACAAGGCGGCGATTCTCCTGCTGTCCCTGGGCGAGACCGATGCAGCCCAGGTCCTGCGCCACATGGGGCCCAAGGAGGTGCAGCGGGTGGGCGTCGCCATGGCGCAGATGGGCAACGTGCACCGTGAGCAGGTCGAGCAGGTCATGAGCGAGTTCGTCGAGATCGTCGGCGACCAGACCAGCCTGGGCGTCGGCTCCGACGGCTATATCCGCAAGATGCTCAACCAGGCGCTTGGCGAGGACAAGGCCAACGGCCTGATCGACCGCATCCTGCTCGGTGGCAACACCAGCGGCCTGGACAGCCTGAAGTGGATGGAGCCGCGTGCCGTGGCCGATGTCATCCGCTATGAGCACCCGCAGATCCAGGCCATCGTGGTCGCCTACCTCGACCCCGACCAGGCCGGTGAAGTGCTGAGCAATTTCGACCACAAGGTGCGCCTGGACATCGTCCTGCGCGTCTCCTCGTTGAACACCGTGCAGCCGGCGGCACTCAAGGAGCTCAACCAGATCCTCGAGAAGCAGTTCTCGGGCAACTCCAATGCTGCGCGCACCACCCTGGGCGGCATCAAGCGCGCTGCCGACATCATGAACTTCCTCGATAGCTCCGTGGAAGGCCAGCTGATGGATGCGATCCGCGATATCGACAGCGACCTGTCCGAGCAGATCGAAGACCTGATGTTCGTCTTCAACAACCTGGCCGACGTCGACGACCGTGGTATCCAGGCGCTGCTGCGCGAGGTGTCCTCGGACGTGCTGGTGGTCTCGCTCAAGGGCGCGGACGAGAAGGTCAAGGACAAGATCTTCAAGAACATGTCCAAGCGTGCTTCGGAACTGCTGCGCGACGACCTGGAGGCCAAGGGGCCGGTGCGGGTCAGCGATGTGGAAACGGCGCAGAAGGAAATCCTCACCATCGCTCGACGCATGGCCGAGGCCGGCGAGATCGTGCTCGGTGGCAAGGGTGCCGAGGAAATGATCTAAGCGATTTCGCGCACCGTTCTGACTGGCGCTGACCCTGTGGGAGCGGGTTTGCCCGCGAAGGCGCCAGGTCAGGCCACGCGTTGCTCCTGCTGACGCTTTCGCGGGCAAGCCCGCTCCCACAGGGATCGCGTTGGCTGAACATGGTTTCGAGAACATGACAGCATGTCCACCAAAGAACATCCCAGCGACCTGATCCGCGCCCGCGACCTCGAGGGTGTCGATATATGGGCATTGCCCAGCTTCGATCCGGAGCCCGAGCCTGAACCTGAACCTGAGCCCGAGGTGGTCGAGGAAGTCGAGGAAGTGCCGCTGGAGGAAGTCCAGCCGCTGACCCTCGAAGAGCTCGAAGCGATTCGCCAGGAGGCCTACAACGAAGGCTTCGCCACCGGCGAGCGCGAGGGTTTCCACAGCACGCAGCTCAAGGTGCGCCAGGAGGCCGAAGAGGCCCTGACGGCCAAGCTGGCGAGCCTGGAGCAATTGATGGCCAACCTGCTCGAGCCCATCGCCGAGCAGGATACCCAGATCGAGAAGTCCCTCGTGCACCTGGTCGCCCATGTCGCCCGTCAGGTGATCGGTCGCGAGTTGGCCAGCGATTCCAGCCAGATCACTCATGTGTTGCGCGAGGCGCTGAAACTGCTGCCGATGGGCGCAGACAATATCCGCATCCACCTCAATCCGCAGGATTTCGAGCTGGCCAAGGCCCTGCGCGAACGCCACGAGGAAAGCTGGAAGCTGCTTGAAGACGAGTCGCTGCTGCCAGGCGGTTGCCGCATCGAGACGGCCCACAGCCGCATCGATGCCACCATGGAAACCCGCATGGAGAAGGCCGTGGCGCAGTTGTTCGAGCAGACCCACGACCAGTCACTGCATCCTGCCGCGCCGGATCTGTCGGTCGACCTGGACAGCCCCGATGCGCCTTGAACGCACCAGTTTCGCCAAGCGGCTGAGCGGCTATGCCGAGGCGGTGAATCTGCCGGAGCAGCCGGTGGTCGAGGGCCGTCTGCTGCGCATGGTCGGCCTCACCCTAGAAGCTGAGGGCTTGCGCGGCGCCGTGGGCAGTCGCTGCATGGTGATCAACGACGACAGCTACCACCCGGTGCAGGTCGAGGCCGAAGTGATGGGCTTTGCGGGCAGCAAGGTCTTTCTCATGCCGGTCGGCAGTATCGCCGGTATCGCCCCCGGTGCGCGGGTTGTGCCGCTGGACGACAGCGGCCGCCTGCCCATGGGCATGAGCATGCTTGGACGGGTGCTCGATGGCGCCGGCCGTGCCCTCGATGGCAAGGGCGGGATGAAGGCCGAGGACTGGGTGCCGCTGGATGGCCCGGTGATCAACCCGCTGAACCGTGATCCGATCAGTCAGCCGCTGGATGTGGGTATCCGCAGTATCAACGGCCTGCTGACTGTCGGTCGCGGCCAGCGCCTGGGTCTGTTTGCCGGTACGGGTGTCGGTAAGTCGGTGCTGCTGGGCATGATGACCCGCTTCACCAAGGCCGACATCATCGTGGTCGGCCTGATCGGCGAGCGGGGCCGCGAGGTGAAGGAGTTCATCGAGCACATCCTTGGCGAAGAAGGGCTCAAGCGCTCGGTGGTGGTCGCTTCGCCGGCCGACGATGCACCGCTGATGCGCCTGCGCGCAGCCATGTATTGCACGCGCATCGCCGAGTATTTCCGCGACAAGGGCAAGAATGTCCTGTTGTTGATGGATTCGCTGACCCGTTTTGCCCAGGCGCAGCGGGAAATCGCCCTGGCCATCGGCGAGCCGCCCGCCACCCGTGGCTATCCGCCGTCGGTGTTCGCCAAGTTGCCCAAGTTGGTCGAGCGCGCGGGTAATGGTGAGGCGGGTGGTGGTTCGATCACCGCGTTCTATACCGTGCTTTCCGAGGGGGATGACCAGCAGGACCCGATCGCCGATTCGGCACGTGGGGTGCTGGACGGACACTTCGTGCTGTCCCGGCGCCTGGCCGAGGAAGGGCATTATCCGGCGATCGACATCGAGGCTTCGATCAGCCGGGTGATGCCGCAGGTGGTGGATGCCGACCATCTGCGCCAGGCGCAGAAGTTCAAGCAACTATGGTCGCGCCTGTCGCAGAGTCGCGATCTGATCAGCGTGGGTGCCTACGTGGCCGGTGGCGATCCGGAAACCGACCTGGCCATTGCCTTGCAGTCCAAGCTGGTGGCGTTCTTGCGCCAGGGGCTGGACGAGAGTGTCGGCATGGCCGAGAGCGGCGAGCAGCTGGGCGCGGTGTTCGCCCCACCGGCGGGCGGCTGATAGGCCATGGCCCTGCCCAGTCGTGCCGCGCGCCTTTCGCCGGTGGTGGAGATGGCCGAGGAGGCCGAGCGCAAGGCTGTCCAGCGCATGGGCCACTTCCAGCAACTGGTGGCCCAGGCGCAGGCCAAGCTCGCCGAGCTTGAGCGTTTTCGCGAGGACTACCAGTTGCAGTGGATCAACCGCGGCAGCCAGGGCGTTGGCGGCAGTTGGTTGGTCAACTACCAGCGCTTTCTGGGGCAGTTGGAAACGGCCATGACCCAGCAGCGCCAGAGCCTGACCTGGCACCAGAACAACCTCAAGAATGCCCGCGACGCCTGGCAACAGGCCTACGCCCGGGTCGAGGGTCTGCGCAAGCTGGTGCAGCGTTACCTGGACGAAGCCCGCCGGGCCGAAGACAAGCGTGAGCAGAAGCTGCTCGACGAGCTGTCACAGCGCTTGCCCAGGCAGAATCATTTTCCAGGCTGACACCGCTCAAAGCCGCTGCGCTTGCGGCCCAGCCGGGCTGCTGCTAAACCTTCCTGAGTCGTAGCCATCATCGAAGGAATCGCACGCATGGCAGTCGAAACTGATTTTTCACCGGACGAAAAGCAGCTGACGATCAAGGTCAAGGGCCGTTTCGATTTCGGCAAGCATCAGGAATTTCGTGACGCCTACGAGCGCCAGCACCCGGCCCCGGACTCGGTCGTGGTGGATCTCAAGGATGCGACGTACCTGGACAGCTCAGCGCTGGGCATGCTGCTGCTGTTGCGCGATCACGCCGGTGGTGACCACTCGGATATCAAAGTGATCAATACCAGTTCTGATGTGCGCAAGATCCTCGCCATTTCCAACTTCGAAAAATTGTTCGACGTCAGCTGAGGCCGCTCATGCCCGCCGAACAGGGATTGAGGGTGCTGATCGCCGAGGACGGTGCCGCGGACCGCTTGCTGCTCGCGCAGATCGTGCGGCGCCAGGGACACGAGGTGGTCACTGCCGAAAACGGCGAGCAGGCCGTTGCGCTGTTCGCCGAACAGAGGCCGGACCTGGTGCTGCTCGACGCCTTGATGCCGGTGATGGATGGATTCGAGGCGGCGCGACGGATCAAGGCCATGGCCGGTGAAGCGCTGATACCGATCATCTTCCTCACCTCGATGAACGAGGAGCAGGGGCTGGTGCGTTGCCTGGAAGCCGGCGGCGACGATTTCATGGCCAAGCCGTATAGCGCAGTGATTCTGGCTGCCAAGATCGGCGCCATGGATCGCCTGCGTCGGCTGCAGGCCACGGTACTGGAGCAGCGCGACGAACTGGCCCGGCATCACCATCACCTGCTCAACGAGCAGCGCGTAGCCAAAGCGGTGTTCGACAAGGTCGCCCATTCCGGTTGCTTGAGAAGCAGCAACATCCGCTACCTGCAGTCGCCCTACGCATTGTTCAACGGCGATCTGCTGCTGGCGGCGTTCGCGCCTTCGGGCGACATGCATGTGCTGCTGGGTGATTTCACCGGTCACGGCCTGCCGGCGGCCGTGGGGGCGATGCCCCTGGCCGAGGTGTTCTATGGCATGACCGCCAAGGGCTATGGTTTGGTCGAGACGCTGCGCGAGATGAACGCCAAGCTCAAGCGCATCCTGCCGGTGGACATGTTCTGTTGTGCGCTGCTGCTGAACCTGAGTTTCGAGCGTGGCACGGTCGAGGTGTGGAACGGGGGCATGCCCGATGGCTATCGTTTGTCGGCCGCCGGCGAGGTGCTGTCTGTGCTGCAATCCCGGCACTTGCCGCTGGGCATCCTGGCGCCCGAGCATTTTGACGACCGCACCGACATACTGCCGCTGGCAGCGGGGGAGCGATTGTTCCTGCTGTCCGATGGCGTGGTCGATACCAGCGATGCGACGGATCGATTGTTTGGTGTGGAGCGCTTGTGTGAGGTGTTGGCGGCCAACCGCGATTCCGGGCAACTGTTCGATGAAGTGATGCAGGCGCTGGAGCGTTTTGGTGGTGTGCCGCGAGACGACATCAGCCTGTGCGATATCCGCATGGCCGAACCTGGTGGCCTGGCACCTGTGGCGCCGGTGTATTCCGACAGCGGTCGCTCCAGTCCGCTGGATTGGTCGTTGTCGCTGGTGCTGCATGCCGACAGCCTGAAGCGCTTCAACCCGGTACCTTATCTGTTGCAGTTCCTCCAGGAAATCCATGGTCTGCGTCCCAGCAGCGGGGTGTTGCACAGTGTGCTCGGTGAGCTGTATTCCAATGCGCTGGAGCACGGGGTGTTGGGCATGGACTCACGGCTCAAGCAGGATGCCGAGGGATTTGCCGAGTACTACCGCGAACGCGGTCGGCGCCTGGCCGCGTTGTCCGAGGGCTTCGTGCAGATCGCACTGAGGGTGGAACCCATGGCGGCAGGTGGTCGTCTGACAGTTGAGATCAGCGACAGTGGCACGGGTTTTGATATCGAGAAAGTCTTGGCGCGCCCTGCGTCGGAAAAAGGTTTCAGCGGGCGTGGGCTACAGTTGGTACAGCGCTTGGGCGTCAAGGCTCAATGGCTCGACGAGGGGCGGCGGGCGCGGGTGGAGTTCGGTTGGTGAGCGGCCTCGGCGATTGAGGCATAATCAAGCTTGATCAAGGAGTGAGCAAGTGACACACGAGCATATCGATCAAAAGGTCCTTAGCGACCTGCAGGAGGTCATGGAAGATGGCTACCTGCAGTTGCTGGAAACCTTCCTGGAAGACTCCGAGCGCCGTCTCAGTCAGTTGCACGAGGCCAAGGACGCCAGCGAGTTGGGGATGGCCGCCCACAGCTTCAAGGGCAGCAGCAGCAACATGGGCGCAGTTGGCCTGGCCAGTCTGTGCCAGCAGCTCGAGGAGCGTGTGCGGCAACAGCCTTTGTATGGCATCGAGGACCTGATCAATCGGATCGACCAGGAGTTCGTCGAGGTCCAGCGCTTCTACCGTAGCGAGCGCGAGCGGGTTTCTGCAGGCTGACGGCAAAATTGGCGCGAGTTTTGCCTGTCTTCACCCAGATTCTATTTCGGTTCACTGGCGTGGAGAGTTTCAATGCCTGTCGCATCCAATCCCTTGTTGCAAGCCGGCCTCGCCAACGCGACCTCGCGGGCGACCAGTCCTGCGGCGGACAAAACCCCGCAAGCACCGGGCAACCAGGGCAGCGGCTTCGACCAGCTGATGGCCCGACAGCAGAGCGACAAGATGCCGGTGCGCAACGACAAGGCCTCTGTACCGGCGCCCAAGGACAAGCCTGACTTCAATGCCGGCGGCAAGGGCGGCAACGACCGATCTTCGCCGGTTGCCGGTAATGGCAAGAACTTGCCAGCCAACAGCAACAAGGCCGCATCGGCCGCTGACAAGAACAACCAGGGTAGCGACAGCACTCAACAGGCGGGTGACAGTACCCAGCAGGCCTCCAGCGACGGCAATCAGGCAAGTGACTCGAGCTCCCTGGACGCCAGCCTGGTGGCAGGGCAGGTGACCGACGCCCAGGCGGGTGCGCAATTGCTCCAGGCCCAGGCCGAAGCTGTCGCCCCTGTGCTGCAGGCCGCGATCCAGCAGCCTGCTGCGCAACCGGTCCCTGAAGAGCTGGCGCCGCCGGTCGCCGAGCAGGACGACAGCGACTTCGATCCCGAGGCCGACGCCCTGGCGAACATGCCGACCTTGCGCCTGGCGCTCGAGCAGAGCGCCCAGGCCAAAGGCACCACCTCGACGCACGCCTCTGGCCAGGGTGACAAGACCCAGGCCCAGGACGACAGTGCCCAGGCCAACGTCAATACCTTGGCGAACCTGGCGGTCAAGCCTGAGGGTGAATCCGAGCGCGGACAATCACAGCCTGGCGAAAAAGGCTTCTCCGAGCTGTTGTCCAATGGTCTGAAGGACGTCAAGCATGCCGACAGCGACACCCGCGTGGACGACTTCGCCAATCGCCTGGCCAACCTGACCCAGGCCGTCACCGCCAAGACTGCCCATGCCGTACCGCCGACCAATCCGCTGCACCAGCCCCTGGCGATGAATCAGGGGGCCTGGACCGAAGGGTTGGTCAACCGCGTCATGTACCTGTCGAGCCAGAACCTCAAGTCGGCCGACATCCAGCTCGAGCCTGCCGAGCTCGGCCGTTTGGACATTCGCGTCAATGTCGCGTCGGACCAGGCCACCCAGGTGACCTTCATCAGTGGTCACGCCGGCGTGCGCGATGCGCTGGACAGCCAGCTGTACCGTCTGCGCGAACTGTTCGCCCAGCAGGGGCTGGCCCAGCCTGACGTCAACGTCGCCGACCAGTCGCGTCAGCAACAGCAGCAGGCCCAGCAGGGTGGATCGAATCTGTCTGGTGTCGCTGCGCGCCGCGCCGGGGAGGCGGGCGAGGACGGTGAGCTGGCCGATGCTTCAAGGCCGGTGGAGCAGCAGGTGGTGATCGGCGACAGTGCAGTCGATTACTACGCCTGATCATTCGGGCCGCGTCTGACACCGGTGCGGGCTTTTGTGAGCAACTGTCTTGCTCAAAATCTAGAAACCAGCCCAAATCCCTGTGGGAGCGGGCTTGCCCGCGAAAAATACACCGCGCTGCCTGGCACGGACTACGCCCGTGTTCGCGGGCAAGCCCGCTCCTACCACCTCCTCAAGCCCGCTCGGCCAAATCTGGCATAACACTTGCTCAGCCACGTCATCCTTTCTTGAAACCCCGATGGACGACGGATTATTGGCATGGCGAAGAGCGACGCAGTCAAAGACCCCGCCACTAAAGG
This sequence comes from Pseudomonas sp. S44, assembly GCF_016624805.1. Taxonomy (NCBI): domain Bacteria; kingdom Pseudomonadati; phylum Pseudomonadota; class Gammaproteobacteria; order Pseudomonadales; family Pseudomonadaceae; genus Pseudomonas; species Pseudomonas sp. S44. The sequence continues at coordinate 18,508 of NZ_JACVTY010000004.1, forward strand.
CAAACTGAAGCTGATCCTGCTGCTGGTGCTGGCCTTGCTGCTGGCCGTGGGCCTGTCGGTGGGCGCCACCTGGTTCATCATGCACAAGAGCGAGCCTGCACCTGCGGCCGACCCTGCCGTGGCCAGCGTCAAGCAAGCGGCGATCTACGAGCCCCTGGCGCCGGCCTTCGTGGTCAATTTCAACCAGAACGGCCGCCAGCGCTACATGCAGGTGAGCATTACCCTGCAGGGCCGCAACCAGGCTGACCTCGATGCGCTGAAAGTGCACATGCCGGTGATTCGCAACAATCTGGTGATGATGTTCTCCGGGCAAGGCTTCGACAGCCTGGCCAGCAGTGCCGTGGGCCAGGAAATGCTGCGCCAGAAGGCCACTGCGGTGGTCCAGGAAGTGGCGCAGAAGGAAGTCGGCAAGCCGGTCATCGACCAGTTGCTGTTCACCAATTTCGTATTGCAGTAGGAGCACACTCGATGGCCGTGCAGGACCTGCTGTCCCAGGATGAGATCGATGCCCTGCTGCATGGGGTCGACGATGGGCTGGTACAGACCGAGAGCGCTGCCGAACCCGGTGGCGTCAAGAGCTACGACCTGACCAGCCAGGACCGGATCGTCCGCGGTCGCATGCCGACCCTGGAGATGATCAACGAGCGCTTCGCCCGTTACACCCGCATCAGCATGTTCAATCTGCTGCGTCGCTCCGCCGACGTGGCGGTGGGTGGCGTGCAGGTGATGAAGTTCGGCGAGTACGTGCATTCGCTGTACGTGCCGACCAGCCTCAATCTGGTCAAGATCAAGCCGCTGCGCGGCACCTCGCTGTTCATCCTCGACGCCAAGCTGGTGTTCAAGCTGGTAGACAACTTCTTCGGTGGCGACGGTCGCCACGCCAAGATCGAAGGCCGTGAGTTCACCCCGACCGAGCTGCGTGTGGTGCGCATGGTCCTGGACCAGTGCTTCGTCGACCTCAAGGAAGCCTGGCAGGCGATCATGCCGGTGAACTTCGAATACATGAACTCCGAGGTCAACCCGGCCATGGCCAACATCGTCGGGCCCAGCGAGGCGGTGGTGGTCTCGACCTTCCACATCGAGCTCGACGGCGGCGGCGGCGACCTGCATGTGACCATGCCGTATTCGATGATCGAACCGGTGCGCGAGATGCTCGATGCCGGTTTCCAGTCCGACCTGGACGATCAGGACGAGCGTTGGGTCAAGGCCCTGCGCGAGGACGTGCTGGACGTCAATGTGCCGCTCTCGGCCACCGTTGCCCGTCGTCAGCTCAAGCTGCGCGACATCCTGCACATGCAGCCGGGCGATGTGATTCCGGTAGAGCTGCCCGAACACCTGGTACTGCGCGCCAACGGCGTGCCGTCGTTCAAGGCGCGCCTGGGCTCGCACAAGGGCACCCTGTCGCTGCAGATCATCGACCCGATCGAGCGCCGCTGACGGCGAGCCGGTCGCACTACGAATTGAAAGCCTGTCGAGGACTTTATGGCTAACGAAAACGAGATCACCTCCCCAGAGGAACAGGCCCTGGCCGATGAGTGGGCGGCAGCCCTGGAAGAAACCGGTGATGCAGGCCAGGCGGACATCGATGCGCTGCTGGCAGCTGACAATGGTCGCTCCTCCGGCGCAGGTCGCCTGCCGATGGAAGAGTTCGCCAGCTCCCCGCGGCCGAGCGAGAACGTCGGCCTGGAAGGGCCGAACCTGGACGTGATCCTGGACATCCCAGTGAGCATCTCCATGGAGGTGGGCGCCACGGAAATCAGCATTCGCAACCTGCTGCAACTGAACCAGGGGTCGGTCATCGAGCTTGATCGCCTGGCAGGCGAACCGCTGGATGTACTGGTCAATGGTACGCTGATCGCCCATGGCGAAGTGGTGGTGGTCAACGAGAAGTTCGGCATTCGCCTGACCGACGTGATCAGCCCCAGCGAACGCATCAAGAAGCTGCGCTGAGTGAAGGGCCTGATACGCGGCGTCGCCGCCCTGGGCACATTGCTCGCCAGCGAGGTGGTGATCGGCGCAGCTGACCCCGCGTCGGTGCCGGCCAGCACGTCCGCGCCCGGCGGCATGGGTGGGCAACTGGCGCAGATGGTCTTCGGTCTGCTCGTGGTGGTGGGCGCCATCTTCCTGCTCGCCTGGCTGTTGCGCCGCCTGCAGGTGGCACAGCCGCGCGGCGGGCAGGTGATCGAGATCGTCGGCAGCCGAGCCCTCGGCCCGCGCGACCGCCTGCTGCTGGTGCAGGTGGGCAAGGAACAGATCCTGATCGGCCACAGCCCTGGCAGCATCGAAGCGTTGCACGTCATGGCCGAGCCCGTGGAGGTGCCTGTCGGCGCGCGTCAGGCGGCACCGGAATTCGCCCAGCGGCTGCTCGAGCTGATGGGCAAGGACCAGAAGGACAAGAAGTGATGAGCGGCGCGCTGCGCTTACTGTTGACCCTGGCGCTGCTGCTGGCCGCGCCTGTGGCCCTGGCCGCCGATCCGTTGTCGATCCCGGCCATCACCCTGTCCAATGGGCCTGACGGCCAGCAGGAATATTCGGTCAGCCTGCAGATCCTGTTGATCATGACGGCGCTGAGCTTCATTCCGGCGTTCGTCATCCTGATGACCAGCTTCACCCGCATCATCATCGTCTTCTCCATCCTGCGCCAGGCCCTGGGCCTGCAGCAGACGCCGTCGAACCAGTTGCTCACCGGCATGGCCCTGTTCCTGACCATGTTCATCATGGCGCCGGTGTTCGATCGGGTGAATCGTGACGCGTTGCAGCCCTACCTGAACGAACAGATGACCGCGCAACAGGCCATCGACAAAGCCCAGGGGCCGCTGAAGGACTTCATGCTGGCGCAGACCCGGCAAAGCGATCTGGACCTGTTCATGCGCCTGTCCAAGCGCACCGACATCGCCGGCCCCGACCAGGTGCCGCTGACCATCCTGGTGCCGGCATTCGTCACCTCCGAGCTCAAGACCGCGTTCCAGATCGGCTTCATGATCTTCATCCCGTTCCTGATCATCGACATGGTGGTCGCCAGCGTGCTGATGGCGATGGGTATGATGATGCTGTCGCCGCTGATCATCTCGCTGCCGTTCAAGATCATGCTGTTCGTCCTGGTCGATGGCTGGGCGCTGATCATGGGTACGCTGGCCGGCAGTTTCGGCGGCGTCTGAGGCCGCTCAAGGAGAGTTTTCGATGACCCCTGAAGTTGCCGTCGACCTGTTCCGCGATGCGCTCTGGCTGACGGCCCTGATGGTAGCGGTACTGGTGGTGCCGAGCCTGCTGGTCGGCCTGCTGGTGGCGATCTTCCAGGCGGCCACGCAGATCAACGAACAGACCCTGAGCTTCCTGCCGCGCCTGCTGGTGATGCTGATCACCCTGATCGTGGTCGGTCCGTGGCTGGTGCAGAAGTTCATGGAATACATGACCGGCCTGTACAGCGGCATTCCGCAGTTGATCGGATGATGAGCCCATGCTCGAGCTGAGCGCCGCGCAGATCGGCACCTGGGTCGCCACCTTCATCCTGCCGCTGTTTCGCGTGGCAGCGGTGCTGATGACCATGCCGGTGTTCGGTACGCGCATGCTGCCGGCGCGCATACGCCTGTATGTGGCGGTCGCGATCACCGTGGTGATCGTGCCCGGCCTGCCACCGCTGCCCGAGTTCGAGCCCTTGAGCGTGCGTGGCGTGCTGCTGTGCGCCGAACAGATCATCGTCGGCGCGCTGTTCGGGTTTTCCTTGCAGATGCTGTTCCAGGCGTTCGTCGTCGCCGGGCAGATCGTGGCGATTCAGCTGGGCATGGCGATGGCCTCGATGATCGACCCGGCCAACGGCGTCAACGTGGCGGTGGTCGGGCAGTTCCTGACCATGCTGGTGAGTGTGCTGTTCCTGCTGATGAACGGCCACCTGGTGGTGATCGAGGTACTGACCGAAAGCTTCACCACGCTGCCGGTGGGCAATGCCCTGGTGGTCGCGCATTTCTGGGAGATTGCCGGACGCCTGGGCTGGGTGCTGGGAGCGGGGCTGGTTCTGATCCTGCCAGTCATCGCAGCCCTGTTGGTGATCAACATCGCCTTTGGCGTGATGACCCGAGCCGCGCCACAGCTGAACATCTTCTCCATCGGCTTCCCGCTGACCCTGGTGCTGGGGCTGGCCATCTTCTGGGTCGGGCTTGCCGACATCCTCTCGCACTACCAGCAACTGGCCAGCGAGGCCTTGCAGTGGCTGCGTGAGCTGGCACGGGCGCCCTGAGCATGGCAGAGAGCGAGAGCGGTCAGGACAAGACAGAGGAACCTACCGAGAAGCGCAAGCGCGACGCACGGGAAAAGGGTGACATCGCCCGTTCCAAAGAGCTCAACACCTTCGCGGTGACCCTCGGCGGCGCCGGCGCCTTGCTGGCCTTCGGCGGCCACCTTGCCGAAACCCTGATGACGCTGATGCGCGTTAACTTCAGCCTGTCGCGCGAAGTGATAGTCGACGAGCGGGCCATGGGCGCCTTCCTGATGGCCTCGGGCAAGATGGCCATCTGGGCCACCCAGCCGGTGCTGGTGCTGCTGTTCGTCGTATCGTTCGTGGCCCCTATCGCCCTGGGCGGCTTTCTGTTTTCCGGCTCCTTGCTGCAGCCCAAGTTCAGCCGGATGAACCCGCTGTCCGGGATCAAGCGCATGTTCTCGCTGAACTCGCTGACCGAACTGCTCAAGGCGGTGGCCAAGTTCTTCCTGGTACTGGTGGTGGCGCTCGTGGTGCTGGCCAACGACCGCGAGGCATTGATGGCGATTGCCAAGGAGCCGCTCGAGCAGGCGATCATCCACAGCGTGCAGGTGGTGGGCTGGAGCGCCTTGTGGATGGCGGCGGGTCTGCTGCTGATCGCCATCGTCGATGTGCCGTTCCAGCTCTGGCAGACGCACAAGAAGCTGAAGATGACCAAGCAGGAAGTGCGCGACGAATACAAGGATACCGAGGGCAAGCCGGAGGTGAAGCAGCGCATTCGCCAACTGCAGCGCGAGGCGTCGCAGCGCAGGATGATGGCGGCGGTGCCCGAGGCCGATGTGATCATCACCAACCCGACGCACTATGCCGTGGCGCTCAAGTACGACCCGGAGAAGGGCGGTGCGGCGCCGCTGCTGCTGGCCAAGGGCACCGACTTCCTGGCGTTGAAGATCCGCGAGATCGGCCAGGAGCACAAGGTACAGATCCTCGAATCGCCGGCGCTGGCACGGGCGATCTACTACTCCACGGAGCTTGAGCACGAAATTCCGGCCGGGCTGTACCTGGCAGTGGCGCAGGTGCTGGCGTACGTGTTCCAGATTCGCCAGTACCGCTCGGGCAAGGGCAAGCCGCCCGAGCCGCTGAAGAAGGATTTGCCGATCCCGCCGGACCTGCAGCGCGACAATTGATTCTGTAGGCGCGGGCTTGCCCGCGAAAAGAACACCGCGGTGGACCGCGAAAACACCGCAACAGAGCGCCTGGCCCCGCACCCCGGCAAAGTTGGAAAGCTTCTTGCAAAGCCACGCCCAAGCGCCGTCCAGGCGTCAAAGTTTTGCTTGAAGAGGATACCCGGTGGATCGCGCTCAGTTAATCAGCAACGCCCGTAACAACCTGGCCGGTCTCGGTCGGGGGAACCTGGGTGTGCCGCTGTTGCTGCTGGTGATGCTGGCAATGATGATGTTGCCCATCCCGCCGTTCCTGCTCGATGTGTTCTTCACCTTCAACATCGCGCTGTCGATCGTGGTCCTGCTGGTCTGCGTCTACGCCCTGCGCCCACTGGATTTCGCCGCCTTTCCGACCATCCTGCTGGTGGCGACGCTGCTGCGCCTGGCGCTCAACGTCGCCTCGACCCGCGTGGTCATGCTGCACGGCCAGGAGGGCCACGGAGCGGCGGGCAAGGTGATCCAGGCCTTTGGTGAGGTGGTGATCGGCGGCAACTACGTGGTCGGTGCGGTGGTGTTCGCCATCCTGATGATCATCAACTTTGTCGTGGTGACCAAGGGTGCCGGGCGTATTTCCGAGGTGAGCGCGCGCTTCACCCTCGACGCCATGCCCGGCAAGCAGATGGCCATCGACGCCGACCTCAACGCCGGCCTGATCGACCAGGCCCAGGCCAAGGCGCGTCGTGCCGAGGTCGCCCAGGAGGCCGAGTTCTATGGTTCGATGGACGGTGCCAGCAAGTTCGTGCGTGGTGACGCCATCGCCGGCCTGCTCATCCTGTTCATCAACCTCATCGGCGGCATGCTCATCGGCATGCTGCAGCATGGCATGACCTTCAGCGACGCCGGCAAGGTGTACGCTTTGTTGACCATCGGTGACGGTTTGGTGGCGCAGTTGCCCTCGCTGCTGCTGTCCACTGCGGCCGCGATCATGGTCACCCGCGCCTCGGGCTCCGAGGACATGGGCAAGCTGATCAACCGGCAGATGTTCGATTCGCCCAAGGCGCTGGCCGTTTCCGGCGCGCTGATGGTGGTGATGGGGCTGGTGCCGGGTATGCCACACATCGCCTTCCTCAGCCTCGGCGTGCTGGCCGGCGGCGGCGCCTACATGGTGTGGAAGAAGCAGCAGAAGGCCAAACTCATGGCCGTGCAGGAAGCGCAGCGCCAACAGGATCTGCTGCCATCGCCCCAGCGCGCCATGGAAACCAAGGAGCTGGGCTGGGACGACGTCACGCCGATCGACATGATCGGCCTGGAAGTCGGCTATCGCCTGATTCCGCTGGTCGACCGCAACCAGGGTGGTCAGTTGCTGGCGCGGATCAAGGGCGTGCGCAAGAAGCTCTCGCAAGACCTGGGCTTTCTCATGCCCACCGTGCACATTCGCGACAACCTCGACCTGCAGCCCAGTGCCTATCGCCTGACGTTGATGGGAGTGATCCTGGCCGAGGCCGAGATCTACCCGGACCGCGAGCTTGCGATCAACCCTGGGCAGGTGTTCGGCACTCTCAATGGTATCGCCGCGCGCGACCCGGCCTTTGGCCTGGAGGCGGTGTGGATCGATGTGGCCCAGCGCGCCCAGGCGCAGTCCTTGGGTTACACGGTGGTCGATGCCAGCACCGTGGTCGCCACTCACCTGAATCAGATCCTGCAGAAGCACTGCCACGAGCTGATCGGCCATGAAGAGGTCCAGCAGTTGCTGCAGGTGCTGTCCAAGGCATCGCCGAAACTTGCCGAGGAACTGGTGCCGGGTGTCATTTCCTTGTCGGGGTTGCTCAAGGTCCTGCAGGCCTTGCTTGCCGAGCAGGTGCCCGTGCGTGACATCCGCAGCATTGCCGAGGCCATCGCCAACAATGCCGCCAAGAGTCAAGATACCGCCGCGTTGGTGGCTTCGGTGCGGGTCGGCTTGTCACGCGCCATCGTGCAAAGCATTGTCGGCGTTGAGTCCGAGCTGCCTGTGATCACCCTTGAACCAAGGTTGGAACAGATCTTGCTCAATAGTCTGCAAAGGGCCGGGCAGGGTCAGGAAGACGGTGTTCTTCTTGAACCGAGCATGGCCGAGAAGTTGCAGCGTTCGCTGATCGAGGCGGCGCAGCGCCAGGAGATGCAAGGCCAGCCGGCCATCCTCCTGGTCGCCGGCCCGATCCGTGCCATGCTGTCGAGATTCGGTCGTCTGGCCGTGCCCAACCTGCATGTGCTGGCGTACCAGGAAATACCGGACAACAAGCAAGTCACCATCGTTGCCACCGTGGGCCCTAACGGCTGAGGTAGTGGGTTATGCAAGTTAAGCGTTTTTTCGCCGCCGATATGCGTCAGGCCATGAAGCTGGTCCGTGATGAGCTTGGCGCCGATGCCGCAATCATCGGCAACCGGCGTATCGCCGGCGGTGTCGAACTGACGGCCGCGCTGGACTACAAACTGTCCGCCCTGGCCCCACGCGTGCCGAATGTCGAGCTCGAGGACGAGCTGCGCAAGACCCATTCGCGCATCGCCACCGCCCAGGCCGAGCTGGACGGGCGTGGTGACGCCGAGCTCGGCAACCGGCAATTGTTTGCCGGCCTGTCGCTGACCGCGTCCGAGCCGCTGGTCGAGCCGCATGTGGATGTTCCGGCGCCCGCGCCGGCCCCTGCGGCCCCGACGGTCGACAAGCGCGTCTTCGACGCCATGCGTTCGGAGCTTTCGGGCTTGCGCGAGCTGCTTGAAGTGCAGCTTGGCTCGCTTGCCTGGGGCCAATTGCAGGGCAACAAGCCGCAGCAGGCCAACCTCTGGCGTCGCTTGCAGCGCCTGGGCCTGTCTGGCCCGATCGCCCGTGATCTGCTTGAGCGGGCCGGTGAGATCGAAGACCCGCGTCAGGCTTGGCGCATGGTCCTGGCGCACCTGGCGCGTCTGATCGAGGTGCCTGAGGTGGAGCCGATCGAGGAGGGCGGGGTCATCGCCATGGTCGGCCCGGCCGGCATGGGCAAGACCACCACCCTGGCCAAGCTCGCCGCGCGCTATGTGCTCAAGTACGGCTCGCAGCACCTGGCGCTGGTGAGCATGGACAGCTACCGCATCGGTGCCCAGGAGCAGCTCAAGACCCTCGGGCGCATCCTCAATGTGCCGGTGACCTACGTCGATCCGGGCCAGTCGCTGGCCCAGGCCCTGGAGCCACTGCTGCGCAAGCGCGTGGTGCTGATCGATACCGCCGGCCTTCAGGCCAGCGATCCGGCGCTGCGCATGCAGCTCGAATCGCTCGCCAGCCGCGGCATCGCCGCCAAGAACTACCTGGTACTGGCCACCACCAGCCAGAAACAGGTGCTGACCGCCGCCTATCACAGCTACAAGCGCTGTGGCCTGGCCGGTTGCATCCTGACCAAGCTCGATGAAACGGGCAGCCTCGGCGAAGTGCTGAGCCTGGCCATCAGTCACGAACTGCCCGTGGCCTATCTCACCGATGGTCCGCGCATTCCTGACGACCTGCAGTTGCCGCGCAAGCATCAGTTGGTGAGCCGCGCGGTCAGCGTGCAGTTGCAGGAAGAGCCCAGCGAAGAGGCCATGGCCGACATGTTCGCTGATCTCTACCACAATCCCGATAAGCGCGCGGGTTGAAGATGAACGGCGCAGGGGGTCGACAGCGGCCCTTCAAGTGGGCAGGTCCCACGCGAGACAAGGTAAAGAACAGACATGGGTAGCATGCATCCCGTACAGGTGATCGCCGTCACCGGTGGCAAAGGTGGCGTCGGCAAGACCAACGTTTCAGTGAACCTGTCCCTGGCGCTGGCTGAACTCGGCCGCCGGGTCATGCTGCTGGACGCCGACCTGGGTCTGGCCAACGTCGACGTGCTGCTGGGGTTGACCCCCAAACGTACCCTGGCCGACGTCATCGAAGGACGCTGCGAGCTGCGCGACGTGCTGTTGCAGGGGCCGGGCGGCGTGCGCATCGTGCCGGCGGCCTCGGGTACCCAGAGCATGGTGCACCTGGCGCCGGCCCAGCATGCCGGGCTGATCCAGGCGTTCAGCGAGATCGGCGACAACCTCGATGTATTGGTGATCGACACCGCTGCAGGTATCGGTGACTCGGTGGTCAGTTTCGTTCGCGCGGCGCAGGAAGTGTTGTTGGTGGTGTGCGACGAGCCCACTTCGATCACCGACGCCTACGCCCTGATCAAGCTGCTCAACCGCGATTACGGCATGAATCGTTTCCGCGTCCTGGCCAACATGGCGCAGAGCCCGCAGGAAGGACGCAACCTGTTCGCCAAGCTGACCAAGGTCACCGACCGTTTCCTCGACGTGGCCTTGCAGTACGTGGGCGCCGTGCCCTACGACGAATGCGTGCGCAAGGCGGTGCAGAAGCAGCGCGCAGTGTACGAGGCCTTCCCGCGCTCCAAATGCGCCCTGGCGTTCAAGGCCATTGCGCAGAAGGTCGACAGCTGGCCGCTGCCGGCCAACCCGCGCGGGCACCTGGAGTTCTTCGTCGAGCGCCTGGTACAGCCCACCAGTGCGGGGCCGGTGCTATGAGCGCGAGCGGATTCAAGATGTACAGCAAGGCGTCCAAGGACGCTCAGTACGAGCTGGTCGAGCGCTATGCCCCGCTGGTCAAGCGGATTGCCTATCACCTGTTGGCACGCCTGCCGGCCAACGTGCAGGTCGAGGACCTGATCCAGGCCGGCATGATCGGCCTGCTGGAAGTGGCCAACAAGTACGACGCCAGCAAGGGTGCGAGTTTCGAGACCTATGCCGGCATCCGCATCCGTGGCGCCATGCTCGACGAGGTGCGCAAGGGTGATTGGGCGCCGCGTTCGGTGCACCGCAACACGCGCATGGTCAGTGACGCGATTCGCGCCGTCGAAGCAAGAACCGGTCGTGACGCTAAAGATCACGAGGTTGCTGCCGAACTCCAATTGGGTCTCGACGATTATTACGGGATTCTGAACGATACCTTGGGCAGCCGCCTGTTCAGTTTCGACGACCTGCTGCAGGACGGCGAACACGAAGGGCTGCACGAGGACGGTGTCAGCGGCCAGGTCGAGCCGTCGCGTGACCTTGAAGACGAACGCTTCCAGGCTGCACTGACCGATGCGATCGCCAACCTGCCGGAGCGCGAGCGCCTGGTCCTGGCGCTGTACTACGACGAAGAGTTGAACCTCAAGGAAATCGGGGAAGTGCTGGGGGTCAGCGAATCGCGTGTCAGCCAGTTGCACAGCCAGTGCGCGGCGCGTCTGCGCAGTCGGTTGGGTGAATGGCGAGCGCGGTGAACCCGGGTTCGATGCAGTCGTTTTACGTGGTGCCGAATTGATTGAGCGCGCGCTTGTGAGACGAGCGCGTTTAAGACTGCTTGGAGGTCTAATTGAACAAAGATATGAAAATCCTCATCGTTGACGACTTCTCGACGATGCGGCGGATCATCAAGAACCTGTTGCGTGATCTGGGCTTCACCAACACCGACGAAGCCGACGATGGCACCACGGCTCTGCCGATGCTCGAAAGCGGTCACTACGACTTCCTGGTGACCGACTGGAACATGCCTGGCATGTCCGGCATCGACCTGCTGCGCAAGGTGCGCGCCCACGACCGTCTCAAGAGCATGCCGGTGCTGATGGTGACCGCCGAGGCCAAGCGCGACCAGATCATCGAAGCGGCCCAGGCCGGGGTCAACGGCTATGTGGTCAAGCCTTTCACCGCGCAGGTACTCAAAGAAAAGATCGAAAAGATCTTCGAACGCGTCAACGGCTGAGCCATGTCTGGGGGCGCTATGGAATCAAGAAACGATTCTCTGGGGGAGTTCGAGTCGACCCTGAAGAAGCACGCCGAGCAACTGGTGCAAAGCCTGGAACGCGGCCAGTTCGGCGAGGCGGTGCAGCTGATCCACCAGCTCAACCAGACCCGCGACCGCGGCCTTTATCAGGAAGTGGGCAAGCTCACTCGCGAGCTGCACAGCGCTATCGTCAGTTTCCAGATCGATCCGCGCATGCCGCAGGCCGAGGAAGTGTCGCAGATCACCGACGCCACCGAACGGCTGTCCTACGTGGTCCGGCTGACCGAGAACGCGGCCAATCGCACCATGGACCTGGTCGAGCAAAGCACGCCTGTGCTCAACGATCTGGCATCCGAAGCCCAGAACCTGTCTGCCGACTGGCAGCGCTTCATGCGCCGCGAGGTGGCAGCGCCTGAATTTCGTGAACTGGTCAAGCGCGTCGACAGTTTCCTGACGCACAGCGCCGAAGGTAACCGCAAGGTGGCCGGCCATCTCAACGATATTCTCCTGGCTCAGGACTATCAGGACCTGACCGGACAGGTGATCAAGCGGGTGACCGCGCTGGTCACCGAAGTCGAAAGCAATCTGCTCAAGCTCGTGTTGATGGCAAGTCAAGTCGACCGCTTTGCCGGCATCGAACATGACCACGATCAATTGCGCGCTGAAAAAGATGAAGAAAAACATCCAACTCGGGGTGAAGGTCCGCAGATTCATGCCGATAAGCGTGAAGACGTCGTGTCCGGTCAGGACGATGTCGACGATCTGCTGTCCAGCCTGGGTTTTTAGGGAGCACGTTTAATGAGCTTCGGCGCCGATGAAGAAATCCTTCAGGATTTCCTGGTAGAAGCCGGCGAAATCCTCGAGCAACTGTCCGAGCAACTGGTCGAGCTGGAAAGCCGACCTGATGATGCGGACCTGCTCAATGCGATCTTTCGCGGTTTTCACACTGTAAAAGGGGGCGCCGGCTTCCTTCAGCTCAATGAGCTGGTGGAGTGCTGCCACATTGCCGAGAACGTCTTCGACATCCTGCGCAAGGGAGAGCGCCGGGTCGATGCCGAACTGATGGATGTGGTGCTCGAAGCGCTCGACACGGTCAACAGCATGTTTGGCCAGGTTCGCGAGCGCAGCGACATCACCCCGGCCACGCCAGAGCTGCTCGCCGCGCTGTCGCGCCTGGCCGAACCGGCCAGCGCCGATGCCGTGGCACCGGTTGCCGTGGCGGCGGTCGTCGAGGCACCGGCTGCCGAGGCGGACATCACCGATACCGAGTTCGAGCAACTGCTTGACTCCCTCGACGCGGTCAAGGCCCAGGCCGAGGCGGCCGAGCAGTCGCAGGGCGAAGCCGTTTCTGGCAGTGCCGACGAGATCACCGACGCCGAGTTCGAGTCGCTGCTCGACCAACTGCATGGCAAGGGTCAGTTCTCGCCGGAAGTCGCGGCGAGCGAACCGGAGGCTGCAGTCGCGACGCCGGCCGGTGACGAGATCACCGACGAAGAGTTCGAGGCGCTGCTCGACCAGTTGCATGGCAAGGGCGCTTTTGCCGCCGATGCACTGCCGAGCGTCGAAGCCACCGCCTCTGCGCCAGCGGCCGAACCTGTCGGCGATCACATCACCGACAACGAGTTCGAGGCCCTGCTGGACCAACTGCATGGCAAGGGCAAGTTCAGTGGCGATGCCGTCGCGGCTGAAGCGCCAGCCGTTGCCGTGGCTGCCGCGCCTGCTGCCAAGGCCGAAAGCAAGCCTGTCGCCAAGCCGGCGCCTGCCCCCGCCGCGGCTGCCAAGCCGGCCGCTGCTCCGGCACCGGCACGCGCTGCAGCGCCGGCTGCCGACAAGCATGGCGCCAGCGAAGCGGAAACCACGGTGCGGGTCGATACTGCGCGCCTGGATGAAATCATGAACATGGTCGGCGAACTGGTGCTGGTGCGTAACCGCCTGGTGCGCCTGGGCCTGAACAGCGGCGACGAGGCCATGTCCAAGGCCGTGTCCAACCTCGACGTGGTCACTGCCGACCTGCAGACCGCGGTCATGAAGACTCGCATGCAGCCGATCAAGAAGGTCTTCGGCCGCTTCCCGCGCCTGGTACGCGACTTGGCCCGCCAGCTCAAGAAAGAGATCAACCTGGAGCTGGTCGGCGAAGAGACCGACCTGGACAAGAACCTGGTCGAGGCCCTGGCCGACCCGCTGGTGCACTTGGTGCGCAACGCGGTCGACCATGGCGTCGAGACCCCCGAGGAACGCGAGGCCTCCGGCAAGGCGCGTACCGGTCGGGTGGTGCTGTCGGCCGAGCAGGAGGGTGACCATATCCTGCTGTCGATCTCCGACGACGGCAAAGGCATGGACCCGAACGTCCTGCGCGCCAAGGCGGTCGAGAAGGGCCTGATGGACAAGGATGCAGCCGACCGCCTGAGCGAGTCGGATTGCTACAACCTGATCTTCGCCCCGGGCTTCTCGACCAAGACCGAGATCTCCGACGTGTCCGGCCGCGGTGTGGGCATGGATGTGGTGAAGACCAAGATTTCCCAGCTCAATGGCTCGATCAACATCTTCTCGGCCAAGGGCCAGGGCTCGAAGATCGTCATCAAGGTGCCGCTGACGCTGGCAATCATGCCGACGCTGATGGTGATGCTGGCCAACCAGGCGTTCGCCTTCCCGCTGGTCAACGTCAACGAGATCTTCCATCTCGACCTGTCGCGCACCAACGTGGTCGATGGCCAGGAAGTGGTGATCGTGCGCGACAAGGCGCTGCCGCTGTTCTACCTCAAGCGCTGGCTGGTCCAGGACCAGCAGCATGAGGAGCAGCTCGAAGGGCATGTGGTGATCCTGTCGGTCGGTACTCAGCGCATCGGCTTCGTGGTCGACCAGTTGGTCGGCCAGGAAGAGGTGGTGATCAAGCCGCTGGGCAAGATGCTGCAGGGCACCCCGGGCATGTCCGGCGCCACCATCACCGGTGACGGTCGTATCGCGCTGATCCTCGACGTCCCGAGCATGCTCAAGCGTTACGCCGCCCGGCGTATTTGATTTCGGCGGCGTGGCCTGGCGGTCGCGCCGCCTAACGGAGTGTTTATGGCAGTCAAGGTCCTGGTGGTGGATGATTCCGGTTTCTTCCGCCGCCGTGTCTCGGAAATCCTCTCGGCGGACCCGACCATCCAGGTGGTCGGCACCGCGACCAACGGCAAGGAAGCGATCGACCAGGCGCTGGCGCTCAAGCCTGACGTGATCACCATGGACTACGAGATGCCGATGATGGACGGCATTACCGCCGTGCGGCACATCATGCAGCGCTGCCCGACGCCGGTCCTGATGTTCTCTTCGCTCACCCACGAAGGTGCGCGTGTCACCCTCGATGCGCTGGACGCAGGGGCGGTCGACTACCTGCCGAAGAACTTCGAGGATATTTCGCGCAACCCCGAGAAGGTCAAGCAGATGCTGTGCGAGAAGGTCCATACCATCTCGCGCAGCAATCGCCGTTTCAGCAGCTTCGCCAGCCACGCGCCAAGCCCGGTTGCCAGCGCTGCGTCGAGCACCAGCCATGCCCCGGCCAGCACCTTGGGCAGCGCTGCACCGACACGCCCTGCGGCGCCGGTACGCAGCGTTGCGCCTGCCGCCAGCCATTCGCCGGCGCCCAAGCGCAAGCCCTACAAGCTGGTGGCCATCGGCACCTCCACAGGCGGTCCGGTTGCCCTGCAGCGGGTGCTGACGCAACTGCCCGCCAACTTCCCGGCCCCCATCGTGCTGATTCAGCACATGCCTGCGGCGTTCACCAAGGCCTTTGCCGAGCGCCTCGACAAGCTGTGCAAGATCAGCGTCAAGGAGGCCGAGGACGGTGATGTGCTGCGTCCAGGCCTTGCGCTGCTGGCCCCGGGAGGCAAGCAGATGATGGTCGATGGCCGTGGCACGGTGAAGATCCTGCCGGGGGACGAACGCCTGAACTACAAACCCTGCGTGGACATCACCTTCGGCTCGGCGGCCAAGACCTACGGTGACAAGGTGCTGTCGGTCGTGCTGACCGGCATGGGTGCCGACGGACGCGAAGGTGCTCGCCTGCTCAAGCAGGGCGGCAGCACCGTATGGGCCCAGGACGAGGCAAGCTGCGTGATCTACGGCATGCCCATGGCGATCGTCAAAGCCAACCTGGCCGACGCCGTGTACAGCCTGGACGAGATCGGCAAGCACCTGGTAGAGGCCTGTGTCTGATGGATGTTCTTAGCCTTATCGGCCTGATCCTGGCGTTCGTCGCCATCGTCGGCGGCAACTTCCTCGAGGGCGGCCACGTCGGTGCGCTGCTCAACGGCCCTGCCGGGCTGATCGTCATCGGCGGCACCCTGGCCGCGGCGCTGCTGCAATCGCCGCTGTCGGCGTTCAAGCGTGCGTTGCAGATCCTGCGCTGGATTTTCTTCCCGCCTCGGGTCGACCTGGCTGGCGGCATCGATCGGGTCGTCAACTGGAGCCTGACTGCGCGCAAGGAAGGCCTGCTGGGGCTGGAGGGCGTCGCCGATGCCGAACCGGACCCGTACGCACGCAAAGGTCTGCAGTTGCTGGTCGATGGCGCGGAGCCGGAGTCGATCCGCAGCATTCTCGAGGTCGACTTCCTCACCCAGGAGAGCCGTGACATCCAGGCTGCCAAGGTCTTCGAGAGCATGGGCGGCTACGCGCCGACCATCGGTATCATCGGTGCGGTGATGGGCTTGATCCATGTGATGGGCAACCTGGCCGATCCGTCGCAACTGGGTAACGGCATCGCCGTGGCCTTCGTCGCCACCATCTATGGTGTGGCCAGTGCCAACCTGATCCTGCTGCCGGTGGCCAACAAGCTCAAGGCCATCGTCATGCGCCAGTCGCGTTATCGCGAGATGCTGCTTGAGGGGCTGCTGTCGATCGCCGAAGGCGAGAACCCACGCTCGATCGAGCTGAAGCTGCAAGGCTTCATGGAGTAAGCCATGCGTCGTCGTCGCCATACCGAGGAGCACGAGAACCACGAGCGCTGGCTGGTCTCGTACGCCGACTTCATCACCTTGCTGTTCGCCTTTTTCGTGGTGATGTACTCGATTTCCTCGATCAACGAGGGCAAGTACAAGGTCATTTCCCAGGCGCTGATCGGAGTGTTCAACGACCCCGAGCGCAGCCTCAAGCCGATCCCGATCGGCGATGAGCGCCCGCTGACGATCAAGCCGGCAGAACCGTTGATCAAGGACAGTGACCAGGTCGATGCAGGCCTGGGACAGACCAGCGTCGACCCGCTCAAGACCATCACCGACCAGGTGGCCGATGCTTTCGGCGACTTGATCAAGTCGAACCAGATGACCGTGCGTGGCAATGAGCTGTGGGTGGAGATCGAACTCAACTCGGCATTGTTGTTCGGCAGCGGCGATGCCATGCCCAGCGACATCGCCTTCGAGATCATCGAGAAGGTGGCCCGGATCCTCAAGCCGTTCGCCAACCCGGTGCATGTCGAAGGCTTCACCGACAATCTGCCGATCCGCACTGCCCAGTACCCGACCAACTGGGAGTTGTCGTCGGCGCGCGCGGCGAGCATCGTGCGCTTGCTGGCAATGGAAGGGGTGAACCCGGCGCGCATGGCCTCGGTGGGTTACGGCGAGTATCAACCGGTCGCCAGCAACGATACCGCCGATGGCCGGGCGCGCAATCGTCGCGTGGTGCTGGTGATTTCGCGCAATCTCGAAGTGCGCCGCAGCCTGACGGGCTCCGGCAGCGCCAACGCCACCCCGGACGCAGCGTTGCGCCGTGCTGGCACACAAAGTGCACCAGCTACGCCAGCCACGACGGTCGGGAGCAATCCCGTCAAATCTCCGTCACCGAATCTATAGAACCGTTCCCGGCGGGACATTTCGCCCATGCTGGGAGGAAGCAACGCACGATGAGAGTCTGGGCAGTAGCCAATCAAAAAGGTGGCGTCGGCAAGACCACCACCACCATCGCCCTGGCCGGCCTGCTGGCCGAGGCGGGCAAGCGCGTGGTCGTCGTCGACCTCGACCCGCACGGCTCGATGACCAGCTATTTCGGGCACAATCCCGACGCCCTGGAGCACAGCTGCTACGACCTGTTCCTGCACAAGGGCGTGGTGCCCGAGGGGCTGCCGGGGCAGTTGCTGCTGCCGACCAGCCATGAGCGTATTTCGTTGCTGCCCTCGAGCACTGCACTGGCGGTGCTGGAGCGCCAGTCGCCGGGCCAGAATGGCCTGGGCCTGGTAATCGCCAAGAGTCTGGCGCAGCTGTGGCAGGATTTCGACTTTGCCCTGATCGACAGCCCGCCCTTGCTGGGTGTGCTGATGGTCAACGCCCTGGCGGCCAGCCAACAACTGGTGATCCCGGTGCAGACCGAGTTCCTCGCGGTAAAGGGCCTGGAGCGGATGGTCGGCACCCTGGCGATGATCAACCGCTCACGCAAGCAGGCGCTACCCTTCCAGATCGTCCCGACCCTGTTCGACCGTCGTACCCAGGCCTCGCTCGGCACGCTCAAAGTGCTGCGCGACACCTACGGCGAGCAGGTCTGGCAGGGTTACATTCCGGTCGACACGCGCCTGCGCGATGCCAGCCGCAACGGCGTCACGCCCTCGCAGTTCGACGGCAAGAGCCGCGGTGTGATCGCCTACCGGGCGCTGCTCAAGCACCTGCTGACCTACCGCAACGCATTGCAGGTGGCCTGATGAACCGCGCTCCGCAGATCACCAGCAAACCGCAACTGGCCCTGCAGTCGTACCTCGATGGCCTGTTGCAGGAAGCCACCGAGCCGGTTGAAGTGCCTGAGGCGCCGCCGCTGCCGACAGTGCAGCCACAGGCAGCCGAGCCCAGCGACGAATTCGCCGCTGCGGTTCGTGAAGAACAAGCCCGCGATGCCGTCCGCCAGCCTGAGTCGGTGGTGGCGCTCAAACCCTTTGCCGAGCCTGCGCCCAGGATCCTGCCGACGCTGTTGCCGCCGGTGGAGCCGGTGGTCAGCGTGGTCGAAGAGCAAGTGCTGGCCGAGGCTTCGATTCCGGTGCTGACCCAGACCCAAGCCATAGAGCCGGTCGCCCCGCTGGTCGAAGTCCACCTGCCGTCACCTGCTGCACCGGTGCCGCCGGCTACCGTCGACGGGCGTCCGGCCTGGGCTGCGGAGCCTTTCGAATGCCTGCTGTTCGACGTCGCCGGGCTGACCCTGGCGGTGCCGCTGGTGTGCCTGGGGTCGATCTACAGCCTGGCCGGCCAGGAGCTCACGCCGCTGTTCGGCCAACCGGACTGGTTCCTCGGCATCCTCAGTTGCCAGGCCGGCAACCTGAAGGTGCTGGACACCGCACGCTGGGTCATGCCTGACCGCTACCGCGAGGATTTCCGCCAAGGCTTGCAGTACGTGATTTCCGTGCAGGGCTACGAGTGGGGGCTGGCGGTGCATCAGGTCAGCCGCTCGCTGCGCCTGGACCCGGCCGAGATCAAGTGGCGCAGCCAGCGTGGTCAACGCCCGTGGCTGGCAGGCACCGTGATCGAACACATGTGCGCCTTGCTCGACGTCGCCGAGCTGGCCGAGCTGATCGCCAGTGGTGCGGTCAAGCAGCTGAATACCAAACACAACTGACATGGGCGCCGCATCTGCCGCGGCCTCAACGAGCACACCGCCAACGGCGGTACAAGAGGGCTAGGGGAATGAAAAAGTCGTCTGCACAAGGTTCCGAAGATCCGATCCTGCAGTGGGTCACCTTCCGTCTGGACAACGAGTCCTACGGCATCAACGTCATGCAGGTGCAGGAAGTCCTGCGCTATACCGAAATCGCTCCGGTGCCGGGTGCGCCGAGCTATGTGCTCGGTATCATCAACCTGCGCGGCAACGTGGTCACCGTGATCGACACCCGCCAGCGTTTCGGCCTGATGCCTTCGGACGTCACCGACAACACCCGTATCGTGATCATCGAGGCGGACAAGCAGGTGGTCGGCATCCTGGTCGACAGCGTGGCCGAAGTGGTCTATCTGCGTCAGTCGGAGATCGAGACTGCGCCGAACGTCGGTAACGAAGAGTCGGCCAAGTTCATCCAGGGCGTGTGCAACAAGAACGGCGAGCTGCTGATCCTGGTCGAGCTGGACAAGATGATGACCGAGGAAGAGTGGTCGGAGCTGGAGAACATCTGAGGTGATCTTCGAGGCTGCGGTAATCCTCCTGGCGCTGTTGTGGGCGCTGAGCCTGTGGTTCTTCCTCAACTACAGCAAGCGCCAGCGCGAGCTGGCCAGCCAGCAGGCTCAGGGCGATGCGCTGCGTGACCAGCGCATCAGGGACCTGGCCAAACGTCTGGATGACTACCAGAACGTCACCGTGCGCATGGGGGAAGCTATCCATGAACTGCGCGCGGCGGTCGCGCCGCTGCCTGACAGGCTCCTGCAACTGGAGCAGCGCGACCCCAACAATGTCACCTTCTCCCAGGCGGCCAAGTTGGTGGGGATGGGCGCAAGCGTGTCCGAACTCACTGAAAGCTGCGGGCTGACCCAGGCCGAAGCGGAGTTGATGAGCAAGTTGCATCGGCGCGACTGAGTGTCGAAGGGCACTTATTCGAGCTTGTCATCGCGGGCCGCTTTGCGGCCCCGTTTCTCCCCTCATTCCCTCAGCCAGGATTGGCTGCCGCCGACCCGTACCACCGGTCCCAGCGGTAACAGCTCGTCCACCAACCCCTGCGCCTGTGCCAGGTCAACGAACAGCCATGAGTTGATGCGCTGGATACCACACAGGTTGTTTATCTCGCGCAGCGTATTCAACAGCGGCAGGCCCGGTCATCCGTCTGAGCCGGGCGATATGGCGATAGAAACCGGCTGTTAGATATAGGTGCCCCTGCACCGGCAAGCTCAATGGCGCTACGGCAGCAGCGGGTTGCCAGGGGTGATGTCACGCTCGCCCGGCGCCGAGTCGTCGAAGTTCTCCGGTACCTTGCCACGCAATTGCCAGGCGAAGGCAATGATTTCGGCGATAGTCAGGTACAGCGCTTCGGGGATCTGCTCACCCAGCTCCAGGCGTGCCAGCAGGCTTACCAGTTCGGCGTTCTCGTAGATCGGCACTTCGTGTTCGCGGGCCAGGGCGAGGATGGCTTCGGCCAGTTCGTCCTCACCCTTGGCGCTCAGGGTGGGCGCCTGATCACCGTCGTAGCTCAGGGCAATGGCCTGGCGGGGGGCTTTGTTGCTCATGCGGTTTCATCCACCCAGCGTTGTTCCAGTCGTGTGCGCGGGCCTTGTGGCGGGATGCCGGGGTGACATTCCAGGTCGCCAACGTCCAGGCCCCGTGCCAGCAGGCGTTCGCGCAGGCTGCCAAGCTGGCTGTCGATCAGTTCGGCGGTTTGCGGGCGCTCGGCCCACAGCTGGCCGCTGAGTCGCCCTTGGGTGAGCTGGGCCTGGACCTGTAGTGGGCCCAGCGGCGGCAGGTCGAAGGCCAGGTCGATGCGCCACAACGACTCGAGCGGATCGCGCTGCTCGCGCTGCGAGTCGGCTTGCTGCCGTGGGGTGTCCTCGCGTTGCAGCTTGGCCTGCAGCGGGATGAACTCCTGGCCGTGGCGCAAGGGGATCTCGGTTTGCCAGGTGGTCTGCTGGTTGCCGCTCTCGGTGGTACCGGTCTGCTGCAGGCTGGCCAGTTGATGGCTTTGTACCCGCGAAATGGCGGCGGCGGCCAGGCGCAGCAGTTGCTGCAGGTCGCCTTTTTCTTCCAGGCTTTGCAGCAGACGTGAGGGCAGGGGGAAGGTGCCGGGTTGCGGGCGGCTGCTGACTTGGTCGAGCATGCCCAGGGCGCTGCGGGCCATGCCCGGCAGGACCTGGGCCAGGGCGGTGGCGGCCAGCGCCGGATTGAATGTGGGGTTGCCCGGAACGCTCGGCAAGACTTGCGCCACCAGGCGCACCAGCTGCGCCTTGAGGTCTGGAGCCACTCCCGCGCCAAGGCCGCCGAGCAGCTTGGCTTCGAGAAACGCGCCACTGTTGTTCAGCGCCTGGGCGATGCTCTTGGCGTCGCCCAGCTGTGCGGGGGTTGGCAGGCTGGCCAGCAGGCGCGCGGCGGTAGCGCTCAGCTCGCTGTTGCCAGCGGGGGCGCTGGCGATCTGCTGCAAGGCGTTGAGCAAGGTTGGCAGCGACGCCTGGCGGCTGGTTTGGGTCAGCAGTTGCTGGGCGATGGTCAGTTGGTCCTGGCGCCCGCTCAGGGGTACGAAGCGCAGCGACTGGTCGCCTTGCACCAGCGCGCTGAGCAGGCTGCCGACCGCCAACGGCCGTGGGCTGTCGATGGTCAGGGTGGCGCCGGCCTGGCTGCTGTTGAGCAGACTCACCAGCGAGCGGAACGCTGTGGTCTGCGCCGCGCCGCCTGGCAGTGCCTGGCTGGTCAGCACCTTGCCTTGCAGCAAGGTGCCGATCGGTATCTTGCCGGTGTCGAGCTGAGTGAGGGTGGCGATGTTGCTGGCGCTGGCCTGTTGCAAAACCACCGCCAGGCGGTTGCTATCGGCTTGGCCAAGCGTGATCTGGCTGCCGGGGGGCAGGGGCTGGTTGGCACTGGCCTGCACCTGGGCCTGGTTGCCGTTGGGCAGGCTCAGGCGCAACAGCATCATGAAGTCCTGGCCCACCTGGCGCAGGTTCAGCACTTCGGCCTGGGCAGTCTGGCCCGGGGGGATCAGGCCGGGTTGTGCTTGACTCAGGCGCAGCAGCTCACCGGTCAGGCTGGCCTTGGCCACCTGCGCTGCGAATGCGCTTTGTGCGCCGAGACTATTGATTTCCGTCATGATTGTATACAACCTGTCGAGCCAGCCCTCTTTGCAGCGGGATGGCACATGTAATAATGCCGGTCGCGTTGCCACTGCCAGTATAACGGCCAGTGGCAGGGCGACTTGAGACAAGGGTGTTGATCTGCGGTGTTTCATTCGCGGGCAAGCCCGCTCCCACAGGATCGCTGCTGCCTCTGTGGGAGCGGGCTTGCCCGCGAAGAAGGCGCACTGCTCGACACGCCATGAACAGCATAAGGCGAAACCGTGACCCTCCACCTCCAAGCCGCGAACCTTGCCTGCGAGCGCGACTGGCGACTGCTCTTCGAGCACCTTGACTTCGAACTGCGCCCTGGCGACATGCTGCAGGTCAGCGGCCCCAATGGCAGCGGCAAGACCAGCCTGCTGCGCCTGTTGGCCGGCCTGATGCAGCCGACGGCAGGGCAGATCCTGCTCGATGGCCGCGCCCTCGGCGAGCAGCGCCATGCCCTGGCCAGTATCCTGCTGTGGATCGGGCATGCTGCCGGGATCAAGGAGTTGCTGACGGCCGAAGAGAACCTTGCCTGGCTCTGCGCCCTGCATCGACCCGCGACCCGCGAGGGCATCTGGACGGCTCTCGAGGCGGTCGGCCTGCGCGGATTCGAGGATGTGCCTTGCCACACCCTCTCGGCCGGCCAGCAACGCCGCGTCGCCCTGGCCCGCCTGTACCTGGACTGCCCGCCACTGTGGATCCTCGATGAACCGTTCACCGCCCTCGACAAACAGGGGGTGGCCCAGCTCGAAGCGCATCTGGCCGCGCACTGCGAGCAGGGGGGCACGGTGGTGCTGACCACCCATCACAACCTCGAGCACAGACCGTCCGGCTACCGTGAACTCAACCTGGGGCAGTGGGCGGCATGAGCGTATTCCTTCTGTTGCTGCGCCGCGAAGCGCGCCTGTTGTTCCGTCGCCCGGCGGAGCTGGCCAACCCGCTGGTGTTCTTCGCCATCGTCATAGCGCTGTTTCCGCTGGCGGTCGGCCCCGAGACGCAATTGTTGCAAACCTTGTCGCCTGGACTGGTCTGGGTCGCGGCCTTGCTCGCGGTATTGCTGTCACTGGACGGCCTGTTCCGCAGCGATTTCGAAGATGGCTCGCTGGAGCAGTGGGTGCTATCACCGCATCCACTGCCATTGCTGGTGCTGGCCAAGGTTTTGGCGCACTGGACCTTTTCCGGGCTGGCGCTGGTATTGTTGGCGCCACTGCTGGCGCTGATGCTGGGTTTGCCAGTCGCCTGCCTGCCGGTGCTGCTCGGCTCGCTGCTGCTGGGCACTCCGGTGCTGAGCTTGCTGGGGGCGGTGGGCGCGGCGTTGACGGTCGGGCTCAAGCGCGGTGGTTTGCTGCTGGCGTTGCTGATTCTGCCGTTGTATATCCCTGTATTGATCCTGGGCAGTGGTGCGTTGCAGGCGGCGTTGCAGAATATGCCCGCGACCGGACACCTGCTCTGGCTGGCCAGCCTGACCGCCCTGGCCGTGACACTGACACCCTTTGCGATAGCGGCCGGCCTGAAGATCAGCGTCGGCGAATAACGAGTCCCGGGCACCGAAGCCCGGCAAAGACCCTGGATGTACCCTGATGAAAATGAGCTGGACGTGGTTCCACAAACTGGGTTCCCCCAAATGGTTCTATGCCATCAGCGGCCGTATGCTGCCGTGGCTGACCATCGCTGCCGTGCTCCTGCTGCTGGTGGGCATCGCCTGGGGCCTGGCTTTCGCCCCGCAGGACTACCAGCAGGGCAACAGCTTCCGCATCATCTATATCCACGTACCTGCGGCCATGCTCGCGCAGTCCTGCTACGTGCTGCTGGCGGTCGCCGGTGTGGTGGGGCTGGTGTGGAAGATGAAGCTGGCCGACGTCGCCCTGCAGTGCGCCGCCCCCATCGGGGCCTGGATGACCGCGGTGGCGCTGGTCACCGGGGCGATCTGGGGCAAACCGACCTGGGGCAGCTGGTGGGTGTGGGACGCGCGCCTGACCTCGATGCTGATCCTGCTGTTCCTGTACTTCGGCATCATCGCCCTGGGCCAGGCCATCAGTAACCGTGACAGCGCCGCCAAGGCGTGCGCGGTGCTGGCCATCGTCGGGGTGGTCAACATCCCGATCATCAAGTACTCGGTGGAGTGGTGGAACACCCTGCACCAAGGCGCCACCTTCACCCTCACCGAAAAACCGGCCATGCCCGCCGAGATGTGGCTGCCGCTATTGCTGACGGTGCTGGGGTTCTATTGCTTCTTCGGCGCCGTGCTGCTGCTGCGCATGCGCCTTGAAGTGCTCAAGCGCGAAGCGCGTGCCAGTTGGGTGCGCGAAGAGGTGCTCAGCAGCCTGGGCCGGGAGACCGTGCGATGAGTTTCGCCTCCTTCAGTGATTTCCTCGCCATGGGCCATCATGGCCTGTACGTGTGGTCGGCCTATGGCATCTGCCTGATGGTACTGGCGATCAATGTCGCCCTGCCGCTGCAGGCCCGCCGCCGCTACCTGCAAGAAGAGGCGCGCCGTCTGCGCCGGGAGAACCACCAGTGAATCCGCAGCGCAAGAAACGCCTGTTGCTCATCCTCGGCCTGCTGGTCGGCGTCGCCGTAGCCCTTGGCTTTGCCCTGAGTGCCCTGCAGCAGAACATCAACCTGTTCTACACGCCCACCCAGATCGCCAACGGCGAGGCGCCGCAGGACACACGCATTCGCGCCGGCGGCATGGTCGAGAAGGGCTCGGTGCAGCGCTCGGCCGACTCGCTCGACGTACGCTTCGTGGTCACCGACTTCAACAAATCGGTGCCGATCACCTACCGTGGCATCCTCCCGGACCTGTTCCGCGAAGGGCAGGGCATCGTTGCCTTGGGCAAGCTCAACGCCGAGGGCGTGGTGGTGGCTGACGAGGTGCTGGCCAAGCATGACGAGAAGTACATGCCGCCTGAGGTGACCAAGGCGCTCAAGGAGAGCGGCCAGGCCGCCACTGCCGGCGAGGTCAAGCCATGAACGCTGCCCTGGTGATCCCCGAGCTTGGCCAGTTGACGATGATCCTGGCGATCTGTTTTGCCGTGGTGCAGGCCAGCGTGCCGCTGCTCGGTGCCTGGCGTGGCGACCGTCTCTGGATGAGTCTGGCGCGCCCTGCGGCCTGGGGCCAGTTCGCCTTCCTCGCCTTTGCCTTCGCCTGCCTCACCCATGCCTTCATGACCGACAATTTCTCGGTCGCCTATGTCGCCCACAACTCCAACACCGCACTGCCCTGGTACTACAAGTTCAGCGCCGTGTGGGGCGCCCACGAAGGCTCGCTGCTGCTCTGGGCGTTGATCCTGGGTGGCTGGACCTTCGCCGTGTCGGTGTTCTCGCGCCAGTTGCCGCAGGTGATGCTGGCGCGGGTGCTGGCGGTGATGGGCATGATCAGCACCGGTTTCCTGTCGTTCCTGATCATCACCTCCAACCCGTTCACCCGCCTGCTGCCACAGGTGCCCACCGACGGTCGCGACCTCAATCCGCTGCTGCAGGACTTCGGCCTGATCGTCCATCCGCCGATGCTGTACATGGGCTACGTGGGCTTCTCGGTGGCCTTCGCCTTCGCCATCGCGGCGTTGCTCGGTGGTCGCCTGGATGCCGCCTGGGCGCGCTGGTCGCGGCCCTGGACCATCGTCGCCTGGGCCTTCCTCGGCATCGGCATCACGCTCGGCTCCTGGTGGGCCTACTATGAGCTGGGCTGGGGCGGCTGGTGGTTCTGGGATCCAGTGGAAAACGCCTCGTTCATGCCATGGCTGGTCGGCACTGCGCTGATTCACTCGCTGGCAGTGACCGAAAAGCGCGGGGTGTTCAAGAGCTGGACCGTGCTGCTGGCCATCGCGGCGTTCTCGCTGAGCCTGCTGGGTACCTTCCTGGTGCGCTCCGGGGTGCTGACCTCGGTACATGCCTTCGCCGCCGACCCGTCGCGCGGTGTGTTCATCCTGATCTTCCTGCTCTTCGTGGTCGGCGGCTCGCTGACCCTGTTCGCCCTGCGCGCACCGGTGGTCAAGAGCCACGTGGGCTTTGGCCTGTGGTCGCGCGAGACGCTGCTGCTGGCCAACAACCTGGTGCTGGTGGTGGCGGCCTCGATGATCCTGCTGGGCACGCTCTACCCGCTGGTGCTCGACGCCCTGACCGGCGCCAAGCTGTCGGTCGGCCCACCTTACTTCGATGCGTTGTTCCTGCCGTTGATGGCGCTGCTGATGGTAGTGCTGGCGATTGGTGTGCTGGTGCGCTGGAAGGATACGCCTGGCAAATGGCTGTTCGGCATGCTGACGCCGGTGCTGATCGGCAGCGCGATCCTGGCGCCGGTCGCCGGGCTGATCGTCGACGACTTCGACTGGCCGGCGCTCAGCGTCTTCGCCCTGGCCGCCTGGGTGGTGCTCGGCGGGGTGCGCGATATTCTCGACAAGACCCGTCACAAGGGCCTGCTCAAGGGGCTGCGCGGCCTGCATCGCAGCTACTGGGGGATGCACCTGGCGCACCTGGGGTTGGTGGTGTGTGCCCTGGGCGTGGTGCTGTCGAGCAACAACAGC
Source organism: Pseudomonas sp. S44 (assembly GCF_016624805.1). Lineage (NCBI taxonomy): Bacteria > Pseudomonadati > Pseudomonadota > Gammaproteobacteria > Pseudomonadales > Pseudomonadaceae > Pseudomonas > Pseudomonas sp. S44. The sequence goes on from NZ_JACVTY010000004.1 coordinate 44,901, forward strand.
GCCGAGCGCGACCTGCGCATGGCGCCGGGCGAAAGCGTCGAGCTGGGCGGTTATCACTTCCTGTTCGAGGGCGCCAAGCACTTCGAGGGTCCGAACTTCATCTCCGACAGGGGCACCATCCGTGTGTCGCGCGAGGGGCGTGAAGTGACCGTGCTGCACCCGGAAAAACGCCTGTACACCGTGCAGCAATCGATGATGACCGAGGCCGGTATCGATGCCGGCTTTACCCGCGACCTCTATGTCGCCCTGGGCGAGCCACTGGAGAGCGGTGCCTGGGCGGTACGGGTACACATCAAGCCCTATGTGCGCTGGATCTGGCTGGGCGGCTTGCTGACCGCATTGGGCGGGCTGCTTGCAGCGCTCGATCGGCGTTATCGGGTCAAGGTCACGGCGCGGGTGCGCGATACATTGGGCCTGTCTGGAGCGACGGCATGAAGCGTTGGATCATGGTAGTGCCATTGGCGGTGTTCCTGCTGATGGCCGTGTTTCTGTACAAGGGGCTGTTCCTCAAGCCCGACGAACTGCCGTCGGCGATGATCGGCAAGCCATTCCCGGCATTCTCGCTGCAGAGCGTGCAGGGCGACCGGACCCTGACCCAGGCCGACCTGCAGGGGCGACCGGCGCTGGTCAACGTCTGGGGCACCTGGTGCCCATCGTGCAAGGTCGAGCACCCTTACCTGAACCAACTGGCCGAGCAAGGCGTGGTGATCCACGGCATCAACTACAAGGACGACAACGCCGCCGCGCTCAAATGGCTGGCGGAGTTCCACAACCCTTACCAGCTCGACATCCGCGACGAGCAGGGTACTCTGGGCCTGGACCTTGGTGTATACGGCGCGCCGGAAACCTTCCTCATCGACGCCAAAGGCATCATCCGCTACAAGCATGTCGGTGTGGTCGACGCCACGGTCTGGCGCGACCAACTGGCGCCGCTTTACCAGGGGCTGGTCGATGAGGGGCGGCCATGAAGCGCTGGCTTGCCGCCGCCATACTTGGCTTGAGCCTGGCCGGCATGGCCAGGGCGGCCATCGATACCTATCAGTTCCGCGACGATGCCGAGCGCGAGCGCTACCAGCAACTGACCAAGGAACTGCGCTGCCCCAAGTGCCAGAACCAGGACATCGCCGACTCCAACGCACCGATCGCCGCCGATCTGCGCCGGGAAATCTTCCGCATGCTCGGCGAAAACCAGAGCAACCAGCAGATCATCGACTTCATGGTCGATCGCTACGGCGACTTCGTACGCTACAAACCAGCGCTGACGGCGCGTACCTGGTTGCTCTGGTTCGGCCCTGGCGTGTTGCTGGCTGGCGGCTTCGTGGTGCTGGCGGTGATCGTCCGTCGGCGTCGCAGCCCGGTGGCGCAGGGCAACTCCGAACTCTCCGTGGACGAACGCGAACGTCTCGCCAAACTGCTGGATAAAGAACAGACCCATGACTGAATTCTGGCTGAGTGCGGGCCTGCTGTTGCTCGCCGCCCTGGCTTTCCTGCTGATCCCGATCCTGCGTGGCCGCCGCCAGCAGCAGGCCGAAGAAGACCGCACCGCGCTCAACGTGGCCTTGTATCAGGAGCGGGTCGCTGAGTTGACTGCGCAGCAGGAGGCCGGGGTGCTCGACGCCGGGCAACTGGCCAAGGGGCGCGACGAGGCGGCCCGTGAACTGCTGTCCGACACCGAAGGTAGCGAGGCGCCGCGTCAGGGGCATCTGGGCAAGACCCTGCCGCTGGTGGCTGCCGTGCTGGTGCCGGTAATGGCGCTGGGGTTGTACCTGCATTTCGGCGCCGCCGACAAGGTCGAGCTGACCCGTGAGTTCGCCGATGCGCCGAAAACCATGCAGGAGATGACCACGCGCCTGGAGCGTGCCGTGCAGGCTCAGCCGGACTCTGCCGAGGGCCTGTATTTCCTCGGCCGCGCCTACATGGCCGACCAGCGTCCTGCCGATGCCGCCAAGGCCTTCGAGCGTGCGGTCGCCCTGGCCGGTCGTGAACCCGAGCTGCTCGGGCAGTGGGCCCAGGCGCAGTACTTCGCTGCCGACAAGCAGTGGAGTGCGCAACTGCAGAGCCTGACCGACGAAGCACTCAAGGCCGACCCGAACGAGGTTACCAGCCTGGGGCTGCGCGGCATCGCTGCCTTCGAGGGCGAGCGCTACCAGGAAGCGATCGATTACTGGCAGCGCCTGCTGGCGCAACTGCCTGAAGGCGATGCCTCGCGCGCCGCCCTGCAGGGCGGTATCGACCGTGCCGCCGACAAGCTCAAGGCCGATGGCGGCAAACCGGTGCAGGCGGCGAGCCTGACCGTGCGTGTTGAGCTGGCCGCAGCGCTCAAGGACAAGGTCAAGCCGGACGACACCGTGTTCATCTTCGCCCGCGCCAGCAACGGCCCGCCGATGCCGCTGGCGGCCAAGCGGGTGACTGTGGCGCAGTTGCCGATCGAAGTGCAGCTGTCGGATGCCGACGCGATGATGCCGCAGATGAAACTGTCGGACTTCGCTGAAGTCCAACTGGTTGCGCGCGTATCGCGTGCCGGCCAGCCGACCCAGGGCGAGTGGATCGGCCAGAGCGCGCCGCTGGCTACCCGCGGCCAGCCAACCCAGCACCTGACCATCGACCGTCCCGACCGATAAGAGATTGCCGCCATGAACCGCAGCGTACGCCTGACCCTGATCACCCTGGCCCTGGGGCTTTCTGCTTGTACGGTGCACCAACCAGGCGAGCGCGAGTCGCTGCCACCGATCGAGACTACGCCACCACCGCACCAGGGGCCGGTGGTCAAGCCGCTACCGGGCGGACAGCCCGCACCGCAGCCTGGCGCGCCGTCCGGTATTCCCAAGCCGATGCCACGCACCTCCGCGAGCTTCGCGCCCCCGCCAGGCGGTGCCAGCCACTGGGACCCGAAGCTTGGCGTCTATGTGCTGGAGAAGCAGCCCAACACCTTCTATCGTCAGCGCACCTACTACCGTTATGACAAGGGCTGGAGCTGGTCGCTGAGCCCCAACGGCCCCTGGCAGGAAACCGACAGCAGCGGTGTGCCGGGCGGGTTGGGCAGGGCCTTCGCGCAGTAAGTATCCTTCACGTCCCTGTCGTGGGCTCGCCCCCGCGATAGAGGCCCTCGCAGTCTCCCGCCGAACTGGCATAATCCCCCTCTGAATCGAACCGGAGGGTGGCATGAGCAAAACAGTCCTGGTACTGGTGGAAACCGTCGATGATTACCTGCCGCTGCTGGAGCAGGCCGGTTACCGCCTGATTCGTGCCCCATCCCCGCAACGGCGAGCGCAAGCCATCGCCGAGCATGCCGAGCAGATCGATGCTGTCCTCACCCGTGGCCCGCTGGGCCTGACCGGTGCTGAAATCCAGGCACTGCCCAAACTCGAAATCATCTGCGTGATCGGCGCAGGCTATGAGCAGGTCGACCTGGCCGCCGCCAAGGCCCGTGGCATCACCGTCACCAACGGTGCTGGCGCCAACGCAGGTCCGGTCGCCGATCACGCCATGGCCCTGTTGCTGGCAATGTTGCGCGACATTCCCCGGGCCGATGCCAGCACCCGGCGCGGTGAATGGAACCGGGTCATCAGCCCATCGGTGAGCGGCAAGCGCCTTGGCATCATCGGCCTTGGCGCCATCGGCCAGGCCATCGCCAAGCGTGCAGCCCAGGGCTTCGACATGAGCGTCAGCTACCACAGTCGTACGCCGCGTGGTGATGTGCCCTACACCTGGTACGACAGCCCGTTGCAACTGGCCCAGGCCGTGGACATCCTGGTGATCGCCACCCCGGGTGGTGCCGGTACCCTGCATCTGGTCGATGCCCCGGTGCTCGAGGCGCTGGGGGGCGAGGGGTATCTGGTCAATATCGCCCGCGCGAGCGTGGTCGATACCCAGGCGCTCGTGCAGGCATTGCAGACGGGCGTCATCGCTGGCGCAGCGTTGGACGTCTTCGATGACGAGCCTGCCGTGCCCGAGGCACTCAAGGTGTTGGGCAACACCGTGCTGACCCCGCATGTCGCCGGCCAGTCGCCGGAAGCGGCGCGCGACACCGTGACCCTGGTGCTGCGCAATCTCCAGGCATTCTTCGCTGGCGAGCCGGTGCTCACGCCAGTACTGTTGTAGCCCCAGCTTTCGATCCCGCCTGACAAGGAGTGTGTGCATGCAACTTGAGATCTTCCAGGTCGATGCTTTTTCGGCCGAACCGTTTGGCGGTAACCCAGCGGCGGTGATTCCGCTGGACAGCTGGCTGCCGGACGATGTGCTGCAGCGCGTCGCCGAAGAGAACAACCTGTCCGAGACGGCCTACTTCGTGCGTAACGGCGAAGGCTTCGACCTGCGCTGGTTCACCCCGGCCGTGGAGGTCGATTTGTGCGGCCACGCCACGCTGGCTTCGGCCTGGGTGTTGTTCGAGCAGTTGCATGAGCAGGCCGAGGTGTTGCGCTTCAATACCCGCAGCGGTGAGCTGCGCGTCAGTCGCGGTGCAGATGGCTTGCTGGCCATGGACTTCCCGGCCAAGCAACCTGTGGCGGTGGACATCCCCGATGGCCTGCTCGAGGCCCTCGGCCTGCCGAGCGCCCGCGCGCTGTACCGCTCGGATGACTTCGTGGTGGTGATCGATGATGCTGCGTTGATCGATCCACTCAAGCCCGATTTCGTCGCGCTGTCGGCCTTCGATGTGCGTGGCATTGCCGTGACTGCGCCGGGGCGCGGCTTCGACTTTGTCACCCGCTGGTTCGGCCCTCGCGTGGGGATCAACGAAGATCCGGTGACCGGCTCGGCACACACCTCGCTGGCGCCTTACTGGTCCGAGCGCCTCGGCAAGCGCAGCCTCAGCTGCGAGCAGGGCGGGGTGCGCAAGGGGCAGTTGCAGTGCGAGGTGCCGGGTAACGGCCGGGTGATCATCAGTGGGCGTGGGGCGCTGTATATGCGAGGGACAGTGTTCATCTGACTGGCGAGGGTGGCTTGCGGGTCTCTTGTGGGAGCGGCGGTTCGCCGCTGCGACTTGCCCGCAAAGAGGTCTGTAGCGGTACCGCTATACTTTGCAGCTTCCCCACCCGCCAGGAGCCCATCCCATGTCTCATACCAAGCACGGCGCCTGCCTCTGCGGCGCCACCCGCCTGACTGCCACGGTCGAAAACCTCGAAGTCAACGCTTGCCACTGCAGCATGTGCCGCACCTGGGCCGGGGGCCCGATGTTGGCAGTGCACTGCACCCAGCCGCCCAGTTTCGAAGGCGCTGTTCCCAGCGTCTTCCGCTCCTCCGACTGGGCCGAGCGGGGCTTTTGCGGGCAGTGTGGCACTCACCTCTACTACCGGTTGATCGCCAAGAACGAATACGCCTTGCCGGTCGGCCTGCTCAAAGGCGATGACTGGCAGTTCACGATGCAGATCTACGTCGACGAGCGCCCGAGCTGGTACTGCTTCTCCAATCAGACCCAGGACCTCACCGGCGAGCAGGTCATGCAGCTGTTCAGCTAGGCCTGCTCCAGCAGCCATTCGGCGAACACCTCGGCGGCGGACGAGGGCGGGTTCTGTCGGTCGTGCACGAGGTAGTCGGCCTGGCCGGTGCGGACCACGAAGTCCGACACCGGTCGGATCAGCCCGCTTTTTATGCGTTCGCGAGCCATGGCTTCCCAGCCCAAGCCCACCCCCATGCCCTGCAGCACGGCATCGAACACCAGATTGACCTGATTGAAGGTCAGCGCATCGGCCGGCGGCTGGTAGCGCAAGCCGAAATGGCTGAACCAGTCATGCCAGTCCAGGCAGTTCCAGGCCGAGGCATCCAGCTGAATCAGCGGTAGCCCCTGCAACTGCGCAACGTTGTCGATGGTGGGCAGCGCGCGTGCGGTACTGGCGATCGGGAAGATCACCTCGTCGAACAGCTTGCCGGCCTGCAACGAGGCCCAGCGGCCATGCCCATAGAGAATACCGAGGTCGTAGTCGGCGATCAGGCTCTCGTTGATGTCGTTGCTGGCGTGGATATTCACCGTCAGTTCTGGATGCTGCTCGTTGAACCGCAGCAGGCGCGGGAACAGCCAGTACTGGGCGACGGCGTGGGTGCAGATGACACTGACGTGTCGATCGCCGTGCCCGCTCTTGAGCCGCTGCACGTGGGCCAACAGTTTGTCGAGCATCGGCTCGACGAAACCGTGGAACTGCGTGCCCGCGGTGGTCAGGACGATGCCTCGGGCGCGTCGCTCGAACAGCTGTGCACCGAGATGATCCTCGAGCAGGCGGATCTGCTTGCTCACCGCGCTTTGCGTCAGGTACAGCTCGCCTGCTGCACGGGTGAAGCTGCCGGTGCGTGCCACGGCTTCGAAGGCGATCAACGTGTCGAGGGGCGGAAGGTGACGGCTGTAGCGGCTCATGGTGGTTGCGCCTGCTGGGATTACAGAGCGTCAGCATACTCAGCTGAAAGCCATTCCTCCAGGGAATGGCTGCATGCCCATTCATCTTTTGTCGGTCAAGCGTGCAACCGGTAGCCTGCGCGCATCCACCAACAGGAGAGACAAGGTGAAACGCGGGGTGATGTATGCCGGCACGGCTGGCGCAATGTGGGGGGTGGTACTGATGGTTCCGGAGGTGCTGCCAGAGTTCAATCCGGTGTTGCTCAGCACCGTGCGCTATGTGATGGTCGGCTTGATCTCGGTGCTGCTGGCACTGCCCATGGCCCGCCAGTTGCGACGCCTGACGGTGGGCGACCTGTGGATGCTGTTGCGCCTGTCGGTGATCGGCAACCTGCTGTACTTCATCTGCCTGGTGGCGGCGATCCAGCGCCTGGGCGTGGCCCCCGCCTCGCTGATCGTCGGTGTGCTGCCGCTGACCATTACTCTCTATGGCCGCAACGACAGCGGGGCGGTGCCGCTGTCGCGCCTGATCGGCCCGCTGATGCTGATCCTGCTCGGCATGTCGTGCATCAACCTCGAGACATTCGCCTTCGCAGCAGGCGATGCTGGCGACAAGTTCATGGGCCTGGTCTATGCGCTGGTCGCCCTGGCCTGCTGGACCTGGTACGCCGGGGAGAACAGCCGCTACCTCAAGCAGTGCGCACGTTTCGACAGCCACCAGTGGTCGGTGCTGTGTGGCGCGGTTACCGGTCTTGTCAGCCTGGTGCTGCTGGCCATTCTGGCCCTGTGGTTCCCGCAGCAATTGCAGGCGCAGGCCAGTGTCGAACGCTGGTGGTTGTTCTGGGTTGCCGCGCTGGGTTGCGCCGTGCTCGGCTCCTGGTTGGCCATGGCCTTGTGGAATGCCGCCTCCAAGCGTCTGCCACTGACCTTGAGCGGGCAACTGATCGTGTTCGAGACGCTGTTCGGCCTGCTGTATGCCTTCCTCTGGCGCCAGTCTGGCCCAACCTTGCTGGAGGCAGCAGCCATCGTGCTGGTGATCGGTGGCGTGCTGTGGTCGATGCGCCAGCACGACGTCGCCCCCGGACTTGCCAAATCCGTGCATTCCTGAGAAAAGGGCGGCCTCGAAATCTGCCGCAAGGAAATGACCGTGACTCAGGAACTGCACATCACCGAGATCCAGGAAGGCGACGGCAAGGCCGTGGTCAAAGGCGCCCTGATCACCACCCAGTACACCGGCTGGCTGGCCGACGGCAGCGAGTTCGACTCGTCCTGGTCGCGCGGGAAGCCCTTCCAGTGCGTGATCGGTACCGGCCGGGTGATCAAGGGCTGGGACCAGGGCCTGATGGGCATGCGCGTGGGCGGCAAGCGCAGGCTGCAGGTACCCGCGCACCTGGGCTATGGCGAGCGCTCGGTCGGCAGCATCCCGCCGAACTCGGACCTGACCTTCGAGATCGAGTTGCTCGAGGTGCTGACGCGGGATGATTGATGTCCGGTTGTTGCAAGGGTGACGTAATTCGGCAACATCGATGGTCCAACATGGCTGCTGCCAGGGAGGGCCAGCATGGAAGAGCCCATCAGGCGGCCGGTGCCTTGCACCGCCGCCGGCAAGGATGGTGCACAAGCAAGGATGCTCCCCGTCCTTAGCCGAACGAGCCCTGCCATGAAGTGGATGCAATACCTGCGACGCCGTCACCTGTTTCTCGGTCTCACCCTCGCCGCGGTGCTGATACCGCTGACCCTCGATGTGGTGCAAAGCCGCGACCAGCACGGTGATGGAACCCAGACGCTGGTGTTCCTGCGCCATGCCGAGAAGCCCGGCGAGGGGCTGGGGCAACTGAACTGCCAGGGCCTCAACCGCGCCATCGACCTGGCCACGTTGCTGCCGGAGCGTTTCGGCGCTGCCGACTACGTGTTCGCCGCCGACCCCGGCCGGCATGTCGAGGAGGGCAGCGAGGATAAACGCTACAGCTACATCCGCCCGCTCATGACCATCAGCCCCAGCGCCATCCGCCTCGGGCTGCCGGTCAATATCGACTTCGGCGCCAACGACTACGACGATCTCGCCGAAGAACTGCTGCGCGCCAAGTACCGCAACGCCACGGTCTACACCGCCTGGTCGCACGGCTACCTGCCAGACCTGATAAACGCCGTGGCTGGCAAGGCCCTGGGCGAGAAGCGCGTCATCACCTCGGACTGGGACGGCGATGATTTCGACACTCTGTACGTGATCACCCTGACCTGGCATGACGGCAAGGCCACCATGCTCAGCCGCAACGTGCGTCAGGAACTCGATGGTGGGTCCGAGGTTTGCCCGACCTGATTCAGACGTTTCTGACTCGGTCGGGGTGTCCAGACTGACTTATTTCCAAGTGACGACAGGGCACTGTTCACGGGTTTCCGGAAATCCGATTCCGGGCGTGAGGAATGCGGAGTTGCATGGAAATCGATCGGTCTTATCGGTTCATCGGTCATCGCGGCGTGACCTTCGACGTCATCGAGTTCACCGTGAGGGCCGATAACTGCTGCTGGCTCAATACGCTGCATATTCCAACAGCGGGCCGACATCAGTATCGCGTGGTCGGCAAGGTGAAGGAACTGTACGAGCGGATGCAGGCCGGGCAGTTGCCCTGCGTGATGGTGGTGGCGGTTTCATTGCCGTTGACGCGTGAGCAGGCGGATCAACTCAATATGCAGCGCTGGACCGTGGCGAGTGTGGTTTCGGGAGCTGTGGGCGGTGCGGTTGCGGCCGTGGCAGGTCCGCTGGCTGGCGGGTTGACAAAAGCCAGCGTGGTTCCGCTTGTCGCCTCCCGTCTTCCCACCTTCCATGCCGGCGATGTCCTGATAGGCATAGACGCGAGAGTCCGTGGTGGTATCGGGCCGCAGCACTCCTCGATGGCTGTCAGGCTTTACCAATGATGCTGGATATGTATGAAGATCCGGTGCAGATAGGCTTGATGCTGGTAGTGACGGTTATCATTGACCATGTCATCAGATCGCCTGTCTGGCGCAAGTGGCTTGGGCTGTTCCTATTTCCCTTTGGGTTGTTCAGCCTACTTTTCGTCCAAGCCTGGTCCTACTACGGCATTGATCTAATGTTGTGGAAGGCGTGGTGCATGATGATGGGGTCATGCTTGTTCTTTCGTCGCTACCACCATGTGCAACGGGACTGATTGCACACTGTTGGCTACAACGCCCTTCGACGCTCATCCTACGGGATGTCGAGGGGCGTTGACCTTTAAGGGCTACCGCCCCAACCGCCGCACCGCAGTTCTACTTCCCTGATACCAGAAGCTGGGGTTAAGCATGTCGCTCGATGATCTGCTGCAGCCGATTTTGATCATGATCATCTGGTGGGCACTGGATCGCTGGACCGTATCACCCTGGCGCGGATGGGTAGGGCTGGCCCTTCTAGCGGGTGGCTTGGCCAGCTTTTTATGGACCGAAATGTGGAGAGTTTTCGGTCACGAAATAATCATGTGGAAGTCGTCCGCTGTATCCATCGGCATTTTTCTCATGCTGCGCAGCAACCGGCAGGTCGACCAGTCGTAAGCATCACTGGGAGAGTGGGGCAGCTTGTGACAAGGCCGCCGCGCCTTCAGGATGACGATACGGCGGCCTCGAGCTGAATTTACCGCCCCAGCCGCATCGGCCAGCCCACCACCTTCTTCACCCGTGGCGTCGCATAGGTGCGCACTTTCGACGTGCTCAGCCCCAGTCGCACCAGCGATTCGGCGATGGTCACCGCCGCACTCACGCCATCAACCACTGGCACGCCGGTACGCTGGCGAATCTGTTCGTCGAGCCCGGCCATGCCGCCGCAGCCCAGGCAGATCACCTCGGCCTTGTCGTCACGCACGGCACGCTCGGCCTGTTCGACGATGGCCTCCACGGCGCGCTGCGGATCAGCTTCCAGCTCCAGCACCGCCAGACCGCTGGCCCGCACCGAGGCGCAGCGGTCATACAGTCCGGACAGCTTCAGGCGATCCTCGATCAGCGGCACGGTGCGGTCCAGCGTGGTGACTACCGAGTAGGCATGGCCCAGGTACATCGCGGTGCTGGCGGCGGCATCGGTGATGTCCACCACCGGTACATTGAGCAACTCCTGCAAACCTTCGCGGCCGTGCTCGCCGTACCCGGCCTGGATCACCGCGTCGTAGGGCTGGTCGTAGGCCAGCACCCGGTCCATCACGGCGATGGCGGCCAGATAGCTCTCGAAATTTCCCTCCACCGACTCTGCGCCGAACCAGGGCGTCAGCCCGACGATCTCGGTGCCGGGCGCTGCAACGCTGCGCGCCTGTTCGGCAATGGCCTCGGTGATGGCTTCGGTGGTGTTGACGTTGACGATCAGAATACGCATCAAAGAACTTCCCTTGATCAATGGCTGCTGTGGTCGACGGCGATGGCTTCGCCGCTGACGTCGAGGTATTGGCGATTGCGCGGTGCGATCAGCAGGTAGAGCGCGGCCGCGGTACCTGCACCGATCAGCCAGGAGAATGGCGCGACGCTGTGGAAGTGCGGTACCAGTGCCAGCACGATCGCCAGCAGGGCCGATGGAATGAACGCCGCGAGTGCGCGCAGGTTGACGCCCCGCGAATAGTGGTAGGCACCGGCCGGGTTCTCGCTGTACAGCTCCGGCACGTTGATCCGGCCTTTGCGCAACAGCCAGTAGTCGGACATGATCACCCCGTACAGCGGGCCAAGCAGGGCGCCCAGGCCGGACAGGAAGTACACGATCACCAGCGGGCTGTTGTACAGGTTCCACGGGAGGATCAGCACCGCCACGGTGGCACTGATCAGCCCGGCGCGGCGGAAGTTCAGGTGGCGTGGTGCCAGGTTGCTGAGCACGAAGGCCGGGGCGACGAAGTTGGCCATGATGTTCACCGCAACGGTGACGATCAGGAAGGCCATGCAGCCCAGGACCAGGAACAGGGTGTTGGGGATGGTAGCGACGATCTGGGTCGGGCTGTCGATCACCTGCCCGTTGATCTGGAACTGTGCGCCGCACAGCACCACGGTGATCACCGCAAATACCAGGATGTTCACTGGCAGGCCCCAGAAGTTGCCGACACGGATGGTCCTGCGGCATGGCGAGGACCGGGCGAAGTCGCAGAAGTTGAGCACCAGGGTGCCGTAGATTGCCAGCCAGAGCGCGCCGCCGGCAAAGATGTTGCGCCACATCTCGTAGCCGGTCAGCGGATCGGCCACCGACCAGGCGATGCGCGCATCGTTCTTGAAGAACATCCAGGCGGCCAGGCTCGCCACGGTCAGCAGGATCACCGGCCCGGCGAAACCTTCGTAACGGCGCACCATCTCCATGCCGTAGGCGAGGATCACCAACTGCACGATCCAGATCGCCACGAAGCATACCCAGCCCAGGCTCGACAATCCGAGAATGCTGTCGTGGTCATAGGCGGCTACCTGTGGCCACACGGCGGTGAGCAGCACGCGCAGTACCACCGAGGCCAGGTAGGTCTGGATACCGAACCAGGCGATCGCGATCACCGCGCGGATCAGCGCGGGAATCTGCGCGCCATGGATACCGAAGGCGATGCGGCTCATGACCGGGAACGGTACGCCGGTCTTCTGGCCCATGTAGCCGGAGAGGTTCATGAAGAAGTAGACAAGCGCGGCACCGATCGCCAGAGAGACCAGAATCTGCCAGCCGCCAAGGCCCAGGGCGAACAGCCCCATGGCGAAAGAGTAGTTGGCGATGTTGTGCACATCGTTGGTCCACAGGGCGAAGATGCTGTAGCCACCCCAGCGCCGACCCTCGATGCGGGTTGGCGCAAGATCACGGTTGTGCAGGCGTGGACTCAGCTCGTACGGTCCGGCGGGGTTTTCCAGCGTGGTGGCGGTGGGGCTGGTGCTGGCAACGGAAAGTTCAGGGGCAAGGTCGAGACTGCTACTCATTCCGGCGGCTCCTGATGCGCTAGGACTGCGATGAGGCGGGCTTGCGCACGGGCTCGCCTTCTCGTCTGTGCAGCATTGGCATCACTGGGTTCTGGGCGCTAGCGGCCTGCGGGGCAGGCGCTGCGTGTTCTTGTGTATTTATGTTTTGTTTAAGTTGTATACAAAACACAAGTTCACTTAAGCCAGTTCCATGCCAGAGAGGGCACAGTTTATGAGTTGCTATTGCTTTGACTTTCTCCTTTTGTTTGGTAACTTTATGAAAATAAAGAACTATAAATTGACCATTTGATCAGTATTTATTTTGCATTCGCTTATTAGTTGATTTTAGAGTCAATTTTTATCGGCTTTCCGGTGTAACGTGTTGGGGCATGTCCGTAACCAGTGCACACAAAAATGGCACTCTAGGTGACATTCTTGTGTACAAGTCTTGGGTCATGCCATCGGCGGCAGGCGCCGCTTGACCGGTGTCTTCTTGATGATCGCGGTGTTGGTCTCGGCGAGGGTGTTGAGCCGGTCAAGCAGGGTGTCCAGCTGTTCCATCGAGCGCACATGCAGGCGGGCGATGAAGCAGTCCTCGCCGGTAACCTTGTCGCATTCGGTGAACTCGGGAATGGCGACGATCTGCCGCTCGACTTCCTGCAATTGCCCCGGCAGCGGCCGGATTCGCACGATGGCCTGTAACTGGTAACCGAAACAGCGTGGGTCGATTTCCACGGTGTAGCCGCGAAGCACGCCGCGTTCCTCCAGGCGGCGCAGCCGCTCGCTGACGCTGGGGGCGGAGAGGCCGCTGATCTGCGCCAGGGCCTTGAGCGAGCGGCGCGAATCCTCCATCAGGGCATTGATCAGCAGTTGGTCGATATCGTCGGTCATACTTGCCTCGTCAGGTAAAAGTGCAAATCTGCCTTGATAGTAAAGGCGATTGGTGATTCTGGCCTTGTTTATCCGCTGGAGTGCCCATGTCCGCGCCAGCATACTGTTGCCATCTTCGACAGGAGGCATGAGATGGACAGTTCGATTCGTCGCGGCTCGCTGGAAATGGTCGCCGCCATGCTGATTTCCGGAACCATTGGCTGGTTCGTGCTGGTGTCCGGGCAGCCGGTGCTGGACGTGGTGTTCTGGCGCTGCGTCCTGGGCGCTGGCACCTTGCTGCTGATTTGTGCGGTCATGGGCTTCCTCAAGCCGGGTATCCTGAGCCGCACCACCTTCCTGTTGGCGGTGCTCAGCGGGGTCGCCATCGTCGGCAACTGGTTGTTGCTGTTCGCCTCTTATTCGCGCGCCTCGATCGCCATCGGCACGGCCGTGTACAACGTCCAGCCGTTCCTGCTGGTGGGCCTGGCGGCGGTGTTTCTTGGCGAGCGGATTACCGCAGCCAAGCTGACCTGGCTGACACTGGCCTTCCTCGGCATGCTGGCGATCGTCAGCGCTCACGGGCAAGGGCAGGGCGGCGATGAGTACCTGCTGGGTATCGGCCTGGCATTGGGGGCGGCGCTGCTCTATGCCGTGGCGGCATTGATCATCAAGCGCTTGAGCGGGACCCCGCCGCACCTGATTGCCTTGATCCAGGTAAGTACCGGCGCACTGCTGCTGGCCCCTTGGGTCGGGTTCGGCGGGCTGCCGGCAGCGCCTGCTGCGCTGGGTAGTCTGGTGACACTGGGGGTGGTGCATACCGGGTTGATGTACGTGCTGTTGTACAGCGCCATCCAACGCCTACCCACGGCGCTGACCGGCGCCCTGTCGTTCATCTATCCGATTGCCGCGATCCTGGTGGACTGGGTAGCCTTCGGTCATCGCTTGGCACCGCTGCAGTGGCTGGGCGTGGCGCTGATCCTGCTGGCGGCGGCAGGGATGCAGCAGGGCTGGTGGTTCAGGTCGCGCAGGGCGGCCTCGGCCTCACAAAGCAGGTAGAATGGCGGTTTTTCGCTATGCGGCCCGCCATGACCTCCCCGATCCACACTCTGGAGCAGCACCTGCTCACCGCCCTCGACCCCGCGCCTGTCGAAACCCGTCGTCTGTTCCATGGGCGTGGCCGTTGCTGGCCGGGCCTGGAGCAGATCACCGTCGACTGGCTCGACGGGGTGCTGTCGGTCGCGCTGTTCCGCGAGCCGCCCGATGGCCAGTTGGCCGAGCTCGAGGCGATGCTGCGTGCCCTCGCCGAGCGCCCGCAATGGAGCGGCCAGGCGATCCTGCTGCAGCACCGCTACCTGCCCGACAGCCCTGGTCAGTGGCTGCTCGGCGAGCCCTGCCTGCAGCGCGAGGTGATCGAGGACGGCTTGAAGTACCTGCTGGATCTGGGCGTTCGCCAGAACAACGGATTGTTCCTGGACATGCGCTACGGTCGCCGCTGGGTGCGGGAGCAGGCGGCGGGCAAGCGGGTGCTGAATCTCTTCGCCTACACCTGCGGGTTCTCTGTGGCGGCCATCGCCGGTGGCGCACAGCAGGTGGTGAACCTGGACATGGCCAAGTCGGCGCTGTCGCGTGGGCGCGAGAACCACCGCCTCAATGGCCATGATGCGTCATGCGTCGCTTATCTCGGGCATGAGCTGTTCAAGTCGTGGGGCAAGGTGCGCAAGTACGGCCCGTACGACCTGATCATCATCGACCCGCCGACCTTCCAGCGTGGCAGCTTCGTGCTCACCCAGGACTACGCCAAGATCCTGCGTCGTTTACCCGAACTGCTGAGTGAGGGCGGGACAGTGCTGGCCTGCGTGAACGATCCGGCGATCGGCCCGGAATTTCTCATCGACGGCATGGCGCAGCAGGCGCCGCAGCTGGCGTTTGTCCAGCGTCTCGAGAATCCACCGGAGTTTCCCGATGCCGACCCACAAGGCGGGTTGAAGGCGCTGGTCTTCCAACGGCAGGGCTGAACCCGAGGACTCGGGTTCGGCCTGGTCGCTGATCAGTATTCGGACAGCGAAAACTCGGTCAGGCAGAAAGTCGGCACCCCGGCGGCTTGCAGGCGGCGCGAGCCTTCGAGTTCGGGCAGGTCGATGATCGCTGCAGCTTCGAATACCTTGGCACCGGTACGGCGCACCAGGTTGGCGGCCGCCAGCAGGGTGCCGCCGGTGGCGATCAGGTCATCGAAGATCAGCACCGAATCGCCGTCGCACAGGCTGTCGGCATGCACTTCCAGGAAGGCTTCGCCGTATTCGGTCTGGTAGGGCTCCGAGAGTACGTCGGCCGGCAGTTTGCCCTGCTTGCGGAACAGGATCAGCGGCTTGTTCAGTTGGTGGGCGATGATCGAGCCGATCAGAAAACCCCGTGCATCCATGGCACCGATGTGGCTGAACTCGGCCTCGACATAGCGCTCGATGAACTGGTCGGCGACATAGCGCAGCCCGCGTGGCGACTGGAACAGCGGAGTGATGTCACGAAAGATCACGCCCGGCTTGGGGAAGTCCACTACCGGGCGGATCAGGGCTTTGAGGTCGAAGGTGTCGCTGTGCATGGGGCGGGTATCCTGGAAAAACGTGGCGTCAGTATACCTTGCCGTGGCAGCGATCAGACCTCCATCGCACCACCGGCCAGCGCGCACAGTTGGATCGGGTCGAGGATGTGCACTTCCTTGCCTTCGGCCTTGAGCAGGCCGTTCTGCTGGAAGCGGGTGAACACGCGCGACACGGTTTCCACCGCTAGGCCCAAATAGTTGCCGATCTCGTTGCGCGACATGCTCAGGCGGAACTGGTTGGCCGAATAACCGCGGGCGCGGAAGCGTGCCGAGAGGTTGACCAGGAAGGTGGCGATTCGCTCGTCGGCGGTCTTTTTCGACAGCAGCAGCATCATCTGCTGGTCGTCGCGGATCTCGCGACTCATCACCCGCATCAGTTGGCGGCGCAGTTGCGGCAGTTGCACCGAGAGCTCATCGAGGCGTTCGAAGGGGATTTCGCAGACCGACGTGGTTTCCTGGGCCTGGGCCGAGACCGGATAGGCTTCTGTGTCCATGCCCGATAGCCCGACCAGTTCGCTGGGCAGGTGGAAGCCGGTGATCTGCTCTTCGCCGGCATCGCTGAGGCTGAAGGTCTTGAGGGCGCCGGAGCGTACAGCGTAGACCGAGCCGAAATTGTCACCCTGGCGGAACAGGAACTCGCCCTTCTTCAGTGGGCGACCGCGCTTGACGATTTCATCCAGTGCGTCCATGTCCTCGAGATTGAGCGACAGGGGCAGGCACAGAGGGGCCAGGCTGCAATCCTTGCAATGGGCCTGGCTGTGAGGGCGCAGTTTGACTGGCTCGGACATTTCTTTCGATCCTTGTGATAAAGCACACATAAGCTGTAAGGGTAACCTACAGCTGGACTAGAGGCCAGCCTGCACTTTTTTGGTGCGGCTTGGCGACGCCCTGCGTGGATGACTTCGGGCGCCTTCTACCAATCCATGGTGTGCCTGACAAGGCGGACTGTCCATGCGGTGTAACGTCTCGGAAAAACGACTAGATGACCCGGGAAAAACGTTGGCGATTGTGCAGGTCCAGGTAGGCATCGAACACCATGCAGACCGAGCGCACCAGCAGCCGACCTGCCGGCAGCACCTTGATACCGCGGCTGTCGAGAGTGATCAGGCCGTCGCGCTGCATGCCCTGCAGTTGCGGCCAGAGCCCTTTGAAGTAACCACGAAAGTCCAGGGTGAAAGCCTGCTCGATCTGCTCGAAGTCCAGTTCGAAATGACAGATCAGTTGCTGGATCACGGCCCTGCGCACACGGTCATCCTGATTGCACAGCAGGCCACGCTGGGTCGCCAGTTGGGCGCTGGAGAGGGTGTCCTGGTAGGTGTTCAGGTCGCTGCTGTTCTGGCAGTAGAGATCGCCGATCTGACTGATGGCCGAAACCCCCAGCCCCACGAGGTCGCAATGACCGTGGGTGGTGTAGCCCTGGAAGTTGCGTTGCAGGGTACCTTCCTCCTGGGCGATGGCCAGTTCATCGTCGGGCAGGGCGAAGTGGTCCATGCCGATATAGCGATAGCCGGCGGCGGTGAGTTGCTCGATGGTGTTGTGCAGCATTTCCAGCTTGGCGGCCGGAGCTGGCAGCTCGGCGGCGTCGATGCGGCGCTGGGGCATGAAGCGTTCGGGCAGGTGCGCATAGTTGAACACCGACAGGCGGTCCGGCTGCAGGCGGATCACTTCATCGACGGTGCGGGCGAAGCCTTCCGGGGTCTGGCGTGGCAGGCCGTAGATCAGGTCGAGGTTGACCGAGCGGAACTGCAGGGTGCGTGCGGCTTCAACCAGGGCGCGGGTCTGCTCCAGGCTCTGCAGCCGGTTGATCGCTCGCTGCACCGCCGGGTCCAGGTCCTGCACGCCGAGGCTGACGCGATTGAAGCCCAGTTCGCGCAACAGGCCCATGGTCGACCAGTCGGCCTCGCGCGGGTCGAGCTCGATGCCGTAGTCACCCGAATCGTCATCCAGCAGGTTGAAATGCTGGCGCAGGCAGGTCATCAGCTGGCGCAGTTCCACATGGCTGAGAAAAGTGGGGGTGCCACCGCCGAAATGCAGTTGTTCGACCCGTTGCTTGGGGTCGAGGTGACAGGCGATCAGCTGGATCTCCTGCTCCAGGCGCTGCAGGTAGGGCGCGGCGCGGGCGCGGTCTTTGGTGATGACTTTGTTGCAGGCGCAGTAGTAGCAGATGTTGGCGCAGAACGGCACGTGCACGTACAACGACAGCGGGCGCACCGCACGGCGGCTTTCGCGCAGGGCATGCAGCAAGTCGAACGAACCCACTTCGCCATGCAATTGCACGGCGGTCGGGTAGGAGGTGTAGCGTGGTCCGGCCAGATCGTAGCGACGGATCAGGTCGGCATCCCAACGTAGGTCGTCGAGCATGTGGGCAGTCCCCGGATAGAGCAGCAGTGCCCGGAGTCTAGATATGTCTGTAGGAAGGGGTCTTGACTTGTATCAAGCCGAGTCGGCAGTCACCTGGTGCAACACTCTCAGGCGATCAATGCCCCATCAGCCAGTGCTGGTGCGGCCCAGGTAGCGTCCACAGGCCGAACAGCATCACCAACACTCCGCCCGCCATGCGCACGCTGCGCCGTCGTAGCAGCGAGTTGGCCCGTTCTGCGGCCAGGCCCGTGGCCAGCAACACTGGCCAGGTGCCGACACCGAATGCCAGCATCAGCGCCGCGCTGTACGCGGCGTTGCCCTGGCTCGTCGCCCACAGCAAGGTACTGTAGACCAGCCCGCAGGGCAGCCAGCCCCACAGTGCGCCGAGCAGCAGGGCCCGCGGCAGGCTCGAGACCGGCAGCAGACGCGACGCCAGCGGCTGGATGTGTCGCCACAAGCCTCGGCCCAGGGCCTCGATACGGGTCAGCCCGCTCCACCAGCCGGCCAGGTACAAGCCCATGGCGATCAGCAGCAAGGCTGCCACCACTCGCAGCAGTTGGGCGGCAGGGCTGCTGGCCAGGGCCCAGCCGGCCAGGCCCAGCAGCAGACCAGCGGCCGCATAGCTGAGTACGCGGCCGAGGTTGTAGGCGACCAACAGGCGCAGGCGGCGGGCGCGCTGTTCGGGCGGGATGGCCAGGGTCAGGGCGCCCATCAGGCCGCCGCACATGCCCAGGCAGTGGCCGCCGCCCAGCAGGCCGAGCACCAGGGCGGAACCGAGCAGCGGGAGCAGGTCAGACACGCGGGGTGGGATCCTTGTCGTCGGGCTGTTCGGGCTTGGCTTCTTCGGGTTTCACGGCGGCCTGGTGGCGCGGGTCCTGATCGTCGAACAGGATGCTGTGGGCAGGGCCCTCGAGGTCATCGTACTGGCCGCTGTCCACGGCCCAGAAGAAGATGTACACGGCCACGCCGACGAGCAGCAGGGCGGCGGGGATCATCACATAGAGGGCGGGCATCGGCGATTCCTGCTCAGGCCATGACGGGACGAGGGACAGCATTGGCAGCCTGCACGGTTGGCATGCGCGTCAAGCGCAGGGCATTGAGCACCACGATCAGCGAGCTTACCGACATGCCGACCGCCGCCCACACCGGCGTGATCCAGCCCAGCGCGGCAAAGGGCAGCATGAGGCCATTGTACAGCGTTGCCCAGAGCAGGTTCTCGAGGATGTTACGGCGCGTGCGGCGCGCCAGGTCGAAAGCCTGTGCCAGTGCCTGCAGGCGGTTGGACAGCAGCACGGCGTCGGCGCTGGTCTTGGCCAGATCGGTGGCCGAGCCCATGGCGATGCTGATGTCGGCGGCGGCCAGCACCGGCACGTCGTTGACGCCGTCACCGAGCATCAGCACCTTGCGTCCTTCACTCTGCAGGGCCTTGACCCTGGCCAGCTTGTCGTCCGGACGCAGGCCGCCGATGGCCTGGTCGATGCCCAGTTGCGCGGCGACTTCCCCGACCATCGGCGAGCTGTCGCCCGACAGCAGCAAGGTCTGCCACCCGCGCGCCCTGCACGCGGCCAGCAACTCGCTGGCATCGTCACGCAGGCGATCGTCAAGGCTGAACCAGGCCAGGGGGCCCATGCGGTCACCCAGGAGCAGCCACTGCCCGCGTGGCTCTGGTACCGCCGGCACTTCGGCGCCGCTCAGGGCGCAGACGAAGGCGGCCTGCCCGATGCGCAGCCGCTGCTGGTCGACCTGGCCCTCAAGGCCCAGCCCAGGTACGGCCTGGACATCGTCGGCAGGTTCGGCACTGTGGCCGAAGGCACGGGCGATGGGATGTTCCGAGCGGTTCTCCAGGGCGGCTGCCAGGGCCAGGCAGCGGTCAGGCGCAAGGCTGCCCAGCGGGCGGATGCTGCGCAGGGCCAGGCGTCCTTCGGTCAGGGTGCCGGTCTTGTCGAACACCACGGTATCGATCTGGTTCAGCCCTTCGAGCACGTGGCCGCGGGTCACCAGCAGGCCAAGTTTGTGCAGGGTCCCGGTGGCCGTGGTCAGGGCGGTCGGGGTGGCGAGCGAGAGCGCGCAGGGGCAAGTCGCGACCAGCATCGCCAGGACGATCCAGAACGCGCGCTCGGCATCCAGATGCCACCACCACAGGCCGATGGCCAGCGCGGCAGCCAGGCTGAACAACAGGAACCACTGCGAGGCGCGGTCGGCGATCTGCGCCAGTCGTGGCTTTTCCGATTGCGCGCGCTCGAGCAGGCGCACGATGGCCGACAGGCGCGAATCCTGGCCGAGGGCGTCGACCTCTACGGTCAACGCGCTCTCGACGTTGAGCGTGCCACCGGTGACCCGCTCGCCAGCCCGTCGGGCCTGGGGCAGGTATTCACCGGTGAGCAGCGATTCGTCGATGCTCGAACGGCCTTCGAGGATGCGACCGTCAGCGGGAATCACGGCGCCCGGCAGGACCTGCACGTGGTCGCCGCGGACCAGCTCGGCCAGCAGGATGCGTTCGGCACGCCCCTGCTCGTCGAGGCGCAGGCACGAGGCCGGCAGCAGGTTGACCAGTTGCGCGGTAGCCGCTGCCGTGCGTTCGCGGGCGCGCCGCTCCAGGTAGCGGCCGGTGAGCAGGAACAGGGCGAACATGCCCACGGTATCGAAGTACAGCTCGCCGCTGCCGGTGATCGCGGTCCAGATCCCGGCGCCATAGGCCAGGGCAATGGCCAGCGATACCGAGACATCCATTGTCAGATGGCGGGTGCGCAGGTCACGAGCAGCCCCTTTGAAGAACGGTGCGCAGCTGTAGAACACGATCGGCGTGGTCAGGAACAGCGCAACCCAGCGCAGGATGGTGTGCAGTTCGGGCGATAGGTCGATGTTGAATTCCGGCCAGGTCGCCATGGTCGCCATCATCGCCTGGAACCACAGCAGGCCCGCCACGCCCAGGCGTCGCAGCGCCGTGCGGTTTTCCCGGGCCAATTGCTCGGCGGCCTGGTCGGGCTGGTAGGGGTGGGCGGCGTAGCCGATGCCGCGCAGTTCGGCGATCAGCCGCGAGAGCGGCAGTTGCCCGTCGTTCCAGCTGACGTGCAGGCGGTGGTTGGACAGGTTCAGGCGCGCCTCGCCAACGCCTTCGAGATTGCGCAGGTGCTTCTCGATCAGCCAGCCGCAGGCCGCGCAACTGATGCCTTCGATCATCAAGGTGGTTTCGGCCAGGGCGCCCTGGTGCTGCACGAAGTTCTGCTGGACGTCGGCGCGGTCGTACAGCGCCAGTTCGTCCTGCAACTGCCGCGGCAGTGCCTCAGGGTTGGCACTGGTCTCGCTGCGGTGCTGGTAATAGTGCTCGAGCCCGCCTGCGACGATGGCTTCGGCGACTGCCTGGCAGCCAGGGCAGCAGAACTGCCGGGGCTGGCCGAGTACCACAGCGCTGAAGCGGTTGCCGGCGGGGACGGGCAGGGCGCAGTGGTAGCAGGGGGTGGGTTGGGTCATCGGGGTCATGCCTGGCCGTGGGCAACAGCGCAAAACCTGTGGGAGCGGGGGGGGGGGGGGGCCGGGGGGGCGGGGGGGGGCGGGGGGGGGGGGGGGGGGGGCAACAGCGCAAAACCTGTGGGAGCGGGCTTGCCCCGCGATGGCGATCACCTGGGCAACATCATTGCCTGGGCTGACGCTATCGCGGGGCAAGCCCGCTCCCACGGGGTCGGTGCTGTTGCAGCGGTTCATTCTTGATGCTCGGCGCCTTGCAGGGCTTCGTCGCCCAACTGCAAGGTCACGCCATGCTCGACCTTCTCTTCCTCGAACAGGCGCCATACCTGGCCGTTCTCGGTACCCAGCAACTCGACGAAGCGCCGGCCCTCGACCTTGTCGTCGAGCTGACCGACATAGCGCCCGGTTTCGCTACGGGCAAGCTGGACCTTGCGGTCCTTGTCCGGCTGGGTCGGCGAGATCAGGTTCAGCTCCAGGGTCTGTGGATCGCTGTTGCCGGTCAGGCGCAGTTCCACCTCGCCGGTCAGGTCGTCCAGATGCACGCTGGCCTTGAGACCAAGCGTCTGGGCCAGCAGCTCTCGGTCCAGCGAGCGGTTGATGCCTTTGCCTGCCTCGTAGTAGTTGTCGTTGACCAGGTTGTCCGGGTTGCGCACGGCGATGCTGACCATGGTCAGGCTCAGGCACACCGAGGTGGTGAGGATGCCGATGATGATCCAGGGCCAGAGGTGCTTGTACCAGGGGCTGTTGGCGGTGGCGGCAGTCATTGTCGAACGTCTCTCTCAGCGGATCTGTGGGCCGATGAAGCGGCTCTTGGCTTCAACCTGGGTGCCGTTGTCGTCGGCATCCTTGAGGATGAAGGTGATGTCGTTGGTGCTCGAGGGCAGTTTCTCGGGGGCGACCGACAGCTGCACCGGCAGGCTGACGATATCGCCGGCGGCCACGCGGATCTCGCGTTGCCCGGACAGCTGTAGGCCAGGCAGGCCGGCGGCATCGAGCACGTAGACGTGGTCGCGCTGGTCCTTGTTCATCACCTTGAGGCTGTAGACGTTCTCGATCCAGCCTTGGGCGTTCTCGCGGTATAGCACGCGGTCCTTGCTGACGTCGAAGCCGACCAGCGAGCGGGTGGCGAAGGCGGTGGCCAGTGCACCGATCATCACCAGCAGCACCAGGGCGTAGCCAATCAGGCGCGGGCGCAGCATGTGGGTCTTCTGCCCGGAAAGGTTGTGCTCGGTGGTGTAGCTGATCAGCCCGCGCGGGTAGTCCATCTTGTCCATGATGCCGTCGCAGGCGTCGATGCATGCCGCGCAGCCGATGCATTCGATCTGCAGGCCGTCGCGGATGTCGATGCCGGTGGGGCAGACCTGCACGCACATCGTACAGTCGATGCAGTCGCCCAGGCCCTGGGCTTTATAGTCGACGCCTTTCTTGCGCGGGCCACGGGCTTCGCCGCGGCGCGGGTCGTAGGAGACGATCAGCGTGTCCTTGTCGAACATCACGCTCTGGAAGCGCGCGTAGGGGCACATGTACACGCACACCTGTTCGCGCAGCCAGCCGGCGTTGCCATAGGTGGCGAGGGTGAAGAAGCCGACCCAGAAATAGGCCCAGCCATCGGCCTGGCCGGTGAAGAATTCGATGGCCAGTTCGCGGATTGGCGAGAAGTAACCCACGAAGGTCAGGCCGGTGACGAAGCCGATCAGCAGCCACAGGCTGTGCTTGGCCAGCTTGCGCAGGAACTTGTTGCCGCTCATGGGCGCCTTGTCGAGCTTCATGCGCTGGTTGCGGTCGCCCTCGGTGACTTTTTCGCACCACATGAAGATCCAGGTCCACACGCTCTGCGGGCAGGTGTAGCCACACCAGACACGGCCTGCGTACACGGTGATGAAGAACAGGCCGAAGGCGGCGACGATGAGGATGCCCGACAGCAGGATGAAGTCCTGTGGCCAGATGGTGGCGCCGAAGATGTAGAACTTGCGTTCGGGCAGGTTCCACCAGACGGCCTGGTGCCCGCCCCAGTTCAACCATACGGTGCCGAAGTAGAGCAGGAACAGCAATGCGCCGCCGACCATGCGCAACCTGCGGAACACGCCGGTGAAGGCGCGGGTGTAGATTTTCTCTCGGGCGGCGTAGAGGTCGACGGAATCCTTTCCTTTGTTGGCAGGCGGGGTGACGTCATGTACCGGAATCTGCTTGCTCATCATCAAGTCCCACGGCAGTGGAGAAATGCCAGGGCCAGTGCATGCCGGCCGTGGTCGCGCGCCTGTGTTGGCGCTCTGCGGCCCATGATACGCCTGTGATGGCAGGGTAGGGCTTGGCTGCGACGTTTAGTCGCGTTGGGTGGTCGTTTGAATCGTGTTATGGCGAGTGTCAATTGATCCAGGTCAGCCAGTGGTGCATTTGCCGGCCTCATCGCGGGCAAGCCCGCTCCTACAAGTACTGCACCAGCCTTGTGGGGGCGGGCTTGTCCCGCGATGAGGCCAGCCCAGGCTTACTCAGCCGGTTGAGCCGGATCCGCCTGCTGCGACAGGCTGTACACATAGGCCGCCAGCAGGTGCACCTTGTCGTTGCCCTGGATTTCGGCCTGGGCGGGCATCTGCCCCTGACGACCGTAACGAATGGTCTGCTGCAGCTGGGCGAAGCTCGAGCCGTAGATGAACGCCTGCGGGTGAGTCAGGTTGGGTGCGCCCATGGCGGGGGTGCCCTTGCCTTCAGGGCCGTGGCAGGCCACGCAGTTGGCGGCGAAGAGTTTCTGCCCGTTGGCCGCGTCGGCCTTGATGCCCTCGGGCAGGCTGCGCCCGTCCAGGTTGGTCAGCACGAAGGCGGCAACGTCCGCCACGCCCTGCTCGCCGATCACCTCGGCCCAGGCCGGCATCACACCATGACGGCCATTCATGATGGTGGTCTTGATGGTTTCCGGTTCGCCGCCCCAGCGCCAGTCGCTGTCGGTCAGGTTGGGGAAGCCGTACGCTCCCTTGGCGTCCGAACCATGGCACACCGAGCAGTTGGAGGCGAACAGGCGTGCGCCCATCTTGAGGGCCTGCGGATCCTTGGCGACGTCTTCCAGCGGCATGGCCGCGAACTTGGCGAAGATCGGCCCGAAGCGCGCATCGGCCTTGGCCATTTCCTTTTCCCATTCGTGCACGCCGGTCCAGCCCGACTGGCCATTGCTGAATTCGGTCTGCTTGTCGTTATCCAGGTACGTGTAGCCTGGCAGGATGCCTTTCCAGTTGCCCAGGCCCGGATACAGCGCCAGGTAGCCGAGGGCGAATACGATGGTGCCGACGAACAGCCAGAACCACCATTTGGGCAGCGGGTTGTCGTACTCCTCGATACCGTCGAACGCATGGCCGACGGTTTCGTCGGTGATCTCTTCGCGCTGGCCCTTGCGGGTCGACAGCAGCAGCCAGGTCAAGGCGAAGATGGTGCCCAGGGTCAGGACGGTGACGTACAGACTCCAGAAGGTTGTCATTGTTGTTTGCTCCCAGAAGCATTCTTTTGCGCGTGCTCGACATGCCGGCTGGCCTCGGGATCATCCGCGAAGGGCAGTTGCGTGGCCTCGTCGAAATCCTTCTTGCGCCGCGGGCTGAACACCCACAGCGCCAGGCCCACGAAGGCCACCAGCACGACGACGGTGCCCAGGCCGCGAATCATCCCGATATCCATCAGCGTCACCGTTTGCTCTTGATGAGGGTGCCAAGGCCTTGCAGGTACGCCACCAGGGCGTCCATCTCGGTCTTGCCCTTGACCGCATCGCGGGCACCGGCGATATCTTCGTCGGTGTAGGGCGTGCCGAGGGTGCGCAGCACTTCGAGCTTCTTGGCCGTATCCTTGCCATCGAGGTGGTTTTCCACCAGCCATGGGTAAGCGGGCATCTTCGATTCCGGCACCACGTTGCGCGGGTTGTACAGGTGTGCGCGGTGCCAGTCGTCGGAGTAGCGTCCGCCGACGCGGGCCAGGTCCGGGCCGGTGCGCTTGGAGCCCCAGAGGAAGGGGTGGTCCCACACGCTTTCACCGGCCACCGAGTAGTGGCCATAGCGTTCGGTCTCGGCACGGAACGGACGGATCATCTGCGAATGGCAGCCTACGCAGCCTTCGCGGATGTAGATGTCGCGCCCTTCGACCTCCAGCGCGGTGCGCGGCTTCATGCCCTCGACCGGCTTGTTGGTGACGTCCTGGAAGAACAGCGGGACGATTTGCGTCAGGCCGCCGATGCTCACGGCGATGACCATGAAGAAGGCCAGCAGGCCTATGTTCTTCTCGACTGCTTCATGCTTCATCAGTGCGCTCCCACGACGACGATCTTGGCGGCTTCATCGGCCTGCGCCGGATTGGCAGCGCGTACCGTGCGCAGCACGTTGTAGGCCATCAGCAGCATGCCCGAGGCGAAGAAGGCGCCGCCCAGTGCGCGGACGATATAGCCCGGATGGCTGGCCTGCAGCGCTTCGACGAAGGAGTAGGTGAGGGTGCCGTCATCGTTGATCGCGCGCCACATCAGGCCTTGGGTAATGCCGTTGACCCACATCGAGGCGATGTACAGCACGGTGCCGATGGTCGCCAGCCAGAAGTGCGCGTTGATCAGGCCGACGCTGTGCATCTGCTCGCGGCCGTACAGCTTCGGAATCATGTGGTAAACCGCGCCGATGGAGATCATCGCCACCCAGCCCAGGGCGCCGGCGTGGACGTGGCCGATGGTCCAGTCGGTGTAGTGCGACAGCGAGTTGACCGTCTTGATCGCCATCATCGGCCCTTCGAAGGTCGACATGCCGTAGAACGCCAGCGACACCACCAGGAAGCGCAGGATCGGGTCGGTGCGCAGTTTGTGCCAGGCACCGGAGAGGGTCATCATGCCGTTGATCATGCCGCCCCAGCTCGGGGCCAGGAGAATGATCGACATCACCATGCCCAGCGACTGCGCCCAGTCGGGCAGGGCGGTGTAGTGCAGGTGGTGGGGGCCGGCCCAGATGTACAGGGTGATCAGCGCCCAGAAATGCACGATCGACAGGCGGTAGGAGTAGATCGGACGTTCGGCCTGCTTGGGCACGAAGTAGTACATCATCCCCAGGAAGCCAGTGGTAAGGAAGAAGCCCACGGCGTTGTGGCCATACCACCACTGGATCATCGCATCAGTGGCACCGGCGTAGGCCGAATACGACTTGAACAGGCTGACCGGCAGCGAGATGTGGTTGACGATGTGCAGCATCGCGGTGACCACGATGAAGGCGCCGTAGAACCAGTTGCCCACGTAGATGTGCTTGGTCTTGCGCTTGACGATGGTGCCGAAGAACACCACTGCGTAGGTGACCCAGACGATGGCCAGCAGGATTGCGATGGGCCATTCGAGCTCGGCGTATTCCTTGGTGGTGGTGTAGCCCATCGGCAGGGTGATCAGCGCGCCGAGGATCACCGCCTGCCAGCCCCAGAAGGTGAAGGCGGCCATGCCGTCGGAGATCAGCCGGGTCTGGCAGGTGCGCTGCACCACGTAGTAGCTGGTGCCGAACAGTGCACAGCCGCCGAAGGCGAAGATCACCAGGTTGGTGTGCAGCGGTCGCAGGCGTCCGAAGCTGGTCCAGGGCAGGTCGAAGTTGAGCTGCGGCCACACCAGCTGCGATGCGATAAAGACGCCGAGGCCCATGCCAAGGATCCCCCAGACCACCGTCATGATGGCGAACTGGCGGACGACCTTATAGTTATAAGCAGTCGGACTGATTGCTGTGCTCATGCTAAGGTTCCACGGTTTAGGTGTTCTTGTTGGTGGAAAAATCGGCGCCAGTCTCGATAGCCGCAATGGCTATGGCAACGCAAG
Organism: Pseudomonas sp. S44; assembly: GCF_016624805.1. Taxonomy (NCBI): domain Bacteria; kingdom Pseudomonadati; phylum Pseudomonadota; class Gammaproteobacteria; order Pseudomonadales; family Pseudomonadaceae; genus Pseudomonas; species Pseudomonas sp. S44. The sequence goes on from NZ_JACVTY010000004.1 coordinate 72,207, forward strand.
GTACCCTGCGCCGACCCGTGTCCATACCCTTCCCACCACCGTCCCGTGGCGTTTCGGGTCGAACGATTGTACACAAATAAATATCTGTAATGTGTACCGTTTTTCACCTTTTTCTGATCGATCGGTCAAGCTTTTTTTTCGATGTCTTTTTAACGCGCGGCGTCAGGCAATGCGCCGCGTCGAGGCCATCGCTGCAACGCGCGGCCACTGTGGCAACAAGCTTAGTTCCGTTCGGAGGGGGTGCAAGGGAGGGGGAGCGGCGCGCCCCTGTGGGAGGGCGAGTCGCCGCTCCCACAGGAGGGTTTTGCGGGGTATTACTGGGCTGTCAGCGTTTCAGCGTTTTCATCATGGGACAGGCTGTACACGTAAGCCGCCAGCAGGTGCACCTTGTCGCTGCCCTGGATCTCGGCCTGGGCCGGCATCTGGCCTTGGCGACCATAGCGGATGGTCTGCTGCAACTGGGCGAAGCTCGAACCGTAGATGAACGCCTGCGGGTGAGTCAGGTCGGGTGCGCCCATGGCGGGGGTGCCCTTGCCTTCCGGCCCATGGCAGGCCACGCAGTTGCTGGCGAAGATCTCCTTGCCCTTGGCCACGTCGGCCTTGGCCCCTTCAGGCAGGCTGCGGCCATCGAGGTTGGTGAGCACGAAACCTGCGACATCCGCCACGCCCTGTTCGCCGATGACCTCGGCCCAGCCTGGCATCACGCCATGGCGGCCGTTCATGATCGAGGCCTTGATGGTCTCGGGTTCACCGCCCCAGCGCCAGTCCTTGTCAGTCAGGTTGGGGAAACCATAGGCCCCTTTGGCGTCCGAGCCATGGCACACCGAGCAGTTGGAGGCGAACAGGCGTGCGCCCATCTTCAATGCCTGCGGATCCTTGGCCACTTCCTCCACCGGCATGGCGGCGAACTTGGCGAAGATCGGCCCGAAGCGGGCGTCGGCCTTGTCCATTTCTTTCTGCCATTCGTTGACCTGGGTCCAGCCATTCTCGTAGCCAGGCAGGATGCCTTTCCAGTTGCCCAGGCCCGGGTAGAGGATCAGGTAGCCGACCGAGAACACCAGGGTGCCGACGAACAGCCAGAACCACCATTTGGGCAGCGGGTTGTCGTACTCCTCGATGCCGTCGAAGCTATGGCCCATGGTCTGGTCGGTGGTGTTGTTGCTCTGGCCCTTGCGGGTGCCGAGCAGCAACCAGGTCAGGCCGATCAGGCTGCCGATGGTCAGTACGCTGATGTACGTACTCCAGAAGGTGGTCATTGCCCGTTACTCCTCATGGCAGGTTCCTGCCCGGCAGGGGGCAGGCGGTCGTCGTCGAAGGGCAGCAGGCGCGCTTCGGCGAAATCACGGTCGCGGCGGCGGTTGAACACCCAGAGCGACAGGCCGATGAAGGCGATCATCACCACCAGGGTGCCGAGGCCGCGGATCATGCCGATGTCGAATTCCATCGTGCTTACCTCTTGTTCTTGATCGAGGTGCCCAGCACCTGCAGGTAGGCGACCAGCGCATCCATCTCGGTCTTGCCCTTGACTGCGTCGCGGGCACCGGCGATGTCTTCGTCGGTGTAGGGCACGCCGAGGGTGCGCAATACGCGCAGCTTGGTGTCGGTGTGGCTGTTGTCGACCGGCTGTGCGACCAGCCACGGGTAGGCCGGCATCTTCGATTCCGGTACCACGTTGCGCGGGTTGTACAGATGCGCGCGGTGCCAGTCGTCGGAGTAGCGTGCGCCGACGCGGGCCAGGTCCGGGCCGGTGCGCTTGGAGCCCCAGAGGAAGGGGTGGTCCCACACGCTTTCACCGGCCACCGAGTAGTGGCCATAGCGTTCGGTCTCGGCGCGGAATGGGCGGATCATCTGCGAATGGCAGCCCACGCAGCCTTCGCGGATGTAGATGTCGCGGCCTTCCAGTTGCAGCGCGGTGTAGGGCTTCATGCCCTCGACCGGCTTGTTGGTGACGTCCTGGAAGAACAGCGGGACGATCTGCGTCAAGCCGCCGATGCTGACGGCGAACACCATCAGCAAGGCCAGCAGCCCGACGTTTTTCTCGATGACTTCATGTTTCATCAGGCGTGTCTCCTCAAGCCAGCTGGGCGTTCGCAGGGGCGGCGTCAAGCGCTGGCGAACGTACGGTGCGCCAGGTGTTCCAGGCCATCAGGAACATGCCGCTGAGGAAGATCGCCCCGCCGACGAAGCGCACGATGAAGCCGGGGTGGCTGGCCACCAGGGTTTCGACGAACGAGTAGGTGAGCGTGCCGTCGCTGTTGACCGCACGCCACATCAGGCCCTGGGCGATGCCGTTGACCCACATCGAGGCGATGTAGAGCACGGTGCCGATGGTTGCCAGCCAGAAGTGCGCGTTGATCAGGCCGATGCTGTGCATCTGCTGCTTGCCGAACACCTTCGGAATGGTGTGGTACAGCGCGCCGATGGAGATCATCGCCACCCAGCCCAGGGCGCCGGCGTGGACGTGGCCGATGGTCCAGTCGGTGTAGTGGGAGAGGGCGTTGACGGTCTTGATCGCCATCATCGGGCCTTCGAAGGTCGACATGCCGTAGAACGCCAGCGACACCACGAGGAAGCGCAGGATCGGGTCGCTGCGCAGTTTGTGCCAGGCACCGGAGAGGGTCATCATGCCGTTGATCATCCCGCCCCAGCTCGGTGCGAGCAGGATCAGCGACATGATCATGCCCAGTGACTGGGCCCAGTCGGGCAGGGCGGTGTAGTGCAGGTGGTGCGGGCCGGCCCAGATGTACAGGGTGATCAGCGCCCAGAAGTGCACGATCGACAGGCGATAGGAATACACCGGACGCTCGGCCTGCTTGGGCACGTAGTAGTACATCATCCCCAGGAAGCCTGCGGTCAGGAAGAAGCCTACGGCGTTGTGGCCGTACCACCACTGCACCATGGCGTCGGTGGCCCCGGCGTAGACCGAGTATGACTTGGTCAGGCTGACTGGCATCTCCAGGTTGTTGACGATGTGCAGGATCGCCACGGTGAGGATGAAGGCACCGAAGAACCAGTTGCCCACGTAGATGTGCTTGGTGGTGCGCTTCATCAGCGTGCCGAAGAACACGATGGCGTAGCAGACCCAGACGATGGTGATCAGGATGTCGATCGGCCATTCCAGTTCGGCGTATTCCTTGGAGCTGGTGTAGCCCAGTGGCAGGCTGATCGCTGCCAGCAGGATCACCAGTTGCCAGCCCCAGAAGGTAAAGGCCGCCAGTTTTGGCGCGAAGAGGATGGTCTGGCAGGTACGCTGCACCGAATAATACGAGGTGGCGAACAGGGCACAGCCACCGAAGGCGAAGATCACCGCGTTGGTGTGCAGCGGTCGCAGACGACCGAAGCTGGTCCACGGAAGGTCGAAGTTGAGGCTCGGCCAGACGAGTTGCGCGGCGATGAAGACGCCGAGCCCCATGCCGACGATGCCCCACACCACCGTCATGAGGGCGAATTGGCGGACCACCTTGTAGTTGTAGGCGGTACTGCTGGTTGTGTTCATGTATGGGTTCCCATCCACGGTTATAGGCAGGCTAAACAGCGAGGCAAGCATGAAAGATGGGCAATGTGCCGGTATTGACGGGGATCAATGGGCCCAAGTGGGAAATGTCCCAGGCTTGCGCGTCGATCCGCCGCAAATCCGGGGCGATCAGGGGCGTTCCTGCAGCCTGATCCTGGCCCACGGCGCCGGTGCGCCGATGGACAGCGCGTTCATGGACGAGATCGCGCAAAGGCTGGCGGGGCTTGGGGTCGGGGTGATCCGCTTCGAATTTCCCTACATGGCCGAGCGCCGGATAAACGGCGGCAAGCGTCCGCCCAATCCGCAGAAGGTGCTGCTCGAGTGCTGGCGCGAGGTGTATGGGCAGGTGCGACCATTGGTCACGGGCACCTTGGCCATCGGCGGCAAGTCGATGGGCGGGCGCATGGCCAGTTTGCTGGCCGATGAGCTGGAGGTCGATGCGCTGGTGTGCCTGGGGTATCCGTTCTATGCCGTGGGCAAGCCGGAGAAGCCGCGGGTCGAGCATCTGGCCGAGCTGAAGACGCCGACGCTCATCGTCCAGGGCGAGCGGGATGCGCTGGGGAATCGGGAGGCGGTGCGAGGGTATGCGCTGTCACCGGCGATCGAGGTGAACTGGCTGGTGGCGGGGGATCATGATCTGAAGCCGCTGAAAGCTTCAGGGTTCAGCCATGAGCAGCATCTGCAGGCGGCGGCTGAGAAGGTGGCGGGGTTTCTGAAGGGTTAGCGCTGGATTCTTCGCGGGCAAGCCCGCGAAGAGCCTGATGCTTAGTCGCGATACTCGCACAGGTAGGCGGTATCGACCTTGACCTGCAGCTGGAACTTGCTGTCGGCAGGTACATTGAATTTGTCGCCAGCGTTGAAGGTTTCCCAGTTGTCGCTGCCTGGCAGCTTGACGATCAGGGCGCCGGAGACCACGTGCATGATCTCGCGCTTGGCGGTGCCGAACTCGTATTCGCCCGGGGCCATCACGCCCACGGTGGCCGGACCTTCTTCGCCTGCGAAGGCGATCGACTTGACGGTGCCGTTGAAGTACTCGTTGACCTGGAACATGGGCGACTCCTGAACAGAAGGGCTGAAAAAAGGCTGGCCAGTATGCCCAAGCCCTGCGCGGCCGTCATCTGCTTTCAGGTGAGGCTCAAGGGCAGCAACCGCGCTGTATTGCGTGCATCCTCCAGCGCCCGGTGCTGCTGGCCGACGAACTGCATGCCCGCCAGTTGCAGCGCACCATTCAGGCCGGTGGGGCGCTGCAGGTGGCGGGCCTTGGCGAAGCGCTGCTTGAGGTTGATGTGCGGCAGCTGCGCCAGCAGGCTGCTGACCTGATGCTGCTGCCATTCCTGCAACAACTGCTGGCGGTCGTAGTCGCCCCAGCTGACCCAGGCCTGCAATTGCGCCTGGTGATGACCCAGCCAGCGCTCGAACTGCGCCCAGATTTCGGCGAACGGCGCCGCGCTGTCGATACTGGCCTGGCCGATGTGCGTCAGCTCGCGGCAGAACGGTGTCAACTGCGGACGCCGCCGCGGCTTGACGAAGCGCTGGAAGTGATCGACCTCGCGGCCTTCGCGGGTGACCAGGCTTGCGCCGATTTCAATGATTTCCATCTCGGTGACCGGCCAGCCACCGTCGTCGGTCGTGGCTTCCAGGTCGATGACCAGCCAATGGCCCATACCAGGCTCCCTTGCAAGACGCTGTGGTCCGCGGCGTCAGGCATGGGCCAGGGCCGCGGGCCCTTAGGGTCTGTCTGAGATGTATCTGCACTCGCGCAGACACATTTCAGACAGACCCTAGAGCGTAGCCAATCCAGAACCCTTACGGCATCCCCTGGCATAATGCCGCTATTTTGGCATAACCAGCGGTTGTACCCTGACAGGAAAACGCCTAGCTTAGGCGCATCAAGGTCCACCCCCGTGATTTGAGTGCCTCACTTGACGCCACTGCCCGCCCTCAAGGCCCTGTCATCCCTGATGATGCTCGCTGCACTGTGGCTGGCGGGCTCGGCCTGTGCCGCCGAAATGGTGGAGGTGCGGATCGGGGCCGCGCATTTTCCGCCTTATACGGTGCGTCCGGAGCAGGGTGCCGATACGGGCCTGTTGCCGCAGCTCGCCGAGGCACTGAACCAGCTCCAGGCCGGTTACCGTTTCGTTCTGGTGCCGACCTCGATCCCGCGTCGTTTTGGTGATTTCCAGCAGGGGCGCACCGACATGGCGATCTTCGAGAACCCGCAATGGGGTTGGCAGCAGATCCCACATACGGTAGTCGACATGGGTCTGGAAGATGCCGAGATCTTCGTCGCCCATCGTCAGGCAGGGCGTGATCAGCATTATTTCGATGACCTCAAAGGCAAGCGCCTGGCGTTGTTCAATGGCTATCACTACGCGTTTGCCGATTTCAATCCCGACCCTGAGTACTTGAAGAAGACCTTCCGGGCCATCCTCTCCTATTCCCACGACAGCAACCTGTCGATGGTGCAACGCGAGCGTGCGGACATTGCCCTGGTGACCCGCTCGTACCTGAGTGACTACCTCAAGCGCAACCCGGCCAAGGGCGGCGAGCTGATGGCCTCGGATCGGGTCGATCAGGTCTACCATCACTACGCGCTACTGCGTCCTGGCGCGCCGATCCGCGCCGAAGTCTTCACCCAGTTGATGCAGCGCCTGCGCGACAGCGGTGAGCTGGCAGCGCTTTTCGGCCCTTATCGGATCACCGTGCAAACGCCGAACAATTAAATTCGCGGGCTGCGATCACGTTCAGACACTTGAGTGTGATTCCTTTTTTCCGTGAGCCATGACCATGCCTTTCGACGCTGCTTCGACGCCGCTTTCCCTTCCTCGATGGCACAGCCTGCAAGGCGACGAGACCGGTTCCCGGTTGAGTCTGACCCTGGAGGGGCGCCCGCTGATCCAGGTACGCCTGGTGCCCGCCGACCCTGTGCAGGTTCACCTGGAAACCGTCTGCACGGATCGCGGCGCCCAGGCCCTGTGGGCTGCCTGCTACTGGCTGCTGTCGCGCGATCCCGCCTGCCAGCGCCTGGCCTGGCATGTGCCGAAGGCGCCAGCGTGGGTACCGTCGTTGCTGGCGAGCGGCCTGCTGGTGCCCAGCGAGCAAGCGCACGTGTTGATCTGCGAGCGAGCGCTGTTCTGGCAGTTGCCGCAGCCCTGGCTTGGCGAGGTACAGAGCGGTGTCTACCCGCAGCAGATGCAGATCAGCAACGGCAAGCGCCATCCACGCCGCCCACCCAAACCCCGGGGCGAGGTGTATCGCCGTTTCGATGTGCGCCTGGGGGCGTGGGTGTCGCTACGCACCCTGGAAGTCGAGCAGGACCTGGCGCGTTTCAACCGTTGGCAGAACGAGCCCCGGGTCGCGCACTTCTGGCAGGAACAGGGCAGCCTGGAGCAGCACCGCGAATACCTGAGCAAGCTCGAGGCAGACCCGCACACCCTGACACTCATCGGCTGTTTCGACGATGAGCCGTTCGCCTACTTCGAAGCCTACTGGGCCAAGGAAGACCGCATCGCGCCGTTCTATCCGGCCGACGACTACGACCGCGGTATCCATATGCTCGTGGGCGAACAGGCGCATCGTGGCCCGCACAAGGTGGCGAGCTGGATGTCGGCGCTGGTGCACTACCTGTTCCTCGACGACCCGCGCACCCAGCGCGTCGTCGCCGAGCCGCGCGCCGACAACGGCAAGATGATCGGCTACATGCACGATCAGTGCTTCCACTGCGACAAAGAGTTCGATTTCCCGCACAAGCGGGCGGCGCTGATGATCCTGGGGCGTGAGCGTTTCTTCGATCGTTGCACGCTGGTCTAGCGGCGCGCAGGGCGTGGGCCGCTGTGCGGCCCGATCACGCTGACAGGTGCCGTGCGATGCGCGCGGTACCTGTGAGGCGGTCAGCCCTCGGCCTGGCGGCTGTTCTTGCGGCAGTGGATCAGCGCGTCGCGGATCATGAAGTTGACCAGCGTTGGCGAGACCCCGAGCTCCTTGGCGATGTCTTTTTGCGGCACGCCGTGCAGGCGGTACATCTCGAACGCGTAGCGAGTGCGCTGGGGCAGCTCGTTGAGCGCTTCGGCGATGTGCTCGAGGGTCGCCAGGTTGATGTGGGTGGCTTCTGGCGAGGCATTCTGGATCACCACGTTCATGCCTTCTTCCTCGCTGCCCGAGTACTTCAGCTCCATCGCCTGCTTGCGGTAGTGGTCGATGGCCAGGTTGCGCACGATCTGGAACAGGTAGCTGAGCTGGGCCTTGAACGATGACGTGATCTGCGGCGCGGAACCGAGCCGGAAGAAGGCATCCTGCACCACATCCTCGGCGCGCGACCGACAGCCCGTGATACGGGCGGCAATCTTGACGAGGATGCTGCGATTGTCGACGAACGCCTGGAGTAATGGTGAATCGCACTTACTTGTGGATAGTTGTTCCGCCATGGAAATCACCTTGTCTCTGTGAGGAAAGGGAGCACACCGATTGGTCATGCTTCCTACGACGTGCGACAAACTATTCAGAATGATAATGATTGTCAAATACAGAAGTAAGTGAGTCTCTATTCGATTGTGGTCTAAGCTGCACGCCCCCCATGACCACTGTGTGAACGTCGTTCGCAGGCCCGCGACGTTTCTAATTATTTCTCCGGCCCATCCGTTCCCCTGTGTACATCCGGCCGCCGACTGCCGCCCGCCCGACGTGCCTTGCGCACCTGGCCCGGCCCCGGCCCGACTTACCCAGACACTGGCAGGAACACTCCATGACGGACGCCTTCGAACTCCCGCTCACGCTGGTCCAGGCCCTGGCGCAACGCGCCGCGGCGACCCCGGACCGGATCGCCTTGCGCTTTCTTGCCGACGATCCCCGCGAACAGGCGGTGCTCAGCTACCGCGAGCTGGACTTGCGCGCCCGTACCATCGCCGCCGCCCTGCAGGCCCGCGCCACGTTCGGTGATCGGGCGATCCTGCTGTTTCCCAGCGGTCCGGACTATGTCGCGGCATTCTTCGGCTGCCTGTATGCCGGGGTGATCGCAGTGCCGGCCTATCCGCCGGAGTCTTCGCGCCAGCACCATCAGGAGCGGCTGCTGTCGATCATCGACGATGCCCAGCCGCGTCTGCTGCTGACGGTAGAAGCGCTTCATGACAGTTTGCAGGGCCTTGATGCTCTGGCGACGGATGCCGCCCCGGGCCTGCTGGCGGTGGACGGTCTGCCCCCTGAGCTGGCCGACGACTGGCGTGAACCGGCGCTGGCCGGCGAGCACATCGCCTTCCTGCAGTACACCTCTGGCTCCACCGCGCTGCCCAAGGGTGTGCAGGTTACCCACGGCAACCTGGTGGCTAACGAGCAGCTGATCCGCCAGGGTTTTGGCATCGATCTCAACCCTGACGATGTGATCGTCAGCTGGCTACCGCTTTACCACGACATGGGCCTGATTGGGGGCCTGCTGCAACCGATCTTCAGCGGTGTGCCCTGTGTGCTGATGTCGCCGGGCTACTTCCTCGCCCGGCCCCTGCGCTGGCTGCAGGCGATCAGCGAATACGGTGGCACCATCAGTGGCGGCCCGGATTTCGCTTACCGCCTGTGCAGCGAGCGGGTCAGCGAGGCGGCCTTGGCCGGGCTCGACCTCAGCCGCTGGCGGGTGGCCTACTCCGGTTCCGAGCCGATCCGCCAGGACAGCCTCGAGACGTTCGCCAGCAAGTTCGCCGCTTGCGGCTTCCAGGCGAGCAGCTTCTTCGCCAGCTACGGGCTGGCCGAAGCCACTCTGTTCGTCAGCGGCAGCCGACGCGGCCAGGGCATTGGCGCGCTGGAGCTCGATGCCGAGGCCTTCGCCGCCAACCGCGCCGAGCCTGGCAAGGGCAGCGTGCTGATGAGCTGCGGCTATCCGCAGCCGGGCCATGCGGTGCGCATCGTCGAACCGCAGCAACTGGCGGTGTTGGGCGATAACCGGGTGGGCGAAATCTGGGCCGGCGGCCCGAGCATTGCGCGGGGCTACTGGCGCAACCCCGAGGCCACGGCGCGTACCTTTGTCGAGATGGACGGCCAGACCTGGCTGCGCACCGGCGACCTGGGCTTCATGCGCGATGGCGAGGTGTTCGTCACCGGGCGGTTGAAGGACATGCTGATCGTGCGCGGCCAGAACCTCTATCCGCAGGATCTGGAGAAGACCCTCGAGCGTGAAGTCGATGTGTTGCGCAAAGGGCGCGTGGCGGTGTTCGCCGTGGATGATCGCGGCGAAGAGGGCATCGGCGTGGCAGTGGAAGTCAGCCGCAATGTGCAGAAAGCGGTGCCTGCGCAAGCGCTGATCAAGACCCTGCGCCAGGTCATCGCCGACGCGTGCCGCCAGGCGCCGGCCGTCGTCTTGCTGCTCAACCCGGGGGCGCTGCCCAAGACCTCCAGTGGCAAGCTGCAGCGTTCGGCCTGCCGTCTGCGCATGAGCGACGGCAGCCTCGATTGCTATGCTCGCTTCCCGGCAGATGCCGCATCCTCCGAGCAGGGTGCCAGCGGCGATGCCCTGCAAATGCGCATCGCGGCGGTATGGCGCGACCTGCTCAAGGTCGAGGCGGTGACGGCGGACGATCATTTCCTGCTGCTGGGCGGCAACTCCATCGCTGCCGCCCAGGTCACCGCGCGGCTGTCCGACGAGCTGGGTATCACGCTTAGCCTGCGTACCCTGTTCGAGGCGCCGGTACTGGCCGACTACAGCGCCGCGGTGGCCTGCGTGCTGGAGCAGGGCGGGCAGGGCACCGGCGCCATCGCCACCCTCGACCGTGCCAAGGCATTGCCGCAGTCGCTGGCGCAGAACCGCCTGTGGTTGCTGTGGCAACTGGAGCCGCAGTCCGCGGCCTACAACATTCCGGCCGGCCTGCACCTGCGTGGCGAGCTGGACGAGGCGGCGCTGCAGGCGAGCTTCCAGGCGCTGGTCGAGCGTCACGAATCCTTGCGCACGCGCTTCAGCGAAGTGGATGGCGAGGCCCTGCAGCATGTGCTGGCGCATGCCGACTTTGCCTTGCAGCGTGTCGATCTCGAAGGGGTGGACGCCAGCGAGGTCGCCAATCGTCGCGAGCATGAGGCCCGCCAACCCTTCGACTTGCTCCAGGGGCCGTTGCTGCGGGTGACCCTGGCGCGCCTGGACGATGAAGAACACCAGTTGTGGGTAACCCTGCACCATATCGTCGCCGACGGCTGGTCGCTGAATATCCTGCTCGAGGAGTTCGCCCGACTCTACGCCGCCCACTGCCAGGGCCAGCAACCCAATCTCGCGCCCCTGGCGCTGGGCTACGCCGACTACGGCACCTGGCAGCGCCAGTGGCTGGCAGAAGGTGAGGCTGCACGTCAGCTGGAATACTGGACGGCGCAACTGGGCGACGAATTGCCGGTACTCGACCTGTGCACCGACCATCCACGCTCGGCGCTGGGCGAGCAGCGCGCTGCGCGCCTGAACATGAAGGTGCCCGCCAAGCTCGGCGAAGCCCTCAAGGGCCTGGCCCGTGACCAGCAGGCCAGCCTGTTCATGGTCCTGCTGGCGGGCTGGCAAGCCTTGCTGCAGCGCTACAGCGGCCAGTCCGACATCCGCGTCGGCGTCCCCAACGCCAACCGCCCGCGCCTGGAAACCCAGGCCATGGTCGGCTTCTTCATCAACACCCAGGTCATGCGTGCCGAGTTCGACGGCCGTACGCCGTTCGACCAGTTGCTGGCCCAGGTGCGTGAGCGCACCCTTGGCGCCCAGGCGCACCAGGACCTGCCGTTCGAGCAACTGCTCGAAGCGCTGCCCCAGGCCCGTGAGCAGGGCCTGTTCCAGGTCATGTTCAACCACCAGCAGCGCGACCTGTCCGCGCTGCGCCGCCTGCCCGGGCTGCTTGCCGAAGAGCTGCCGTGGCACAGCCGCGAGGCCAAGTTCGACCTGCAGCTGCACAGTGAGGAAGACCACCAGGGCCGGCTGACACTGGCCTTCGATTACGCCGCCGAGCTGTTCGATGCGAGCACCATCAAACGCCTGGGCCAGCACCTGCTGGCGCTGCTCGAACAGGTCTGCGTGCAACCGCAGCTGGCCGTGGGCGAAGTGCAACTGCTGGATGAGCCAGGCCGCGCGCAATTGCTCGCCTGGGGGCAGGCCCCTGCCGAGCCCGCCAGAGCCTTGCTGGTCGAGCAGCTCAACGAGCAGGCACGCCTGACACCGGAGCGCGTCGCCCTGGTGTGGGAGGGCGGTCAGCTCGACTACGCCAGCCTGCACCAGCAGGCCAACCGCCTGGCTCACTACCTGCGCGACAAGGGCGTCGGCCCGGACACCTGCGTGGCCATCGCGGTCGAGCGCTCGCCGCAACTGCTGGTCGGCCTGCTGGCGATCCTCAAGGCGGGCGGCGCCTATGTACCGCTGGATGTCGACTACCCGGCCGAACGCCTGGCCTACATGCTCGCCGACTGTGGTGCGGGCCTGCTGCTGAGCCAGAGCACCCTGCTCCAGCGCCTGCCCCAGGTCGAGGGCGTCAGTACCATCGCGCTGGACCAGTTGCACCTGGACACCTGGCCCAGCCAGGCCCCGGGCCTGCGCCTGGAAGGCGAGCACCTGGCCTATGTGATCTATACCTCCGGCTCCACCGGTCAGCCCAAGGGCGTGGGCAACACCCATGCTGCCCTGGCCGAACGCCTGCAATGGATGCAGGCCACCTATGCGCTGGACGACCGCGACGTGCTGATGCAGAAGGCACCGATCAGCTTCGACGTGTCGGTGTGGGAATGCTTCTGGCCGCTGGTCACCGGCTGCCGCCTGGTACTGGCAGGCCCTGGTGAGCACCGCGATCCGCAGCGCATCGCCGCACTGGTGCAGCAGCATGGAGTGACCACGCTGCACTTCGTGCCGCCGCTGTTGCAGGTGTTTGTCCAGGAGCCGCTGGCCGCAGGTTGCACCAGCCTGCGTCGGCTGTTCTCCGGCGGCGAGGCGCTGCCTGCCAGCCTGCGCGACCGGGCCCTGGCCTTGCTCCCCCAGGTGCAGTTGCACAACCGTTATGGCCCGACCGAGACCGCGATCAACGTCACCCACTGGCACAGCCAGCGCGAGGATGGCGAGCGCTCGCCCATCGGCCGTCCGCTGGCCAATGTGCTGTGCCGTGTGTTGGATGATGAATTCGAACTGACCGCACCGGGCGTGCCGGGCGAACTGTGCCTGGGCGGCGCGGGCCTGGCCCGTGGCTATCTGGGACGTCCGGGACTCACCGCCGAGCGTTTCGTGCCGCAACCCGATGGCGACGGTCAGCGCCTGTACCGCAGCGGCGACCGCGCGCGCTGGCTGGTGCACGACGGTGCGCTGGAATACCTCGGGCGCCTCGACCAGCAGGTCAAGGTGCGCGGCTTCCGTGTCGAGCCTGAAGAGGTCCAGGCCGTGCTGCTGGCCCAGCCAGGTGTCGAGCAGGCGCTGGTGCTGATCCACCGCGACGCTGTCGGCGCGCAGTTGGTCGGTTACTACAGCGGCGTCGAGCAGAGCGCCGCCTTGCTGGCGACCCTCGGCGCGCAACTGCCCGCCTACATGGTGCCAGCGCAGTTGGTTCACCTCGCGCAGATGCCCTTGGGCCCGAGCGGCAAGGTCGATCGCAAGGCGCTGCCGGCGCCGGTCTGGCAGCAACGCCAACACGTCGAGCCGCAGTCCGCGCTGGAGCAGCAAGTGGCGGCGATCTGGCGCGAGGTGCTGAACCTGCCCCAGGTAGGCCTGCAGGACGACTTCTTCGCCCTCGGTGGCCACTCGCTGCTGGCCACCCAGATCGTTTCGCGCTGCCGCCAGGCCTGTGACGTCGAGCTGCCGCTCAAGGCGCTGTTCGAGGCCAGTGAGTTGGGTGCCTTCTGTGCCGAGATCGCGCGGATCCGCGCCAGCGGTGGGTGCAACCTGCAGGGCGCGATCACCCGTGTCGATCGCCGTCAGGCCGTGCCGCTGTCGTACTCGCAGCAGCGCATGTGGTTCCTCTGGCAGATGGAGCCGGACAGCCCCGCGTACAACGTCGGCGGCATGGCGCGTCTATGCGGCGCGCTGCATGTGGACGCTTTCGAGCGTGCCCTGCAGGCGTTGATCGTACGCCACGAGACCCTGCGCACCACCTTCCCCAGCATCGATGGCAAGCCCTACCAGTGCGTGGCCGACGACAGCGGCCTGCACCTGGACTGGCAGGACTTCAGCGCGCTGCCGGCCGACAATCGCCAGCAGCGTCTGCAGCAGCTGGCCGACGAGCAGGCGCACCAGCCGTTCGACCTGGAGCGTGGTCCGTTGCTGCGTGCCTGCCTGGTCAAGGTGCAGGAGCGTGAGCACTATTTCGTCCTGACCCTGCACCATATCGTCACCGAAGGCTGGGCGATGGACATCTTCGCCCGTGAGCTGGGCGAGCTTTACGAAGCCTTCGTCGACGAGCGCGAATCGCCGCTGCAGCCGCTGCCAGTGCAGTATCTGGACTACAGCGTCTGGCAGCGTCAGTGGCTTGAAGGCGGGGAGGGCGCGCGCCAGCTCGACTACTGGAAAGCGCGCCTGGGCGACGAGCATCCGGTCCTGGCACTGCCGACGGACCGCCCGCGCCCAGCGGTGCAGAGCCATCGCGGCGAGCTGTACCGCTTCGACCTCGACCCGGCGCTGGTCGAGCGTGTGCATGCGTTCAACAGCCAGCGCGGGCTGACCCTGTTCATGACCATGACCGCCACGCTGGCCGCACTGCTGCACCGCTACAGCGGCCAGCGCGACCTGCGTATCGGCGCGCCGGTGGCCAACCGCATCCGTCCGGAAAGCGAGGGGCTGATCGGTGCCTTCCTCAACACCCAGGTGCTGCGCTGCGAACTGGATGGACAGATGAGCGCCGCCGCGCTGCTCGAGCAGATGCGTCAGACCATCATCGACGGCCAGTCGCACCAGGACCTGCCATTCGAACAACTGGTCGAAGCCCTGCAGCCGCCGCGCAGCAGTGCCTACAACCCGCTGTTCCAGGTGATGTGCAACGTGCAGCGCTGGGCCTTCCAGCAAAGCCGCACCCTGGCAGGCATGCAGGTGGACTACCTGGTCAACGACGCCAGCGCCACCAAGTTCGACCTGTACCTGGAAGTCACCGACCTGGACGGCCGGCTCGGCTGCTGCCTGACCTACAGCCGCGACCTGTTCGATGAGCCGCGCATCGCGCGCATGGCCGAACACCTGCAGCAGTTGCTGGCGGCGATGCTCGAAGATCCGCAGCAACGCCTGTGCGAGCTGCCGATGCTGTCAGGTGCCGAGCAGCAGGAACTGGTCGGGCAGCTTCAGGGCGAACAGGATTTCGATCTTGACCAGACCCTGCACGGGCTGTTCGCCGCCCAGGTGGAGCGCACGCCGCAGGCGCGAGCCTTGACCTTCGCCGGCCAGCACCTGAGCTACGCCGAGCTCGATCAGCAGGCCAACCGCCTGGCCCGAGCCCTGCGTGAGCGCGGGGTTGGCCCGCAAGTGCGGGTGGGCCTGGCGCTGGAGCGCTCGTCGCAGATGGTGGTCGGCCTGCTGGCGATCCTCAAGGCCGGTGGCGCCTATGTGCCGCTCGATCCGGAGTACCCGCTCGAGCGCCTGCACTACATGATCGAGGACAGCCGCCTGGGCCTGCTGATCGGCCAGCGCGAGCTGCTCGCGACCCTTGGCGAACTGCCGGCCGGTGTCGTCACCTGGAGCCTGGAGGATGACGCAGCGTCGTTGTCCGCCTACAGCGATGCGTCACTGGACAACCTCAACCTGCCGCAGCACCAGGCCTACCTGATCTACACCTCCGGCTCCACCGGCAAGCCCAAGGGCGTGGTGGTCAGCCATGGCGAGATCGCCATGCATTGCCAGGCGGTGATCGCCGACTTCGGCATGCGCAGCGACGATTGCGAGCTGCATTTCTATTCGATCAACTTCGATGCTGCCAGCGAACGCCTGCTCACGCCGCTGCTGTGCGGGGCACGTGTGGTGCTGCGCGCCCAGGGGCAGTGGGGCGCCGAAGAGATCTGCGACCTGGTGCGCGAGCAGCAGGTGAGCATTCTCGGTTTCACCCCGAGCTATGGCAGCCAGCTGGCGCAGTTCCTGGCTGGACGTGGCGAGCAACTGCCTGTGCGCCTGGTGATCACCGGCGGCGAAGCGCTGACCGGCGAGCACTTGCAGCGCATCCGCCAGGCCTTCGCCCCGCAGCAATTCTTCAATGCCTACGGCCCGACCGAAACCGTGGTCATGCCGCTGGCGTGCCTGGCCCCCGATACCTTGTCGGCCGATGCGGGCAGCGTGCCGATTGGCCGCATGATTGGGGCGCGCACCGGCTACATCCTCGACGAGGACCTGGCGCTGTTGCCCCAGGGCGGCATCGGTGAGCTGTATGTCGGTGGCGCGGGCCTCGCCCAGGGCTATCACGACCGCCCGGGGCTGTCGGCCGAACGTTTCGTCGCCGACCCCTTCAGCCATGACGGTGGCCGGCTGTATCGCACCGGCGATCTGGTGCGCCTGCGCGCCGACGGGTTGGTCGAGTACATCGGCCGCGCTGACCAGCAGGTGAAGATCCGTGGTTTCCGCATCGAGCTGGGCGAGATCGAGAGCCGCCTGCAGGAGCACGCCGATGTCGAGGAGGCCGTGGTTCTGGCCCTCGACCTGCCGGGCGGCAAGCAACTGGTGGGCTACCTGGTCTGCCCTCAGGCCAAGGCGAGCAGTGATGCCCAGGCGCACCTGCGCGAGGCGGTCAAAGCCCATGCCCGGCAACATCTACCCGACTACATGGTGCCTGCGCACCTGGTACTGCTCGATCGCCTGCCGCTGATGGGCAATGGCAAGCTCGACCGTCGTGCGCTGCCAGCGCCGGATCTCGAGCAGGCACACCAGTTGTACCAGGCGCCGGCCAATGAGTTGGAGGCGCAGTTGGCGCAGATCTGGCGCGAGGTGCTCAATGTCTCGCGCGTGGGTGTGCAGGACAATTTCTTCGAACTTGGCGGTGACTCGATCCTGTCGATCCAGGTGGTCAGCCGCGCCCGTCAGTTGGGCCTGCAGTTCACCCCGCGCGACCTGTTCCAGCACCAGACCATCCAGACCCTGGCAACCGTGGTCAGCCATGGCGCGGGGCCAACGCATGTGGAGCAGGGGGCGCGTCAGGGCCGTATCGGCCTGACGCCGATCCAGCATTGGTTCTTCGACAGCGAAGTGCCACAGCCACAGCACTGGAACCAGGCTGTGCTGCTCGAAGCACGCAAACCGCTGCTCGCTGACCGGCTTGAGGCTGCGCTGGCGGCGCTGGTGCAGCATCACGACAGCCTGCGCCTGCGCTTCACCCAGGTGGCTGGCCGCTGGCAGGGGGAATACGACCAGGCCGGCGCCCAGCCGCTGCTGTGGACGGCGACCGTCGCTGCCTTCGACGATTGCCAGGCGCTCTATACCGACGTGCAGCGCAGCCTCGACCTGCAGCAAGGGCCCCTGTTGCGCGGCCTGTTGCTGACCGATGGCGCAGGCGCGCAACGCTTGCTGCTGGCCATCCATCACCTGGTGGTCGACGGCGTGTCCTGGCGTGTATTGCTGGAGGACCTGCAGGCGCTGTACCGCGGTGAAACCCTGGCGGCCAAGACCCATGCCATGGGCGACTGGTCGGCGCGCCTGGCCAGCTATGCCGGCAGCGACTCGCTGCGTGACGAGCTGGGCTGGTGGGAGGGACAGCTGGGGTGTGTGCGCCGCGAGCTGCCGTGCGATCACCCGCAGGGCGGCAACCTGCACCGGCATGCGCGCACCTTGGCCATCGAGCTCGACACCGAGCAGACCCGCCAACTGTTGCAGCAGGCGCCAGCGGCCTATCACACCCAGGTCAACGACCTGCTGCTGACCGCTCTGGCGCGCACCCTGAGCCACTGGAGCGGCGATGAGCAGGTGCTGGTACAGCTCGAGGGGCATGGGCGCGAAGGGCTGTTCGAAGATATCGACCTGACCCGCAGCGTCGGCTGGTTCACCAACGCCTATCCGCTGAGCTTGAACCCGGCAACCGGCGACGACGATGCCGCGCGCAGTGCGTCGATCAAGGGCATAAAGGAACAACTGCGCCAGGTGCCGCACAAGGGGCTGGGTTATGGTGTGCTGCGCTATCTGGCCGATTCTGCGGGGCGTGAGCGCATGGCGGCGTTGCCACAGGCGCGCATCACCTTCAACTACCTCGGGCAGTTCGACCAGCAGTTCGACGCCAACGCCGTGTTCCAGCCGCTGGATGCCCCTGCGGGGCTGGCCCATGACCCGGACGCGCCACTGCCCAACTGGCTGAGCGTGGATGGCCAGGTCTATGGCGGTGCCTTGCAACTGCGCTGGACTTTCAGTACAGAGCGCTACGACGAGGCGACCATCGCCGAGCTGGCCGAAGCCTATCGCCAGGAACTGCTGGCGCTGGTCGCCCACTGCCTGGTCGAGGGCAACGGCAGCTTCACGCCGTCGGACTTCCCGCTGGCCCAACTGACCCAGGAGCAGATCGACACGCTGCCGGTGCCGGCTGGCGAGATCGAGGATGTCTACCCGCTGACGCCAATGCAGGAAGGGCTGCTGCTGCACACCCTGCTGGAACCGGGCACCGGCATCTACTACATGCAGGACCGCTACCGCATCAACAGTGCGCTGGAGCCGGAGCGCTTCGCTCAGGCCTGGCAGGCAGTGGTGGCGCGCCACGAGGCCCTGCGCGCGTCGTTCAGCTGGAACGCCGGCGAAGCGATGCTGCAGATCATCCACAAGCCCGGCAAGACCGCCGTCGACTACCAGGACTGGCGCGACCTCGACGACGCCAGCCAGGAAGCCCGCCTGCAAGCCCTGCACAAACAGGAGCGTGAAGCCGGATTCGAGTTGCTGCGCGAGGCGCCGTTCCACCTGCGCCTGGTGCGCGTGGCCGATGAGCGCTACTGGTTCATGATGAGCAACCATCACATCCTCATCGATGCCTGGTGCCGCTCGTTGCTGATGAACGATTTCTTCGAGATCTACCAGGCGCTGGGCGAAGGCCGTGCCGCGCAGTTGCCGGTGCCGCCGCGCTACCGCGACTACATCGGCTGGCTGCAGCGCCAGGACCTGGACGAAGCACGCCAGTGGTGGCAGGCCAACCTGGCCGGCTTCGAACGCGCCACGGCGATCCCCAGCGACCGTCCGCTGCGCCATGACCACGCCGGGGACGGCATGATCGTCGGCGATTGCTACACCCGCCTTGAGGTGAGCGAGGGGGCGCGTCTGCGTGAACTGGCGCAGGCTCATCAACTGACCGTCAACACCTTCGCCCAGGCGGCTTGGGCACTGGTACTGGCCCGCTACAGCGGCGAGCGCGACGTGGTGTTCGGGGTGACCGTTGCCGGGCGCCCGGTGAGCTTGCCGCAGATGCAGCGCACGGTCGGGCTGTTCATCAACAGCATCGCCTTGCGCGTGCGATTGCCGGCGGCCGGCGAGCGCCAGAGCGTGCGTCAGTGGCTGCAAGGTCTGCTCGATCGCAACATGCAGTTGCGTGAATACGAGTACCTGCCGCTGGTGGCGATCCAGGAGTGCAGCGAGCTGCCCAAAGGGCAGGCGCTGTTCGACAGCCTGTTCGTGTTCGAAAACGCGCCGGTCGAGAGCAATGTGCTTGACCACGCCCAGCACTTGAACGCCAGCTCCGACTCGGGCCGCACCCACACCAACTTCCCGCTGACGGCGGTTTGCTACCCGGGCGACGACCTGGGCCTGCACCTGTCGTTCGACCAGCGCTACTTCGACTACCCGACCGTCGAGCGCCTGCTGGCCGAATTCAAGCGTCTGCTGCTGGCGCTGGTCGAAGGCTTCGAGGGTGAGGTCCAGGCACTGCCACTGCTGGGTGCCGACGAGCAGCGCTTCCTGCTCGAGGACTGCAACCGCACCGAGCACGCCTATACCCTGGAGCAGAGCTATGTCGAGCTGTTCGAGGCACGCGTCGTGGCGCACCCCGAGCGTATCGCCGCCCGTTGCCTGGAGGCGTCCTACGACTATGCCGGGCTCAACCTGGCCGCCAACCGCCTGGGACATGCGCTGGTCGCAGCCGGTGTGAGCATCGATCAGCCCGTTGCCCTGCTGGCCGAGCGTGGTCTGCCGCTGCTGGGGATGATCGTTGGCAGCTTCAAGGCCGGTGCGGGTTACCTGCCGCTGGATCCGGGCCTGCCCTCAGCGCGCCTGCAGCGTATCGTCGAGCTCAGCCGCACGCCGGTGCTGGTGTGCAGCGCCGCCTGTGCCGAGCAGGCGGGGCAGTTGCTCGACGAGCTGGGCGGGGCGGTACGGCCGAAGCTGCTGGTATGGGAGGATATCCAGGCTAGCCAGGTCGCTGGCCACAACCCGGGTATCCACAGCGGGCCGGACAACCTGGCCTATGTGATCTACACCTCTGGCTCCACCGGGCTGCCCAAGGGCGTGATGGTCGAGCAGCGCGGCATGCTCAACAACCAGCTGAGCAAGGTGCCGTACCTGGCGCTGGACGAACACGACGTGATCGCCCAGACCGCTTCGCAGAGTTTTGACATCTCGGTGTGGCAGTTCCTGGCGGCGCCGCTGTTCGGGGCCAGTGTCGAGATCGTGCCGAATGCCATCGCCCACGATCCCCAGGGCTTGCTGGCGCATGTCCAGGCCTGCGGCATTACCGTGCTGGAAAGCGTGCCATCACTGATCCAGGGCATGCTGGCCAACGATCATCAGGCATTGGATGGCCTGCGCTGGATGCTGCCGACCGGCGAGGCGATGCCACCGGAGCTGGCCGCCCAGTGGCTGGAGCGCTATCCGCAGATCGGCCTGGTCAACGCCTATGGTCCGGCCGAATGTTCCGACGATGTGGCGTTCTTCCGTGTCGATGCCGACTCGACCCGCGGCAGCTACCTGCCCATCGGCACCCCGACCGACAACAACCGCCTGTACCTCTACGGCGAAGAGCAGACGCTGGTACCGTTGGGCGCGGTGGGCGAGCTGTGCGTGGCCGGCACGGGTGTCGGTCGTGGTTATGTTGGCGACCCGGTGCGTACGGCCCTGGCCTTCATCCCGCATCCGCATGGCGCGCCGGGCGAGCGCCTGTATCGTACCGGCGACCTGGCGCGGCGCCGTGCCGATGGTGTGCTCGAATATGTCGGGCGTATTGACCACCAAGTGAAGATCCGCGGCTACCGTATCGAGCTTGGAGAAATCGAAGCGCGCCTGCACGAGCAGCCGCAGATTCGCGATGCGGCAGTCGGTGTCCAGGAGGGCGCCAATGGCAAGCATCTGGTTGGCTACCTGGTAGCCCATCAGGGCGTGGTAGCCGATGCCGGTCTGCTCGAGCAGATCAAGCAGCGTCTGCGTGCCGAGTTGCCGGAGTACATGGTGCCGCTGCACTGGGCCTGGTTCGATAACCTGCCGCACAATGCCAATGGCAAGCTCGATCGCAAGGCGCTGCCGGTCATCGAGATCGGTGGCCAGCACAGCCAGGATTACCTGGCGCCGCGCAGCGAGCTGGAAGAGATTCTGGCCGGTATCTGGGGCGAGGTGCTCAAGGCTGAGCGGGTCGGGGTGCGCGATAACTTCTTCGAACTGGGCGGGCACTCGTTGCTGGCCACGCAGATTGCCTCACGCGTGCAGAAGCGCCTGCAACTGAATGTGCCGCTGCGGGCGATGTTCGAGTGCAGCACCGTGGAAGAGCTGGCGGTGTATGTCGAAGGGTTGCAAGGCAGCGCGCTGGATGAGGATAAGGTGGATCGGTTGAGTGATCTGATGGCGGAGTTGGAGGGGTTGTAACAGGCCACGACACCCGCGCGGGCAAGCCGCGCGGGTGTCGTGCTGTATTTAACGCTGTGCGTTGTTGATGCTGTTTCTACGAGTGCTACGACCAGAGTCGCCCATTCTTTTTCTTACCGTCGACGGGTTACTTGACAGCGTCGAAGAGTTACTTGATAGGCTTGAGCGCCGGCTGGAGTTTGAATTGTCGTCGGTGGTGTCAGAAAACAGTGTCTGCAGGTTGAGAGTATTCTCATCGCTCGATGTACTGTGCGTGCGAGCTAGCGTCGTTACCTGTCGAGTCTCATTTGTATCTTGGCCGTCAATATTGATGGCGATGTGCTGCGGTGTAGGGGACACCTCTTCTGCGTCGGTATGTGCCGATGGACCGGGCAAGGCGGCCCTCTCTATAGCGTCGTGCGTATTCGGGCGCTGTTCCCCAAGTATGGGCGAGTGTGGTCTGCTAATGGGGTTTTGGTGAACGAATTTTCCGCCGCCTACGGAGTTGTGATTATCGGGTGATTGAGCATCATTTTCGGACGATGGAGCCTCTTCAGGCGCCAACTGAGCACGGCGAATTTGTTCTGCTTTACGATGTTTCATAAACAGCCGATATTGTGTAGGCGTTTCTCTCATCACCGATGTGGCGGCGCCAAATATGGTCAAATATATCGTGAGGGGATCATTGGGGGAGAGCCAGCCCCAGATCATTAAAACAATCGCATTAAGGATGTACAGTGTCCTTAGTGCGCTGGATCCAACATGGAGGCGGCCACCCGGTTCTCTCCAGTGTTTCCATAAGGGAGCTGTCAGTGATGTTCCGTTTCTCTCGGCATCTTTGACCTGGTAGTAGAGGGGCTGGTTGTGCGTAACAAGATTCGCGACGTTCATCAGAAGTAGCCACATGGCAAATATTTCTATGACGGTAGTCAAAACGGTCTCTGTTGGAAACATCCCTATAGCGTCACGAAAGCGCAGAGGATTATTTCTGTTCATCCGATACAGATTCGGGCCATCAACAAGCCCACCGGGATCGGCACTCAGCCATCGGCCCAACCCCGTCTGATAGTATCGCCAGCCGTAGTAGTAAAGACCGCTGGCATCGAGCTCCTTGCCGGCATGACGCGACGTACGTTGGGTTAATCCGTCGACTTCCGCTGCCTGCTCATCCAGGCCAACTGTTTCGCCATAGGGGCTGTATTCCTCACGCGAGACGATGTTTCCCGCCTCGTCCGTTTCTCCCGCACTGCTGCCCAGATGATCGCTAAATCCATAGCGCAGGTGAACCTCGGTACTCCGGCGATTTTCAATCCAACGCACCTGCTCGACTTCGCTGATCACCACCTGCTTGAGCGCCTGGGGCTGGCCTTCGAGCGTGCGCAGGCGTACCTCGCAGTCATCGATGTAGGTCGTCAGGGTGGTCTGGATTGCGTTGGCCATGCGCACCGAACTGATTTTGCGACGGCGGGTGCCGCCATTGGCGTAGCGGTACTGCTCGATATCATCCGCCGCTCCGTTGGTGCGTTTGATCAGCGACACCTGACCCAGCTGGTGATCGGCCAACCAAGCCAGCGCCCGGCCATCGACCAGTTGTTTCTGCAGGCCGCCAGGCAGGAAGCCGTTGTCTGGTGTCAGCCCGTGGCCCTCGGGCATTGCGCGGTTGCTTTGGGTCGACACACACAGGTGCTGTGTGCGCTTGCCGGCACCACCGTTGTGACTCAAGGTGATCAGGTTGTCACCGTCGTCGTATTCGTAGCGTTCGCTGTAAGGTGTCCAGACCCTGCCGCCCTTGCGGTCGGACGTTCCGAAGGAGGACGACCAGTAGGCGCCGACCGGGCTGCGCTCGCGCCCGCTGGCCTCGACCAGGCGGTAGAGGGTGTCGTAGGCGTATTCGCGCAGGCCGTCGGACTGTTGGTTGTCATGCCACTGAGGGTCGGCACCTTGGTCATCGAGGGCGAGGATGTTGCCTGCGGGATCGTAGCCATAGTGCAGGTCGCTGATCAGCAGATAGCCCAGCGCATGGTCACTTGGGCGCTGCGTACGATGTTGAATCAGGCGCTGACTGGTGGGCGAGTAGCCATAGAGGTCGACCACGCCATTGCCAGACGTCTGCGCCGTGACCATGCCATCGGCCCTGCGCGTGACTGCCGCGAGCGCCATGGCCTCCTTGGCACCCTGGCGCAAATGTATCTGGCGTACTGCGCCACTGACGTCCAGTGTCTTAGAGCTCGTGACCCCGGCTGCGTTGGTGCGTACCAGCACATCGCCCACTGCGTTGTATCGGTTAACGGTGATCAGTATGTTCTCTTCCAGATCACCCTCACTGCTGCCAGCCCAATCGGGTTGTTCGGCGTGAGGCTGCAACAGCTGTTGCCGGGTTTCGAGAGGTTTGCTGGTCAGCGATAGCAAGGCTGTGTGGGTCAGGCCTGCGTTGTCGAAATGCTTGAGCGTGGCACCTGCCAGGTTGCGCTGGCGGTCGGCAGCTGTGGCTGGCGCATACACCAGGCGCTCGCGCATACGTGCAATGCCAGCGGCCGGGTGCTCGAAGACCGCGCTCTTGCGTCGCCTTGTTCTGGGGTTTCATAGGTGTGCGTGTGGTGGGTGCCCTGTGCGTTGCAGGTCCACAGCGGCCGACCAGTGGCATCATCAAGCGACAGTGAAGTATCGCCGTCGGTGGTATGCAGCTTCAACTGTCGGCCGCCGAGGCTGGCGACCGTCGTGGCATCAGCCAGCGTCGTTGCGCCTGCCGATACCTGCAATGCTCGGGCACCGAACTGGCGGACGGTGCGGGTCAGTGCATCTGCATGGGTGCGGTTACGCAGCAGTTTTGCTGCGGGTATGTCTGCTCCATCCTGTGGGGAGCGCAGCAGGCGCAGCGTCACCGTAGCGCCTGCTGCACCGGAGAGCACCGTCACGTCCGGTGTTTCGGCATGGTAGCGTGCAGCCTTGATGGCAGGCATCTGCGATCCCTCTTCTCATCGCATCCTGTGCACCGATCGCGTGGCCGCGAGGGTGCGATAAGAGGAGTCTAGGGAGACTGCGTCGGTCTCGCACCTGACAGATTTATCAGGTCAGCGCTTGCCCAGGATCTTGCCGAGCATTTCCGGGCGTGGCGCGCCTTGTTGGCTTTGCAGTTGTCCCTGTTCATCCTGGTAGAAGATCGCAGGCGTTGCGCCCAGCCCCATTTCTTCCATCAACGCCTGGTTGGCTGCGAGTTGCTTCTGTGTGGGTTCGGGAATGGTGTCCAGTGCCTTGAGCGTGCTGGCCTTGCCAGCGCTTTCGTGTTCTTGCAGTGCCTTGGCAGGGTCTTTTGCCGACAACAGCGCGGCGGACTTGCCAGGGCTGTCCGGGCGGATGATGCCGACCATGATATGGCGCAATTGCACCTTGCCCGAGTCGACCCAGGGCCGCGCCTGTTGCCAGAACATGTTGCAGTAAGGGCAGTTGGGGTCGCTGAACAGGTAGACGATGCGTGGCGCATCGGCCTTGCCGTCCTGGATCCAGGCGGTCTTTTCCATCTTCGCCCAGATTTCCTTGCTCATCGGTGTGTAGACCAGCTTGTCCAATGGCTCGGCGCTCAGGTCCTGGCCTTGTTCATCGAACAGGCTGCCAACCAGCACGTGCTTGCCGTCGGGGGTCAGATACAGGGCGATGCCGTTGCTATGGTACTCGGCGGCATAGCCGCGCAGGCCATTGGGCGCGTCGAACGTGCCCTTGATCACCGCGCCCTTGGCCTCCATCTGCTGAATCGGCTTGGGCCAGGGCTCTGCTTGGGCCAGGGGCGCGACGAGCAGGGCCAGGGAGAGGGGCAGGAGAGCAGTCAGTCGCATGTCATTTTCCTTGTACGGCGGGGGCGGGCGCCACGGCCCGCTTTAAAGGTTCCAGGGCGTTGTGCAGGCTGGCGCGGGACAGCTCGCCGAGATGGCTGCCTACCAGGCGGCCCTCGGCGTTGTAGAACAAAGTGGTGGGCAGGGCCATGGAGCCGACCCGTTGCGCCAGTTGCCCACTGCCGTCGAACAGCACGTGGTTCAGGCTCAGGCCGGTCGTGGCAAGGAAGGTACTGACGCTTTCGGGTGTTTCGCCTTGGTTGACGAACAGGAAGGTCACGTCGGGGTAGTCGCTCTGGGCCTGCTGCAGCACGGGCATCTCCCGTCGGCACGGTGGGCACCAGGTGGCCCAGATGTTGATGACCAGGGGTGTGCCGCGGTAGCTGTGCAGGGCCACCGACTCGCCGCTGGCGTTGCGCAGGCTCAGATCGGGCAGTTCGGTGCCTTTGCTGTACAGGTGGCTGCCCAGGCTTGCCAGCCCCCAGAACAGGGCGCCGCTGAACAGTGCCCAGCCCAGTGGCCGGCGCAGGCCCGGACGGCGTCGACCTTGCCACAAGGCAGCAGCGACGATGCCCGCCAGGCCGCTCCAGAGTTGGAAGCCGCCATCGCGAATGTCGATGATCTGCAGTGGCTCGTCGCGGTACATCGCCCAGTACTCCAGGACGAAGCCCGCACGGGCGCTGAGGACTCCGACCAGAAACAGATTGAACAGTGCCGACTCGGGGCTTTCGCCGCCACGGCGGGCCACCCACCAGCCGACCAGGCAGGCGATGCCGAGTGCGCTGAGCAGCAGCAGGTGGTTCAGGGCCATGGTCAATGGCCCCAGGGTTACCGTCAGCATCAACCTTGACTCCTGGTCTGGGCCCAGTGTTGCAGGAACGCTGCCGCGTCGATTTCGCCGGTGATGCGCCGGGCACGGCGCTCGTCACCTTCCGGGCCGATCCAGATCAGGCTGGGCGGGCCTGGAACCTGGTAGCGCTGCAGCAATGCGCGGCTGGCGGGGGTGTCGGCAGTGACATCCAGGCGCAGCAACTGCACGCCGTCGAGGCTGGCCTGCACGTCGCTGCGGGCAAATACCTGCTTCTCCATCACTTTGCACGATACGCACCACTCGGCGTAGTAGTCGACTAACACCCATTGGTTGCGCGCCTTGGCGGCATCCAGTTCGCGCTGCAGGTCCTGCGGGTTGTCGATGGTGATAACCCGCTGGTCATGGGCGCTGCTCATCGGCGCGGCGCCACCACCGGTGAATGGCTGCAGCGGTTGCCACAGATCGTTGCCACCGGCGGCAGCACCGACCAGCAACAGGCCACCCCAGAGCGCACCCAGCAACGGCAGGGCTCGCAGCGCCGGCAGACGCTGCAGGGCAGGCCATGCAGCCCAGGCCAGGGCAATCAGCCAGGCGCCGACCAGTGCCAGCAGCAGTGGTTCTGGCAGCAGGCTGCGCAGGGTGTACAGCGCCATTGCCAGGAAGACGAAGCCGAACACGCCCTTGACCAGGTTCATCCAGGATCCAGGGCGTGGCAGGTAGCGGTTGCCCAGGGTGACCAGCAACAGCAGTGGAACGCCCATGCCCAGCCCCAGGCTGAACAGCACCAGCGCGCCCTGCACCACATCGCCGCTCTGGGCGATATAGAGCAGCGCACCGGCCAGTGGCGCGGTCATGCACGGCCCCATAAGCAGGCCCGAGAGCGCGCCAAGCAACGCTGCGCCATACAGGTTGCCGCCACGCGTGCCCTGGCCTGCACGATCGAGGCGGTCACGCACGGCGGCGGGCAGTTGCAGTTCGAAGGCCCCGAACATCGGCAGGGCGAGGATCACGAACAGGCCGGCCAGGCTGCCCAGCAGCCAAGGTTGCTGTAGCCAGGCCTGCAGGCTGGCGCCGAGCAGCGCGGCGACCACACCCAGTGCGGCGTACACCAAGGCCATGCTCAGAACGTAGACGCCGGCCAGAATCCAGCCACGTCGTGCACTGGCACCATTGCCCATGACCAACCCGGCGAGGATGGGCAGCATCGGTAGCGAGCAGGGGGTGAAGGCCAGCAGCAGACCCAGGCCGAAGAACGCCAGCAGGCTCCAGGCCAGGCTGCTGTGCTGCAGGCCGCTGGCCAGGGCCTGGTCGCTGGCTTGTCCGCCATCCGGTGCGGCTGGCGCAGCAGAAACCGCCTGGCCGCCCAGATCGATCACGGTGGTTTGCGGTGGATAGCACAGCCCGGCATCGGCGCAGCCCTGCCAGCCGAGTCGCAGTTCTCCAGTGGCGTTGGCGGGCAGCAGCAACTCGAGTTCGGTGCGATAGACGGCGCTGTCGCCGAAGAACTCGTCATGATGGTTGAGAGCCGCAGGCAGTTGCGGTTGCTGATCGACGGGAATGCCGTCGAACTTCAGGCGCTTCTGGTAGAGGTAGTAGCCATCCTTGATCTGGAAATACAGGCGCATCTGCCCGGAAGGCAAGCGGTCCTGGCTCAGGACGAAAGCCTGATTCACCGGCAGGAAGTCCGACTTGGGAGCGAAGGGATTGGCCTGGAGCGGGCCGGCGAGCAGGAATGTCAGGATGAGCAGGAGAACACGCATGTCGACGCCTTGGCAGTGCATTGAGTGCACCATGCTGGAGCAGACTGATTAACCGAAAGTTAACCCGGTCCGACATGAGGCCCTGTCGGTGCTCCGACAGGGCTTGGGCCGGATCACATGTCGTCGAAGTAGCGTTCGTGCCAGTCCACCAACGGTTGTGGTGCGTTCAGTTTCTGGCCATAGATCACCGAGTACGACAGCACGTTCTGCACATACTGACGTGTCTCATCGAACGGGATCGACTCGACCCAGACATCGAAGCTCAGGTGCTTGGCGCCCTTGAGCCACTGACGTACGCGACCGGGGCCTGCGTTGTAGGCGGCCGACGCCAGCACGCGGTTGCCGTTGAACTGGCCGTGCACCTGGCTCAGGTAGGCGGCGCCGAGCTGGATGTTCTTGTCCGGATCGAGCACCTGCGCAGGCGAGGCCAGCGGGATGCTGAACTTGCGCGCGGTCTCCTTGGCGGTTCCTGGCATCAGTTGCATCAGGCCGCTGGCGCCTACTGGCGAGCGGGCATCGTCCATGAAGGCACTTTCCTGACGGGTGATGGCGAATACCCAGCTCGAGTGCAGGCCGCGGACTTTGGCTTCGCGCACCAGGGTGTCGCGGTGGGCCATCGGGAAGCGGATGTCCAGGTCGTCCCAGTACTTGGCCTGGCTGATGGTGCGGATAGCCGGGAAGTACCAGCGCAGGTCGTAGGCCAGGCGGGCCTGGGCGACCATTTCGTCACGGTTGAAGTGGCGGCTGACGTGGTACCACTCGCGGCGCCCCTCGACAATCTGGCCACGGGCGTGGAACTCCAGGGCGCGGCGCACGCCGGGGGTGTTACGCACCTTGTTGATCAACTGCTGGCTCAGTACCAGGGGTTTGTTGTTGAGCTGGTACGGTGTTTGCGCGCGATCGGCAGCAAGAAAACCATAGAAGTCGCGCTCACGCGAGACGTTCTTGTAGAGCAGCGGGATCTGCGGGTTGTTGGGTTGTGCCAGCTCCAGGCTGCGTGCCTGCCAGTAGCGCCAGCGGCTGCTGTCGGCCAGATCCTGGGGCAGGCGGCGGCTCAGTTCGTAGGCTTCTTCCCAGCGCCCGAGACGCAGCAGCAGGCGCATGCGCCATTCGCTGACGGTGTTGTCGCGCAGTTCCGGGTCGTAGCGGGTCATCAGGTCGAGGGCACGCGGATCGTAGCGCCGTGCGAGCGTGAGGCCGATTTCGCGGGCGATGGCGACCTTCTCGTCGCGGGAGAAATGCATGCGCTGGGCGTAGTCGTCGAGCAGGGCCATGGCTTGCTCGGGATCCTGCCGCGCCAGGCGGCGCAGGCCGAGGCTGACCACATCGGACATCGCTTCGTTGACCGGCATGAAGCGCGAAGGCTGCTTGAGCAGCTCGGGTTTCTGCGCCACATCGATCAGCAGCTTGCCTTGCGGGCCGAGTGTGGTGAGCGTTTGCACCAGGTTGTTGGCCAGGCTGTAGTTGCGCGCCTCGGCCGCCAGTTTGGCACGCTGCCAGCGGCGGGCCTCGGTGAGCTGGCCTTCTGCGGCCCACAGGCCGAACAAGGTGTCGCAGGCCGCAGGTTGCGACTTGCCGACGTTCCACAGTTTTTCGGCAGTGGCGAAACCTTCGGCGCGCAGGCCGTTGGTCAACTGGTACTGGCCGTTGAGGCAATCCAGTTCGGTGAAGTTCAGCTTCGGGTCGTAGTATTTGACGAAGGTCTTCCATTCGCCGCGTTCGGCCTGCCAGCGCAACCAGCGCAGTTTCATCCAGTTGGCCTGGGGCAGGTCACCGTGTTTGGCGAGGAAGCCTTCGACTTCCTCGTTGCTGGCAGTCTTCAGCCGCGCGGTGAGCTCGTCGTAGGCCAGGTAGGGTGTGAGCGGATAGTCGCTGAGCGCTTGGGCATAGCGCAGGTAGGGACCCTTGTCGCCTTTGGCGAGGGCACGCTTGGCCTCGTCGTAGTACTGGCGCTGCTGGGTGATGTCGATGGCCTGTGCAGCACTCGCGGTCGTAGCGGTGAGCACCAGGCAGGAAACGAATTGGAACAGGCGGCTGCGCATGATACGTCCGGGCAGTTGAACCATGAAAAGTGACGGCGAAGCCAGCACTGTTGAAATCTAGTTTCCTTAGCTTAGCCGTTTGCCGGCGATGGATGAAAGCACTGTGCTTGTATCGAATCGTTAACACCGACCACGCGTCGCCAAGCGCTCGCTGCCATCGCACCCGGAATGTCACGCAGGGGCGAAGTAGGCGTGAAAGTCAGGTAGAATGCGCGCCCGGTTTTTGGAGATGATCATGACCCTGCTCAAATTCAGCGATGTGTCCCTTGCGTTCGGCGCCATGCCGCTGCTGGACAAGGTGTCCTGGCAGATCGCCCGTGGCGAGCGGGTGTGCATTATCGGCCGGAACGGCACCGGCAAGTCGAGCATGTTGCGCCTGGTCAAGGGTGAGCAGAAACCCGACGAAGGGGAAATCTGGCGTGCGCCGGCACTGAAGATCGGTGAGCTTCCGCAGGAATTGCCGGTGGCCGACGATCGCAGCGTGTTCGATGTGGTCGCCGAGGGCCTCGACGGCGTCGGTGCGCTGCTCGCCGAATATCACCACCTGAGCCAGAACATCCAGAATGATGCCGACCTGGACAAGCTGATGCATGTCCAGCATGAGCTGGAAGCCCGGGACGGCTGGCGCCTGCAACAGGTCGTGGAGAGCACCCTGAGCCGCCTGCAACTGCCGGCCGACAAGACCCTCGCCGAGCTGTCCGGCGGCTGGCGCCGTCGCGTGCTGCTGGCCCAGGCGCTGGTGTCCGAGCCTGACCTGCTGCTGCTCGACGAACCGACCAACCACCTGGACATCGGTGCCATCGCCTGGCTCGAAGAGGCCCTGAGCGGCTTCAACGGCGCCGTGCTGTTCATCACTCACGACCGCTCGTTCCTGCAGAACCTGGCCACGCGGATCCTCGAGCTGGACCGCGGCGGGCTGATTGACTGGAACGGCGACTACGCCAGCTTCCTGGTGCACAAGGAGGCTGCGCTGGCCGCCGAGGAAACCGCCAATGCGCTGTTCGACAAGCGCCTGGCCCAGGAAGAGGTCTGGATCCGCCAGGGCATCAAGGCCCGGCGTACCCGTAATGAAGGCCGTGTGCGTGCCCTCAAGGCCCTGCGCGTGGAGCGCAGCGAGCGTCGCGAGCGCCAGGGCAGGGCGAACATCCAGATCGAGGTCGCCGACAAGTCCGGCAAGCAGGTGATGGTGCTGGAAAACGTCAGCTTCGCGCACCCTCAGGGGCCGAAGCTGGTCAAGGATTTCTCCATGGTCCTGCAGCGCCAGGACCGTATCGGCCTGCTCGGCGCCAACGGCACCGGCAAGACCACCTTGCTCAAGCTCATGCTGGGTGACCTGGAGCCGACCGCCGGCAAGGTCGATCGCGGCACCAAGCTGGAGGTGGCCTACTTCGACCAGATGCGTCACCAGCTCGACCTCGAGAAGACGGTGATCGACAACCTCGCCGAAGGTCGCGACTTCATCGAGATCGATGGTCAGAATCGCCACGTGCTGAGCTACCTCGGTGACTTCCTGTTCAGCCCCCAGCGTGCACGCACGCCGGTCAAGGCGCTGTCTGGTGGTGAGCGTGCGCGTCTGTTGCTGGCCAAGCTGTTCAGCAAACCGGCCAACTTGCTGGTGCTGGACGAGCCGACCAACGACCTGGACGTCGAGACCCTCGAGCTGCTCGAGGAAGTGCTGTCCAACTTCAAGGGCACGGTACTGATGGTCAGCCACGACCGGGCCTTCCTCGACAACGTGGTCACCAGCACCCTGGTGTTCGAGGGTGAGGGCAAGGTGCGTGAGTACGTGGGTGGCTATGAAGACTGGATCCGCCAGGGGGGCTCGCCGAAGCTGCTGGGCGTGACCGAGAGCAAGGGCGGCAAGTCCGAGCTCAACAGTGCGGTGGTCGAGAAGGTTGCGGTCGAGGTCGCCCCGGAGCCCGTGGCGCCTGTGGTGGCCGACAGTAGCAAGAAAAAGCTGAGCTACAAACTGCAGCGTGAGCTGGAGATGCTGCCTGGGCAGATCGATGCGCTGGAGCAGAAGATGGCGGTGCTGCAGGAAGAGGTGAACGCGCCTGGCTTCTATCAGCGGCCGATTGGCGAAACGTCGGACGTGCTGGCCAAGCTCGAGAAGTTGCAGGCTGAGCTGGATGTGCTGGTCGAGCGCTGGGCCGAGCTGGAAGGTTGAGTCGATCGAGCCGGCCCTATCGCGGGACAAGTCCCAGCGATAGGGCCGGCTCGGGCTATATCATTCTTTCTTCTGCAAGCGCACCGCCAGTACATCGCACGGTGCCCCATGCAGCACGTCATTGGCCGTAGAACCCAGTAGCAGCGCCAGACCATGGCGGCCATGGCTGCCGACCACGATCAGGTCGCACTTCTGATCCTTGGCCAGTTGATGTATTTCCTGGCGCGGCTGGCCGTAGGTCAGGTGCGAATCGCCGCGCTGGATGTCTGGATATTTGTTGAACAGGCGATCCATGCGTTCCTTGGCCTGGTCGAACTGCTGTTGCTGCAGTTGCGACAGGTCCATCGGCACGTCGCCACCAAATGCCATGGCCATCGGCTCGACGATATGCACCAGGGAAACCTTGGCTCCGGTGGGTTCGGCGAGCTTCATGGCACGCTTGATCACCGGATCGCATTCTTCGGTCAGGTCGACGGCAACCAGAAGATGTTCGTAGGACATGAGCGGCACTCCTGACAATCGCAATAATGAAAGTATGGTCGCTTTCTGGCAGGTCTTGCGTGAAAAAGACTAACCCGCTCATTTGCAACGCTTTATGGGAACTACAGATATGACGGTATGGCTGGTGGTGTCAATCCTTGCGCTGATTCTCAGCCCGTTGGCCTGGTTGCGACCGTCCCGCAAGCAGAGCGAACAGATGAGCCTGCGCCTGGAGGGGCGGCGCATGGGCCTGGCCATGCAACTGGCGCCCCAACAGTGGCCGCACTGGCTGCAAAGCGAGCCGCCAAGCCCATGTCCGCAGTATCACCGAGGGCGGCGCAAAGGGCGTGAGGATAGCTGGTGCTATTGGCAGGTCAGCCCGGGAGTGTGGTGGAACAAATGGCGTGAACCCTGCGAGGAGCCTCGTCTGGCGGAGTGTTTTGCGCGGTTGCCGGCCAATGTCTACAAGGTGGAGGCCGATACGCGCATGATCGCCTTGTACTGGAGCGAGCGCGGCGAAAAATCTGTATTGCAGGATATTGCCCACACACTCGAAACCCTCGCCTGAGGCATGCGCAAAAAAAAGTGGGAGCAGGGCAACCCTGATCCCACAGTGGTGAAGCTGGCCAGGCAGGCCGGGAAAACATTCGATTCGAGGGCAGTGTAGACCCTTGTCTCGAATGTGCGCATGAAAAATCAGCAAGCTGGCAGCGCAACTAACCCCACCAGCCATTGGCCGATCGTCGATATGAATGATCGACAATCACTGTCATCATGTTTTATCCCCTGGTGTTACAAAATGACTGGAAAGTCGCGTTTTCCGGGTGCTTTCGAGCATTTGACAACGCCGACCTTTTCGGAGAATGTGTGCGTACCCAAATCAAACGGGCGTATGAATTGAGCGTTTGTATGTTCACATCGCTCGTACAGAATCCCGACTAGCGCGCTGACGGGTGTGCCTGGGGGAGGGCTTGAAGATGGCCTTCCTGTCAGTGATCGGCGTGTACAGTTCAGCTTCCATATCGTGGAGATCAGTTGATGATTTACGAAGGTAAAGCCATCACGGTTAAGGCTCTTGAAAGCGGCATCGTCGAACTGAAGTTCGACCTCAAGGGTGAGTCCGTCAACAAATTCAACCGCCTTACCCTGAACGAGCTGCGTCAGGCCGTGGATACCATCAAGGCCGACGCTTCCATCAAGGGTGTGATCGTCAGCAGCGGCAAGGACGTGTTCATCGTCGGTGCCGACATCACCGAATTCGTCGACAATTTCAAGCTGCCCGAGGCCGAGCTGGTGGCCGGCAACCTGGAAGCCAACCGTATCTTCAGCGACTTCGAAGACCTCGCGGTGCCGACCGTCGTGGCCATCAACGGCATTGCCCTGGGCGGCGGCCTGGAGATGTGCCTGGCGGCGGATTACCGCGTCATGTCCAGCAGCGCCAAGATCGGCCTGCCGGAAGTCAAGCTGGGCATCTACCCAGGCTTTGGCGGCACCGTTCGCCTGCCGCGTCTGATCGGCTCGGACAATGCCATCGAATGGATCGCCTCGGGCAAGGAAAACCGCGCTGAAGACGCCCTGAAAGTGGGTGCCGTCGATGCCGTGGTCGCGCCTGAGCTGCTGCAGGTCGGTGCTCTGGACCTGATCAAGCGCGCCATCAGCGGTGAGCTGGACTACAAGGCCAAGCGTCAGCCCAAGCTCGAGAAACTCAAGCTCAACGCCATCGAGCAGATGATGGCCTTCGAAACCGCCAAGGGTTTTGTCGCCGGTCAAGCCGGCCCGAACTACCCGGCCCCGGTCGAAGCCATCAAGACCATCCAGAAGGCTGCCAACTTTGGTCGTGACAAGGCCTTGGAAGTCGAAGCTGCCGGTTTTGCCAAGTTGGCCAAAACCTCGGTCGCCGAGAGCCTGGTCGGCCTGTTCCTGAACGATCAGGAACTCAAGCGCAAAGCCAAGGCCCACGACGAGATCGCTCGTGACGTGAAGCAGGCCGCCGTACTCGGCGCCGGCATCATGGGTGGCGGTATCGCCTACCAGTCGGCGGTCAAGGGCACGCCGATCCTGATGAAGGATATTCGCGAGGAAGCTATCCAGCTGGGCCTTAACGAAGCGTCCAAGCTGCTTGGCAAGCGCGTCGAGAAAGGCCGCCTGACCCCGGCGAAGATGGCCGAAGCTCTCAACGCCATTCGCCCGACCTTGTCGTATGGCGATTTCGCCAACGTCGACATCGTCGTCGAGGCTGTGGTCGAGAACCCGAAGGTCAAGCAGGCGGTGCTGGCCGAGGTGGAAGGGCAGGTCAAGGAAGACGCGATTCTGGCGTCGAACACCTCGACCATTTCGATCAACTTGCTGGCCAAGGCGCTCAAGCGTCCGGAAAACTTCGTTGGCATGCACTTCTTCAACCCGGTGCACATGATGCCGCTGGTCGAAGTCATTCGTGGCGAGAAGTCCAGTGAAGTGGCTGTCGCCACCACGGTGGCCTATGCCAAGAAAATGGGCAAGAATCCGATTGTGGTCAACGATTGCCCGGGCTTCCTGGTCAACCGCGTACTGTTCCCGTACTTCGGTGGCTTCGCCAAGCTGGTCAGCGCAGGCGTCGATTTCGTGCGTATCGACAAGGTCATGGAAAAGTTCGGCTGGCCGATGGGCCCGGCCTACTTGATGGACGTGGTCGGCATCGACACCGGCCACCATGGTCGCGACGTGATGGCAGAAGGCTTCCCGGACCGCATGAAGGACGACCGCCGCTCCGCCGTCGACGCCCTGTACGAAGCCAATCGCCTGGGTCAGAAGAACGGCAAGGGCTTCTATGCCTACGAGACCGACAAGCGCGGCAAGCCGAAGAAAGTCGCCGATGCGTCCGTGCTGGACGTGCTCAAGCCGGTGATCTTCGAGCAGCGTGAAGTCAGTGACGAGGACATCATCAACTGGATGATGGTGCCGCTGTGCCTGGAGACCGTGCGTTGCCTGGAAGATGGCATCGTCGAAACTGCCGCCGAGGCGGACATGGGCCTGGTCTACGGCATCGGTTTCCCTCCCTTCCGCGGTGGTGCGCTGCGCTACATCGATTCGATCGGTGTCGCCGAGTTCGTTGCCCTGGCCGACAAGTACGCCGATCTGGGTCCGCTGTACCACCCGACTGCGAAGCTGCGTGAGATGGCCAAGAACGGCCAGCGCTTCTTCAACTGAACGGCCACGAGCTAGAGCGAGATTATTGATATGAGCCTGAATTCAAGAGACGTGGTGATTGTCGACTTCGGTCGCACGCCGATGGGCCGTTCCAAGGGTGGCATGCACCGCAACACCCGTGCCGAGGACATGTCGGCGCACCTGATCAGCAAGCTGCTGGAGCGCAACGACAAGGTCGATCCGAAAGAGGTCGAGGATGTGATCTGGGGCTGCGTCAACCAGACCCTGGAGCAGGGGTGGAACATCGCGCGCATGGCGTCGCTGATGACCCCGATCCCGCACACTTCCGCTGCGCAGACCGTCAGCCGCCTGTGCGGCTCGTCGATGAGTGCGCTGCACACCGCTGCCCAGGCGATCATGACCGGCAACGGCGATGTATTCGTGATCGGTGGTGTCGAGCATATGGGGCACGTCAGCATGATGCACGGCGTCGACCCGAACCCGCACCTGTCCTTGCACGCTGCCAAGGCTTCCGGGATGATGGGCCTGACTGCGGAGATGCTCGGCAAGATGCACGGCATCACCCGTGAGCAGCAGGACCTGTTCGGCCTGCGTTCGCACCAGTTGGCCCACAAGGCCACGGTCGAGGGCAAGTTCAAGGATGAGATCATCCCGATGCAGGGCTACGACGAGAACGGCTTCCTCAAGGTCTTTGACTACGACGAAACCATTCGCCCCGAGACCACCCTCGAGGGCCTCGCTGCGCTCAAGCCGGCGTTCAACCCCAAGGGTGGCACTGTCACCGCTGGCACCTCGTCGCAGATCACCGACGGTGCCTCGTGCATGATCGTCATGTCCGGCCAGCGTGCCATGGACCTCGGCATCCAGCCATTGGCCGTGATTCGTTCGATGGCAGTAGCCGGTGTGGATCCGGCGATCATGGGTTATGGGCCGGTGCCTTCGACTCAGAAAGCCCTCAAGCGCGCGGGTCTGACCATCGCCGACATCGATTTCTTCGAGCTCAACGAAGCCTTCGCCGCACAGGCCCTGCCAGTGCTGAAGGATCTGAAAGTGCTCGACAAGATGGATGAGAAGGTTAACCTGCACGGCGGCGCCATCGCCCTGGGTCACCCGTTCGGTTGCTCCGGTGCGCGGATTTCCGGCACTCTGCTCAACGTCATGAAGCAGAATGGCGGTACGCTGGGTGTTGCGACCATGTGTGTCGGCCTGGGTCAGGGTATCACCACTGTCTTCGAACGCGTCTGATCGCTTCGCAGGACAGCAGCCGGGGCCTTGTGCCCCGGTTTTTGTTTTTTACAGGATTTGTTCAAGAGGGTGGGCAGCATGCAGATACAACCAGGCGTATACCGGCATTACAAAGGGCCTGAGTACCGTGTCTTCAGCGTTGCGCGGCACTCGGAGAGCGAAGAGTGGATGGTGTTCTACCAATGCCTGTATGGTGACTATGGGTTTTGGGTGCGGCCACTTTCGATGTTCCAGGAGTCGGTCGAGGTTGACGGCGAGCAGGTGCCACGCTTTGCTTTGGTCAAGGCCGAAGAGGGGCTTGCGGCACTGGCCGGGAAGCCTCGCGAGTGAACGACCGCGCTTGACCTCACTCTTTTGCCACTATATATAGCGGTGCCGCGTCCGGCACCTGACGCGTTTTTCATCTTCAGATTCAGGAATACTCCGATCCATGGGCAAATCGCTGGTCATTGTGGAATCCCCGGCCAAGGCCAAGACCATCAACAAGTACCTGGGCAGCCAGTACGTGGTGAAGTCGAGTATCGGCCACATCCGAGACCTCCCCACCAGCGGTTCGGCCAGTACGGCCAAGGAACCGGCGGCCAAGCGCGGCAAGACCGCGAGTGAGGCTCCGGCGCTGACGCCGAAGGAGAAAGCCCGGCGCCAACTGGTGGCGCGCATGGGTGTCGACCCAGAGGCCGGCTGGAAGGCCAAGTACGAGATCCTTCCCGGCAAGGAGAAGGTGATCGACGAGTTGCGTCGTTTGGCCAAGGATGCCGACACCATCTATCTCGCAACCGACTTGGATCGCGAGGGGGAAGCCATTGCCTGGCACCTGCGCGAAGCCATCGGGGGAGACGACAGCCGCTACAAGCGCGTGGTGTTCAACGAAATCACCAAGAAGGCCATTCAGGAGGCGTTTTCGCAGCCTGGGGACCTGGATATCGCCCGGGTCAATGCCCAGCAGGCGCGGCGCTTCCTCGACCGCGTGGTGGGCTACATGGTTTCGCCGCTGCTTTGGTCCAAGATCGCCCGTGGCCTGTCCGCCGGCCGTGTGCAATCGGTGGCTGTGAAGCTGGTGGTCGAGCGGGAGCGCGAGATCCGTGCGTTCAATCCCGAAGAATACTGGGAGGTCCATGCTGACCTGGGCACGGCGAAGAACGCCAAGGTGCGCTTCGAAGTGGCGCGCGAGAACGGTGAAGCCTTCAAGCCGTTGAACGAAGCGCAGGCCATGGCGGCGCTGGAGAAGCTCAAGACTTCCAGCTACAGCGTGATCAAGCGTGAAGATCGCCCGACCAGCAGCAAGCCATCGGCGCCCTTCATCACCTCGACCTTGCAGCAGGCGGCAAGCAACCGCCTGGGCTTCGGGGTGAAGAAGACCATGATGATGGCCCAGCGTCTGTATGAAGCCGGCTACATCACATACATGCGTACCGACTCGACCAACCTGTCGACCGATGCCGTTGAAATGGCGCGCAGCTACATCGAAAGCGAGTTCGGCAAGCAGTACCTGCCGGCCGCTCCGGTCGTCTACGGCAGCAAGGAAGGCGCACAGGAGGCGCACGAAGCGATTCGTCCCTCCGACGTCAACACCCACCCGAGCAAGCTCAGTGGCATGGAGCGTGATGCCGAGCGCCTGTACGAGCTGATCTGGCGCCAGTTCCTGGCCTGCCAGATGCCACCGGCGCAGTACCTGTCCACGAGCGTCACCGTGGCGGCTGGCGATTTCGAGTTGCGTGCCAAGGGCCGTATTCTCAAGTTCGACGGTTACACCCGTGTGCTGCCACAACAGGCCAAGCCGGGCGAGGACGATGTGCTGCCGGAAATGGGGCAGGGCGAGACGCTCAAGTTGATCCAGCTCGACCCAAGCCAGCACTTCACCAAGCCGCCGGCGCGTTTCACCGAGGCGAGCCTGGTCAAGGAAATGGAAAAACGTGGTATTGGTCGTCCGTCGACCTATGCAGCCATCATTTCCACCATCCAGGACCGCGGCTATGTGACCCTGCACAACCGCCGCTTCTATTCCGAGAAGATGGGCGACATCGTGACCGAGCGCTTGTCCGAAAGCTTCTCCAACCTGATGGACTACGGCTTCACCGCCGGCATGGAAGAGAATCTCGATGACGTGGCCCAGGGCGAGCGTGACTGGAAAAACGTGCTCGACGAGTTCTACGGTGATTTCAGCAAGAAGCTGCAGACAGCAGAGTCCAGCGAAAACGGCATGCGAGCCAATCAGCCGACCTTGACCAACATTGCCTGCAAGGAATGCGGTCGGCCGATGATGATCCGCACCGCCTCGACCGGGGTGTTCCTGGGCTGCTCGGGTTACAGCCTGCCGCCCAAGGAGCGCTGCAAGGCCACCGTCAATCTGGTGCCGGGTGACGAGATCGCAGCTGACGACGAGGGTGAATCCGAGTCGCTGGTGCTGCGTGGCAAGCACCGCTGCCCGATCTGCTCGACGGCGATGGACGCCTACCTGCTCGACGAGAAGCACAAGCTGCATATCTGTGGTAATAACCCGGATTGCCCTGGCTACGAGATCGAAGAGGGTAGCTACCGCATCAAGGGCTACGAGGGGCCGAGCCTGGAATGCGACAAGTGCGGCAGCGAGATGCAGCTCAAGACTGGCCGTTTCGGCAAGTTCTTCGGTTGCACCAACCCGGCGTGCAAGAACACCCGCAAGTTGCTCAAGAGCGGCGAGGCTGCGCCACCGAAGATGGACAAGGTGGACATGCCGGAGCTCAAGTGCGAGAAGGTCGACGACACCTACGTGCTGCGTGACGGCGCTTCGGGGTTGTTCCTGGCGGCCAGCCAGTTCCCGAAAAATCGCGAGACCCGTGCGCCGCTGGTGCTGGAAATCATCCCGCACAAGCATGAGATCGATCCGAAGTATCACTTCCTCTGCGATGCACCGCAGAAGG
The DNA here is from genome assembly GCF_016624805.1 of Pseudomonas sp. S44. Taxonomy (NCBI): domain Bacteria; kingdom Pseudomonadati; phylum Pseudomonadota; class Gammaproteobacteria; order Pseudomonadales; family Pseudomonadaceae; genus Pseudomonas; species Pseudomonas sp. S44. Next base: position 111,774 of record NZ_JACVTY010000004.1, read on the forward strand.
ATCCGGACGGTCGTCCGGCGGTGATTCGCTACAGCCGCAAGACCAAGGAGCAGTACGTGCAATCCGAGGTCGATGGCAAGCCGACAGGCTGGAAGGCGTTCTACGACGGCAAGGCGTGGAAGGTCGAAGACAAGCGCTGATTCGTCGGTGTTGCAATTGGGGCCGCTTTGCGGTCCCAATCATTTATGATGCAGCTATTCGCCTTGCTGCCCATGGGAGGTCATCCGAAATGGCCCAGGAACTCTACACCCGCACCAACCAGAAACTGTTCTTTGCAGGCCTGGCTCTTGAGTCCATGGCCAAGGCCGAGCAGAGCCAGGCCATGAATGCCCAGGGCCTGATCCAGGCTGAGCGCGAGGCGGCGGTGTTCCATTTGTATGGGGCGTTGCTCGGGCTGTGCCATGAGATTGCCGGCTTCTATCGTCTGCCCCAGGCGAACGCCGCGCGTGCAGAGCTGTTGCTTGACGATGACACGCTGAAGACCGTCGCCATTCCGGAAATGGCCGAGATGCTTGAGCTGGCACGCCAACCGCAGACCTGGCTGGCGCAGTTGATCAAGGCTTATGCCGATTTGTTCCAACCACCGGTCGCGAAGAAAGTCGCCAAGACAGATGTCACCCAGCCGTTGATCCAGGCTGTCAATCTCGATGAAGTCGAGGATGTCGTGCTGTCTCGGGCGGAGTTGGAGCGCTGGCGGCAGGACCTAAAAGGGCTTGTAAGACGTTTCCGAGAAGCGTTGAGTGAGTGCTGACAGTCGGCGTGGCTGGTACACTACTCGCCTTTCGTGAACAGCAGGCCCTTTATGTCAACGTCCTTTCTAGAAATTGTCGAATTGCCTGATGGCCGGATCGAACTGCGCCGTGCCGAGGACGAGGGTTCGCTGGTTACCCTGGATTTCTCCGAAGATGCCAAGGCATTTCTTCAGGGGCAGCATGTAGAAGTGGCCAAAGCCATGCTCAGCGTTGGTGTGCAGATGGCAGGTAAGCTGGTCGAAGGTGACTTCGAGCGAGATGAAGGGCCGCGGGTTTTGCACTGAACACGCCAGTTGGGCCATCACTGCAGTGCGTCACAGGCAAAGCCTGGACATCAGCCGAGGCGGATGTTCAGGCTTTGTGCATTTCCGCAGGTGGCGGCACGAACGAGCTGTTGGCGGATGCTGGCATTGACGTTGCCGAGCCAGCTGACCACCGTGTGGCTATGACCCAGGCGCAGCGCTTCGCAGGCCAGTTGCAGGGCGCTCTGGTTGCTTCCGGGTTGCAGTAGCAGGATGCGTTCGCGATTAAGGCCGGCGTCACGTAGCCAGGTTTGCGTGAGGCTCGCCGGCGGCGCGATCAGTGTCAGCCAGCGTGCGTCATCTTCTTCGCTCAGCTCGCGCAGGATAGGGGCCAACAGGCTCTGGCAGTGCCCTGGCGCGCCGCGCAGGGACAATTCACTGAACAGTTCTGGTTGGCCGGGCTTGCGCGACTGCTCGCGACTTTTCAGGCCTGGCAGTACCGGCTGTGCGAGAAAGGCTTCGAACAATGGCAATTGTGCGGGCTGCGATAAATGGGCGGACTGCTGCATGACGCCTCCTGGATCAGCGGCGAATGACGCCGACGCTCAAGCCCTCGATCACCAGTTCCTGATCTTTCAGGTCGACTTCGATGGGGGCGAATTCGGGGTTTTCGGCAATCAGCCAGACCTTGCTGCCCTCGCGCTTGAAGCGCTTGACGGTCACTTCGTCACCGATGCGGGCGACCACGATCTGGCCGTTGCGGGCTTCGCGGCAGGTGTGCACGGCGAGCAGGTCGCCGTCGACGATGCCGATATCCTTCATGCTCATGCCGTGAACGCGCAACAGGTAGTCGGCGCGAGGATGGAAGAAGGCTGGATTGATATTGCAGGATTCCTCGATGTGCTGCTCGGCGAGGATCGGGGCACCTGCTGCAACACGGCCGATGATCGGCAGGCCGCTGTCGTCAGGCTTGGCTTCGAGACCAGGGATGCGAATGCCGCGGGAGGCGCCTGGTGTCATCTCGATGGCGCCCTTGCGCGCCAAGGCCTTGAGGTGCTCTTCGGCGGCATTGGGCGATTTGAACCCTAGCTCTTGTGCGATTTCTGCGCGGGTAGGCGGGAAGCCGTTGTCTTCAAGGCAACGTTTGATGAAGGCCAGGATCTCGGCTTGGCGTGGCGTCAGTTTCAGCATGGCGAGTGGCTCTGTCTTTTTATACAGTGACTGGGATTATATACAGTACAAGGCCTGCTGCAAGCACCACGCTTGAAGAAAATCGCCTCGGTCTTCCGAGCGTCGTGCCCAGCCCTTGATATTTGTGGCTTGCAGCTTGAGCCCCAGCGCTTTAAAAAGGGCGACCGTCGGGTCACCGAACCTTGACATGCGCGTGCTTGAAACGTATGTTTCAAACAACTGTTTGTCAGGCGGATAAGTCATGGCCCAATCGGAAACCGTTGAACGCATTCTCGATGCTGCCGAGCAGCTGTTCGCGGAAAGAGGTTTCGCGGAAACTTCGTTGCGTTTGATCACCAGCAAGGCCGGGGTCAACCTGGCGGCGGTGAACTACCATTTCGGCTCCAAAAAGGCGCTTATCCAGGCGGTCTTCTCGCGCTTCCTCGGTCCGTTCTGTGCCAGCCTGGAGCGTGAGCTCGAGCGCCGTCAGGCGCGCCCCGAGCAGAAGCCGACGCTCGAAGAACTGCTGGAGATGCTGGTGGAGCAGGCCTTGGCCGTGCAGCCGCGCAGCAACAACGACCTCTCGATCTTCATGCGCCTGCTGGGCTTGGCCTTCAGTCAGAGTCAGGGCCACCTGCGCCGCTATCTTGAAGACATGTACGGCAAGGTGTTCAGGCGCTACATGCTGTTGGTCAACGAAGCGGCGCCGCGTATTCCCCCCATCGAGTTGTTCTGGCGCGTGCATTTCATGCTGGGTGCCGCGGCGTTCAGCATGTCCGGTATCAAGGCGCTGCGCGCCATCGCTGAAACCGATTTCGGCATCAACACTTCGATCGAGCAGGTCATGCGTCTGATGGTGCCGTTCCTCGCCGCCGGCATGCGTGCCGATAGCGGGGTAACCGACGAGGCCATGGCGGCCGCGCAACTGCGGCCACGCAGCAAGAGCGCAGTCACCGGCGCGCCAGCCAAGGCCTGAACACTGGGCGGGGCAGGGCGCTTCGGCTAAGCTAGCGCCCATGCCCGACCTTGATTTCCTGCACATCTCCCTCGCTGACCAACGCCTTTACGGATTTTCCCGGGGGACGTTGTGCGTGCGCCTGCACGTTTCCACTGCGCGTCTGGGGGCGGGTGAACTCAAGGGTTCTGGCTGCACGCCGCGTGGCCTGCATCAGGTCAGGGCGAAGATCGGCGCTGGATTGCCGCAAGGGGCTGTGCTCAGCAGCCGACGCTGGACCGGTGAAGTCTGGTCGCCCGCCTTGCACGCGCAATCTCCAGGCCGTGACTGGATCCTCACCCGCATCCTCTGGCTCAGTGGCTGTGAGCCAGGCGTCAACCGCCTGGGACGGGTCGATACCTTTCGTCGCTACATTTATCTGCACGGCACGCCGGACAGCGAACCGCTGGGCGTGCCGTTGTCCCATGGCTGCGTGCGCCTGCGCAACCGCGAGCTGTTGGACCTGTTCGAGCGCGTGCCGGTCCATTGCCCGGTGCGCATAAGCGAGGCTGCCTGCCCGCAATGGGCCTCTCTGGATATTCAATGAAGGACACCCTATGACTGCCAGCCTGCAAGGCTCCCTGATGGTGGATATCGCCGGTCAATGGTTGACCGCCGAGGATCGTCACCTCCTGCGCCAGCCCGAAGTGGCCGGTCTGATCATCTTTGCCCGTAACATCGACAGCCCACGCCAGGTGCGCGAGCTGTGCGCCTCGATCCGTGCTATTCGTCCTGACCTGATCCTGGCGGTCGATCAGGAAGGTGGTCGGGTCCAGCGTCTGCGTCAGGGCTTCGTGCGTTTGCCGGCCATGCGTGCCATTGCCGACAATGCCAACGCTGATTACCTGGCCGAACAATGCGGTTGGCTGATGGCCACCGAAGTTCTGGCGGTCGGTCTGGACCTGAGTTTCGCACCGGTACTGGACCTTGATCACCAGCGCAGCGCGGTCGTTGGCAGCCGTGCCTTCGAAGGGGATCCGCAGCGTGCCACGCAACTGGCCGGTGCCTTCATTCGTGGCATGAACACGGCTGGCATGGCGGCTTGCGGCAAGCACTTCCCTGGGCATGGCTGGGCGGAAGCCGATTCGCACGTGGCGATCCCCACCGATGAGCGCAGCCTGGAGCAGCTACGCCAGGCTGATCTGGTACCGTTCACTCGTCTCAGCGGCCAACTGGCAGCGGTGATGCCGGCGCATGTGATCTATCCGCAGATCGACAACCAGCCGGCGGGCTTCTCGCGGCGCTGGCTGCAGGACATCCTGCGCGGCGAGCTGGGCTTTGAGGGGGTGATCTTCAGTGACGACTTGTCCATGGCTGGCGCGCATGTGGTGGGCGATGCCGCCAGTCGCATCGAGGCAGCGCTGAGTGCCGGTTGCGACATGGGGCTGGTGTGCAATGACCGAGCTGCGGCGGAACTCGCGCTGAGTGCGGCGCAGCGCTTGAAGGTGCGGCCGTCGCCGCGCATCGCCGGAATGCGTGGGCAAGGCTTCGCACGCACCGACTATCGCCAGCAGCCGCGCTGGCTTGAGGCGCTGGGGGCGTTGAAGGACGCGCAGCTGGTGGATTGACCGCGGTGTTCCCTTCGCGGGCAAGTCGGGACGCGAAGGGGACGCCCCGGATTCAGCGCCCTCGCTTGCCCGGCAGCGGGGCGAACAGTGCCTCGATTTCTTCATCCCCCAGCCGCCACTGACCGGCCTGCCCGCCATCGAGCAGACCGGCCGCCAAGGCGGCTTTCTCTTGCTGCAACTGCTGGATCTTCTCTTCCACCGTGCCGCGGGTGATCAGCTTGTAGACGAACACTGGCTTGTCCTGGCCGATACGGTACGCGCGGTCGGTGGCCTGGTTCTCGCTGGCCGGGTTCCACCAGGGGTCGTAGTGAATCACCGTATCGGCAGCGGTCAGGTTCAGGCCTGTACCACCGGCCTTGAGGCTGATCAGGAACACTTCGCTGTCGCCGTTCTGGAACTGTTGAACCGGCGCGCGGCGATCGCGGGTGTCGCCGGTCAGCAGGCTGTAGCGAATGTCGCGCTTTTCCAGTTCCTGCTCGATCAGTGCGAGCATCGAAGTGAACTGGGAGAACAGCAGCACTCGGCGACCTTCGCTGAGCAGTTCCTCGAGCATTTCCATCAAGCTGCCCAGCTTGCCCTTGTCGGCTTGATTGCCCTTGGCTTCCACACCCTTGACCAGACGCAGGTCACAGCACACCTGGCGCAGCTTGAGCAAGGCATCGAGGATGACGATCTGGCTGCGTGAGGCGCCATTGCGGGCGATTTCATCGCGCACCTTCTTGTCCATGGCCACGCGCACCGTTTCGTAGGTGTCGCGCTGTGCATCGCTGAGGTCCACCCAGTGAACCATCTCGCTCTTGGCCGGCAGCTCTCGGGCCACCTGCTCCTTGCTGCGGCGCAGCAGGAAAGGGCGTACTCGGCTGGCCAGGTGGGCCAGCCGCTCGCGGTCGCCATGACGTTCGATGGGGGTGCGGTAATCCTGGTTGAAGCGTTTCTGATCGCCCAGCCAGCCGGGCATCAGGAAGTGAAAGATCGACCATAGCTCACCCAAGTTGTTCTCCATGGGGGTGCCTGTCAGGCAAAGGCGCTGGTTGGCCTGCAGCTCCCGGGCGGCCTGGGCGGCCTTGCTGGTACTGCTCTTGATGTTCTGTGCTTCGTCCAGCACCAGCACGTGCCAGGGTTGGGCCTGCAATGGCTCGAGGTCGCGTGGCAGCAGGGCGTATGTGGTCAGGATCAGGTCGTATTCGTGCAGTGCACCAAAGAACCGGGTGCGTCCGGGGCCGTGCAGGGCCAGAACGCGCAGATTGGGTGCGAAGCGCTGTGCTTCGTCCAGCCAGTTGGGCACAAGGCTGGTGGGCATCACTGCCAGGGCTGGATGGTTCAGGCGCCCGGCTTCTTTTTCCAGCAGCAGATGGGCAAGGGTCTGCAGGGTCTTGCCCAGACCCATGTCGTCGCCGAGGATGCCACCGGTGCCCATCTCGCGCAGGGCTTGCAGCCAGTTCAGGCCCTGCTGCTGGTAGGGGCGCAAGGTCGCGGCCAGCCCCCTGGGTGGCTCGACCTCCAGGTCACGCGCATCGCGCAGGCGCCGGCCGAGATCGCGCAGTTGTTCGCCACCTTCCCATTGCAGGGGCAGGTGCTCGATATCGTTCAGGCGTGCCGCATCGGCGCGCTCCATGCGCAACGTCGGCCCGCTGGCATCCTCGTGCAGATACAGCTCGCCGAGGGTGCCCATCACTGCCTTGATCCGGCCGTAGGGCAGGGCGACCCGCATGGCCGGGCTGTCCAGGCGACCACGGTTGAGGTCGATCAACAGGTGTTCATCGTCGCCGCGCCGCGCAAGTTCGCTGGGGCGCAGCAGTTCGGGGCTGCTGCGCAGCAACTGCAGGACGATCGGCAGCAGGCTGTGGCGCTGGCCGTCGACGACGATGCCCAGTTCCAGATCGAACCATTCGTGGCCGGGGGCTTCCTGAATGTTGGCGTACCAGTCTTCCACGTCGTGAAGGTTGAAGGCGAAGTCACGGTGGACGTCCACCTTCCAGCCTGCCTCGCGCAGTCGCAGCAGGTCTTCGCGGGCGAAGCGCAGCCAGGTCTCGTCGTCGGGCAGTTGGAACATTTCGCCGGCGCTGTCGGGCAGGGCCTTGCTCTGACGTGTGGCAGGCTTGAAACCGAGCTTGTGCAGGGTGTCGCGCAGGCGCTTTTCATGCTGTGGCTGGCGGCGAATATGCTGGCTGGTACTGTCCACCAGGCGGCTCAGCGGCTTGTCTTCGGGGCCGCTGGCGCGCAGCCCGTCGTAGTCGAACGACAGCGCCGCGCGATGCTGCATCTGGCGCTGCATGCGTCCGGTCTTGGGCGTGTAGGCGCTGAATTCCAGGCTGCCAAGGGTGAGGTGTGGTGTGGGCTCGATGTTGTCGAGCAGTTCCTGCTTGACCGTTGTCGGGGTCGGCAGTTGGTGGTTCAGGGCGTTGAGCTTGTGGCTGAGTGGCACGATCAGGTGTTCCGGTACATCGGGTGCGAGCGAGAGCTGGATGGCGGTGTGCGGGTCGAGACTGTGGGCGACGGTACCGACTTCTCTGGTCATGACGTCGAAGTAAAACAACGGCACCAGCGGCAGGACGCAGAGCAGCGGTTTGTCGGCGTTGTACCACATGCCGCGGTATTCGCCGCTGTCCAGGCGCACCCAGCGAAATTCCGCCTGGCGCTCCTGGCCGCGGCGCAGCAGCGGCAACTCGTCCATGTACATCAGGCGTCCGGTTTCCAGCACCCGTTGCAGTAGCTCGCCGCCTTCCTGGCCTTTTAGCACGTAGCCGCGCTCCTGGCCGTAGGGGGCGTTCTGTGCGGACAACTGGCGCAGGATGCGCAGGTCTTCTTCCTTGACGAACTTGGGCGGCTCGTAGAGCAGTTCATACAGCGATTGCACCCGGCTGTAGCGTATGTCGCCATCGGTGCGAGTGCCCTTGCGCACGCGCAGGGCGCAACCTTGATCGCCCAGCAGCATGAGCTGGTAGCAGACCATGCGGCCGCGTTTGTCTTCGTCAGGCTGGCGTGGGGTGGCGCGTTGCTCGAGGCCCTGCAGCCAGTGTTGCAGGTGGTGCGGCAGGTGATCGCTGGCCGCCGGTTGTGCCGCATGGCGGTGGGCTAGCGTGTAGAGCACGGCGGCGCAGTGCTTGCAGTTCTCGCCGACCGGGCAGGTGCACTGGCCGCGAACATGACAGTGTCCGGCGGAGTTGAAGGTGATGGTGATCCGCTGACGATAACGGTTGTCGCCGTTGCCGCTGCAGGTTGCCTCGATGCGTGCGTCGCCGTGGGAGAGAATCTCTACCCTGCCTTGCTCGGCATAGCGCTCACCGCGCTGCAGAGCGCCGGCGTCGAATTCGCGCTTCCAGCTCGGGTTTTCCGCAACCTGCTTCTGCACGTCACTCACGTGTCACTGCTCCATCATCTCCGGGTCCATCGTTGGCAGCTTGCGCATGCCAGCCGGTGCGACCCTGATCAGCAGCGCCAGGTGGCCCCCGTCGAGGAAGGTCAGCTGGCCGTTTTTCACGTTGCTGTTGCTTTGCTTGAATTGCTCGCTGCGCAGCACGCTGCCATTGCCGTCCAGGTCGTTGACCCAGAAGTTGGCCTCGATGCGGATGAAGCGGCCCTCGGCGATGCTCAGGTTGCCCTCGATGGGGAAGTGCCCGAACTGCTCGTCACCGGCGCCCACGGCGATGCGGCTGGGCTCGCTGCCCACCTGCTGCTGCCAAGCCTTGTGCAGCAGCACAGTGTAGTCGGCAGTGGCTTGCAGGCGGGTGGCTTCGTCGACCAGTGCCGGTGGGCGTTCGGCATCCTTGGCCAGGCGTGGGGCGCCGGCGCTCCAGTTCTCGGGGGCGAACGGGCTGGTCACGGCAGGCACTGCATTCTGCCGCAGGAGGAGGATTTCCACCTGATAAGGGCCTTCGGCGAAGGCCGTCACTGGCGCGATGAGCGACAGCAACAAGGTCAGGCAACGAATGGCACGCATGGAGCTTCCTTAATTTGACTGTGGGGCCAGGCGCTCGAACAGCGCCTCGAGGGTGTTGAAGCGTTCTTCCGGGCGTTCCATCGGCACCAGGAAGCGGAACTGGGTCGCGCCTTCGAACTTGTAGCGCTTGGGCTGGCCCTGGATCAGCTTGATCAGGGTCAGTGGTTCGACCGGCGTTTCGGCCTCGAACTCGAGCTTGCCGCCATTGGGGCCGGCATCGACCTTCTTGATGCCAAGCTTCTCGGCCTGCAGCTTGAGCAGCGTCAGGCGCATGAGGTTCTTGGTCGGCTCGGGCAGCAGGCCGAAGCGGTCGATCATCTCCACCTGCAGGTCCTTGAGGCCTTCCTCGTCGGCCGCCGAAGCGATGCGTTTGTACAGGATCAGGCGGGCGTGCACATCGGGCAGGTAGTCCTCGGGGATCAGCGCCGGCAGGCGCAGGTTGATCTCCGGGCCGCCGCCCAGTGGTTGCTCGAGATTGGGTTGGGTGCCCTTGCGGATCGCCTTGACCGCACGTTCGAGCATCTCCATGTAGAGGGTGAAACCCACTGCCTGGATCTGCCCGCTCTGGCCTTCGCCGAGCAACTCGCCGGCGCCGCGGATCTCCAGGTCGTTGGTGGCCAGCACGAAGCCTGCGCCCAGGTCCTGGGTGTTGGCGATCGCCTCCAGGCGTTTCTCGGCATCGCCGCTGATCTGTTGGCGTGGCGGGGTGAGCAGGTAGGCGTAGGCCTGGTGGTGGCTGCGTCCGACCCGGCCGCGCAATTGGTGCAACTGGGCCAGGCCGAACTTGTCGGCACGTTCGATGACGATGGTGTTGGCACTGGGCACGTCGATGCCGGTCTCGATGATGGTCGAGGCAATCAGCACGTTGAAGCGCTTGTGGTAGAAGTCGCTCATCACCTGTTCGAGCTCGCGCTCGCGCATCTGCCCGTGGCCAATGCCAATGCGCGCTTCGGGCACCAGCTCGGCGAGATCGGCGGCGCATTTCTCGATGGTCTTCACGTCGTTGTGCAGGTAATAGACCTGGCCGCCACGCAGCAGCTCGCGCAGCAGTGCTTCCTTGACCGTGCTCTTGTTCTGCTCCATGACGAAGGTGCGCACCGACAGGCGTCGAGCCGGCGGGGTGGCGATGATCGACAGGTCGCGCATGCCGGCCACGGCCATGTTAAGGGTGCGCGGGATTGGCGTGGCGGTGAGGGTGAGGATGTCCACCTCGCTGCGTAGCGCCTTGAGCTGTTCTTTCTGGCGTACGCCGAAACGGTGCTCTTCGTCGATGATCGCCAGGCCCAGGTCCTTGAAGCGCACATCGTCCTGCAGCAGCTTGTGGGTGCCGATGAGGATGTCGATCTTGCCTTCGGCAAGGTCTGCGGCGGCGGCGGCCACTTCCTTGGCGGACTTGAAGCGGCTCATCACCTCGACCGTCACGGGCCAGTCGGCAAAGCGATCGCGGAAGCTGTTGTAGTGCTGCTGGGCGAGCAGGGTGGTAGGTACCAGGACCGCGACCTGGCGGCCGCTGTGCACCGCGATGAAGGCTGCGCGCATGGCCACTTCGGTCTTGCCGAAGCCGACATCGCCACACACCAGTCGATCCATGGGCTTGGCGGCGAGCATGTCGAGGCGCACGGCCTCGATGGCAGCCTGCTGGTCGGGCGTCTCTTCGAAGGGGAAGCCGGCGCTGAAGGTGGCGTAGTCGGCGGCCGGGTCGGCGAAGGCGTAGCCCTTGCGCGCAGCACGGCGGGCATAGATGTCGAGCAGCTCGGCGGCCACGTCGCGCACCTGTTCGGCGGCCTTGCGCTTGGCTTTCTGCCAGGCTTCGGAGCCGAGTCGGTGCAGCGGCGCCAGGGCGTCGTCGCTGCCGGTGTAGCGGGCGATCAGGTGCAGGTTGGCCACCGGCACATAGAGCTTGGCGCCCTCGGCGTATTCCAGGGTGAGGAACTCGGCGGCCTGGCCGTCGATCTCCAGGGTGGCCAGGCCCAGGTAGCGGCCCACGCCGTGATCGATGTGCACCACAGGGGCGCCTTCGCGCAGCTCGGTGAGGTTCTTGATGACTGCATCGTTGGCCGCTTCGCCGCGCTTGTCGCGACGTCGGCGCTGCATCACGCGCTGGCCGAACAGCGGGCTTTCGGCCACAAGGGCCAGGCTCGGGTCATCCAGCAGCAGGCCGTCATCGAGCGGGGCGATGGTGATCGCCAGGCGCTCGCTGCCCGTGATGAAGTCGGCCCAGCCTTCGACGGTGTGCGGGCGCAGCTTCAGGCGTTCGAGCAGCTCCAGCAGCACTTCGCGGCGGCCTGCCGATTCGGCGGTGAACAGCACCCGGCCGGGGAACTGGTCGAGAAAGTTCGACAGCTCTGCCAGCGGCTGGTTGGCCTTGGCCTCGATGGCCAGGTTGGGCAAGGCGCGGGCCGGGAAGCGCTCGCGGCCTGCGCCCTGTTCGAGTTCGTCGGCGCTGACCACAACGCGCGGCCATTGCTTGAGGCGGGCGAAGCAGTCCTCGACCGGCATGAACAGCTCGGCCGGTGGCAGCAAGGGGCGGCTGAGGTCGCCGCGGCGCTCTTCGTAGCGCCCGCGTACGTCGTTCCAGAAGTGTTCGGCGGCCTGCTCGACGCCGGGCAGGGAGAATACCTGGGTGTCTTCCGGCAGGTAGTCGAAGAGTGTCGCGGTCTCTTCGAAGAACAGCGGCAGGTAGTATTCGATGCCGGCCGGAATGATGCCGCTGGTCAGGTCCTGGAAGATCGCGCTGCGCCGGAAGTCGACGTCGAAGCGCTCTCGGAAGCGGGCTTTGAAGCGTGTCACCTCATCCTTGTGCATGGGGAATTCGCGGGCCGGCAGCAGGCGGATCGAGTCGACCTTGTCGATCGAGCGCTGGGTCTCCGGGTCGAAGGTGCGCAGGGTTTCGATCTCGTCGTCGAACAGGTCGATGCGATACGGCGCCTTGCTGCCCATGGGGAACAAATCGATCAGCGCGCCGCGCACGGCGAATTCACCATGCTCGTAGACCGTGTCGACGCAGCGGTAGCCGCTGGCTTCCAGGCGGGTGCGCATCTGCTCGACGTCGATCTTCTGGCCCACGTCCAGCACCAGGCTGCTGCCCAGCAGGAAGCGGGTCGGGGCCAAGCGGTGCAGGGCGGTGGTGATCGGCACCACGAGAATGCCGTGGTCCAGCTGTGGCAGTCGGTAGAGGCTGGCAATGCGCTGGGAGATGATGTCCTGGTGCGGCGAGAACAGGTCGTAGGGCAGGGTTTCCCAGTCTGGGAACGGCAGCACCGGAAGCTGCGGGGCGAAGAAACGCAGCTCCTGTTCCAGGCGATCGGCGGCCTGGCTATCGGCAGTCAGCAGCAGGGTGAAGCGCCCGGCGCTGCTGGCGGCCTCGGCGATGGCGAGACTGAGGGCGGCACCTGGCAGGTTGCCCCAGGTTTGTTTGCCGGCCGTGGCCGACAGTTGCGGAAGGCGCAGAACTGACACGGAAGATCCGACTCCAAGCGTTGCGGCAAAGAGGTCAAGTGTACCGGCGACGCTGCTCGCTGTCAGGCTCGAAAGGGCATGACGGCTGGCTTTGCGGGTAGCGACAGGCGCTCATTGCCCGATACGCATCGGGGCGTCATAATGTAGCCCCTTTTTTCTGTCCCTACATGTGGAAGGTTCCCGTGACTCAGAAGCCCGACCAGTGTCTTGGTGAGTGGATCGATCGTGAAGCCCTGGCTGAAGCGATGATCCCGCTTATCGGTCAGCTCTACCGCAACAACAACGTGGTGAGCTCGATCTATGGCCGCAGCCTGATCAACCGTTCGGTTATCTCGATCCTCAAAGCCCATCGCTTTGCACGTCACCGTCAGACCGACGAGACCGAACTGTCCGTACACGAGACATTCCCCCTGCTCAAAGCCATGAGCGAGCTGAAACTGGGCGCCGCTTCGGTCGACCTGGGCAAGCTGGCCAACAAGTTCAAGCAGGAAGGCAACGGTCGCACTGCGGAGCAGTTCGTCCGTGAAGAGCTGGCTGAGGTGGTTGGCCAGCAGAACGCTTCGGCGCGCAAGGGCACCGACGTCGTCCTGTACGGCTTCGGCCGCATCGGCCGCCTGCTGGCGCGCATCCTGATCGAGAAGACCGGTGGTGGCGACGGCCTGCGCCTGCGCGCCATCGTCGTGCGCAAGGGCGCCGAAAACGACCTGGTCAAGCGCGCCAGCCTGCTGCGCCGCGACTCGGTTCACGGCCCGTTCGACGGCACCATCACCATCGATGAAGCCAACAACACCATCACTGCCAACGGCAACCTGATCCAGGTCATCTACGCCAAGAGCCCGAGCGAAGTCGACTACACCCAGTACGGCATCGACAACGCACTGATCGTCGACAACACCGGCGTCTGGCGCGATGCCGACGGCCTGGGCCAGCACCTGGCCTGCCCGGGCGCTGCCCGTGTCATCCTCACCGCACCTGGCAAGGGCGCGCTGAAGAACATCGTGCACGGCATCAACCATGGCGATATCGCTGCCGATGACAAGATCATCTCCGCGGCATCCTGCACCACCAACGCCATCGTGCCGGTGCTCAAGGCCATCAACGATCAGTACGGCATCGTCAACGGCCACGTCGAAACCGTTCACTCGTTCACCAACGACCAGAACCTGATCGACAACTTCCACAAGGGCAGCCGTCGCGGTCGTGCCGCGCCGCTGAACATGGTCATCACCGAAACCGGCGCCGCCACTGCCGCTGCCAAGGCACTGCCAGTGCTCAAGGGCAAGCTGACCGGCAACGCCATTCGCGTACCGACGCCGAACGTGTCGATGGCCATCCTGAACCTGAACCTGGAAAAGGCGACCAACCGCGAGGAGCTCAACGAGTACCTGCGCCAGACCGCCATGCACTCGGAACTGCACAAGCAGATCGACTACGTCAGCTCTCAGGAAGTGGTTTCGACCGACTTCGTCGGCTCGCGCCACGCCGGTGTGGTCGATGCCGAAGCGACCATCTGCAACGATAATCGTGTTGTCCTGTACGTCTGGTACGACAACGAATTCGGTTACAGCTGTCAGGTCGTTCGCGTGATGGAAGAGATGGCCGGTGTGAACCCGCCAGCGTTTCCACGCTGATAGGCTTGTAAGGCCATGAAAAAACGGGAACCTTCGGGTTCCCGTTTTTTTATGTCGTGTCTGTGCCGGCACTGCCACGGTAAACGCTGGTCCCACGGTAGACGCGGCACAGGCAACCGAGAGTCTGAATCTTGCGCAAAGCCTTACTGTTTATCCTGATGCTGCTATCGGCCTGTGACCAGCAACCCACGCTGGAGCGCCTGGGCGGTCCGACCATGGGCAGCAGCTACAGCATCCAGTATGTTCGCAACCCCGGCGGCCCGGCGCCGGACCAGGTGCGCGAAGCTGTCGAAACCATCCTGCACGGTATCGACGCGTATTACTCCACCTACCGTGACGACTCTGTCGTCAGTCGCTTCAACCAGTTGCCGGCCAATCAATGCCTGACCATCCCGCAGGACATGCTCGAGCTGGTCACCTTCGGCCAGCACCTGGCGGATGTGAGCGAGGGGGCTTTCGACCTCAGTGTCGAGCCACTGCTCAACCTGTGGGGCTTCGGCCCGCAGGCGCGTCAGGAGCAGGTGCCCGATCCTCAGGCCCTGGCCTTGGCCCGTCAGCGCGTAGGTTATCGTCACCTGCACATCGATGGCGGTCGCCTGTGCAAGGATGTCGCGCTGGAGCTGGACTTCAACAGCATCGCTGCCGGTCACGCCGTTGACCTGATCGCCGAGCGCCTGCGGGCGATGGGTGTCGACAGCTTTGTCGCCGAAGCCACCGGGGAGTTGCAGGCCGCAGGCCGCAAGCCTGATGGCAGCCCCTGGCGCATTGCACTGGAACTGCCGCGCGAGGATCGCCAGATCGCCCGCCAGGTAATTGCCATCGATGGCCTGTCGGTGTCGACCTCGGGTGACTACCGCAACTATTTCGAGGACAATGGCCGGCGCTATTCGCACACCTTCGATGCCCGTCTGGGGCGTCCGGTCGCCCACGGTCTGGCTGCAGTCACCGTGCTTGACCGCTCGGCACTGATCGCTGACGGTTACTCGACGTTGCTGCTGATTCTCGGGCCCGAGCGCGGCTGGGATTTTGCTGTGGCCCACGGCATCGCTGCCGTACTGGTGACCCGGGTCGAGGGTGGTTTCGTCTCCCGTTCCACACCCGGTTTCCAGCGGGTGTTGAAAGGCGGGTGAAAGGCAGGGCACGGATGATCGCGGCCAGGGAAGCGGCGAAATGACATGTAGTGCAGGCAAAGATGGCCTACGACGCGACCAAGGGTTAATGTGCGCGGCGTTCACGCTTGATTAGACTGCACCCGAATTTTTTCATGGCGCCCCGGCGACATGATGAGCCCCGCGGCCAGCCGGCCGGCGGGCCAGTTCTGAAGGAGTACGCATGGCTGTCTACAACTACGACGTAGTGGTGCTGGGTTCCGGCCCAGCCGGAGAAGGCGCGGCAATGAACGCCGCCAAAGCGGGGCGCAAGGTCGCGATGGTCGACAGCCGTCGCCAGGTCGGCGGCAACTGCACCCACTTGGGCACCATTCCGTCCAAGGCACTGCGTCACTCGGTGCGGCAGATCATGCAGTTCAACACCAACCCGATGTTCCGTGCCATTGGTGAGCCGCGCTGGTTCTCCTTCCCTGACGTGCTCAAGAGCGCCGAGAAGGTGATTTCCAAGCAGGTTGCCTCGCGCACCGGCTACTACGCGCGCAACCGCGTCGACGTGTTCGTCGGCACCGGCAGCTTCGCCGATGAGCAGACCGTCGAAGTGGTCTGCCCCAACGGCGTGGTCGAGAAGCTCAACGCCAAGCACATCATCATCGCCACCGGCTCGCGTCCTTATCGCCCGGCCGACATCGACTTCCACCACCCGCGCGTCTACGACAGCGACACCATCCTCAGCCTGAGCCACACGCCGCGCAAGCTGATCGTCTATGGTGCCGGGGTGATCGGTTGCGAATACGCCTCGATCTTCAGTGGCCTGGGTGTGCTGGTCGAATTGGTCGACAACCGAGGCCAATTGCTGAGCTTCCTGGATTCGGAAATCTCCCAGGCGCTGAGCTACCACTTCAGCAACAACAACATCACCGTACGCCATAACGAGGAGTACGAGCGTGTCGAGGGGCTGGACAACGGGGTGATCCTGCACCTGAAGTCGGGCAAGAAGATCAAGGCCGACGCCTTGCTGTGGTGCAACGGCCGTACCGGCAACACCGACAAGCTGGGCCTTGAGAACATCGGCATCAAGGTCAACAGCCGCGGCCAGATCGAGGTCGACGAGAACTACAGCACCAGTGTGCCGAACATCTATGGTGCCGGTGACGTGATCGGTTGGCCGAGCCTGGCCAGCGCCGCCCACGACCAGGGCCGTTCGGCGGCCGGCAGCATCGTCGACAACGGCAGCTGGCGCTTCGTCAACGACGTGCCGACCGGCATCTACACCATTCCGGAGATCAGTTCGATCGGCAAGAACGAGCAGGAGCTGACCCAGGCCAAGGTGCCGTATGAAGTGGGCAAGGCGTTCTTCAAGAGCATGGCCCGTGCGCAGATCGCCGGCGAGCCTCAGGGCATGCTGAAAATCCTGTTCCACCGCGAAACTCTGGAAATCCTTGGCGTGCATTGCTTCGGCTACCAGGCTTCGGAGATTGTCCACATCGGCCAGGCGATCATGAACCAGCCGGGTGAGCTGAACAATCTCAAGTACTTCGTCAACACCACCTTCAACTACCCGACCATGGCCGAAGCCTATCGGGTAGCTGCCTACGACGGTCTGAACCGGCTTTTTTGAGCGGCTCCGACCGGTGGCCTGAGCCGGTCGGGGAGACCGATTTCAGCCCTACCCGAGGGTGGTCTTGGCCAAACCGGGAAAGTCTGTAATCAGGCTGTCCACGCCAAAATCGGCGAGTCGGCGCATCAGCGCCGGCTCGTTGACCGTCCACACCGACACATGCAAACCCTGCTTCTGCGCCTTCAGCAGGCGTTCGGGGGTGCACAGCGTCCAGTTCAGCGCGAGCATCTCGCAGCCGTAGTTCTGTGCCACTTTCAGTGGGTCGAGCCAGGCGTATTCGGCAACCAGCCCACGCGCGATGTCGGGCACCAGTTCCTGCGCTGCTCCCAGCACTTCCCGCGAGCTCGAGGTGATGGTCACCTTGTCGAGCAGGCCGTATTGTTGTGCCAGCTCGCGAATGGCCAGCACCGTGCTTGCTGCACGGGTGCGCGAAGCACTCTTGACCTCCAGCTGCCAGTGGGCAAAGGCGCACTTCTCGAACAGTTCTTCAAGGCGCGGGATAGGGCAGGGCTGCACATGTCCGGGGCCGCCCTTGCGCGCGTCGTAGGTAACCAGGTCCGCTGCCGAGTGTTCGACGACCTTGCCGCGTCGGCCGGTGGTGCGCTTGAGGGTCGGGTCATGGATCACCATCAGCTCGTTGTCGGCCGACAGGTGCAGGTCCAGCTCGCAACGGTCGACGCCGTGCGACAGGCACTGGCGGAAGCTGGTCAGGGTGTTCTCGGGCGCTTCGCCCTTGGCGCCGCGATGGCCGTAGATCAGGGTCACGTTCGTTCCTTCAGGTCTAAAGGGAAAAGGCTCAGGATGCCGGGTCGTCGTGTTCGAGTTGCTGGCGCCGCTGTTGTTGCTGACGCTGCAGGATATAGCGGGCCAGGAGCTGGCGCTGGGCATCGGTCATGTCGATGAATTCGGTGCCAACCTCGAAGTCGCCTTCGGGACGTGGGTCGCAGTGGGTGACGCGGCCACGCAGCAGCAGGCCGTGGGCGCGAGGCATCAGTACCATCTTCACCTTGACCCGGGTGCCGGGCGCGATCTGCTGCGCCTGGGCGAATTCGACACCGCCTTCGGAGATGATCACCCGCTGCGGCTGGCCGATCTCGCCGATCAGCGTTTGTGCGACCACCGCGCTGAGCAGGTCGAGGCGTTTGTTCTGGGCGCGCAGGAAGGCGGCCAGGGTGCGGTCCTTGTCGCTGAGCTGGCGCAACAGGTGCTGGGATTCGAAGTCCGACAGGTGCAGCTCGCTGAGCAGGTTGAACAGTGGTGAATCATCCTGCAACAGTTCTGGTTCAAGGGCTTCGGCCGCGCTCAGGGGGCTGATTTCCAGTGCGATCCTGTCTTCGATGCGGTAGTATTCCCGGCGATCTTCTTCGTCTAATGTCGTCATGGCGAACCCATGGTTGCGGCGGTGGTCCGAGTGTAAAGCCGCCGTAGGCGCCTCGCCACCAGGACGTTCCCTTTCATCCGAACAAGCCCCGACATGTTCAGACCTCTCTTCGTATTCATCGGTACGCGTTACACCCGTGCCAAGCGACGCAACCATTTCGTCTCGTTCATTTCCCTGACCTCGATGATCGGCCTCGCCCTGGGCGTGGTGGTGATGATCGTGGTGCTGTCGGTGATGAATGGCTTCGATCACGAGATGCGCACCCGCGTCCTTGGCATGGTCCCTCACGCCACCATCGAGGGCGACCAGCCCATCGGCGACTGGCAGGCCCTTGCTCAACAAGTAAAGCAGAATCCGCACGTGCAGGCGGTCGCGCCCTTCACGCAGATGCAGGGGCTGCTTACCCATGACGGCAAGGTGCAGAAGATGCTGCTCAACGGCATCCAGCCGGACCGCGAGCGCGAGGTGTCGATCATCGACAACTTCCTGCAGCAGGGCAGCCTCGACCAACTGGCGCCCGGCGAGTGGGGCATCCTCATCGGTGACAAGGCCGCCACCAAGCTGGGCGTCAAGGTCGGTGACAAGGTCACCTTCGTCGCGCCCGAGGTGAGCATCACCCCGGCCGGGATGTTCCCGCGCATGAAGCGCTTTACCGTGGTCGGCACCTTCCACGTCGGCGCAGGCGAGATCGATGGCTTCCTGGGCCTGACCAACCTCTCCGACCTTTCGCGCCTGCACCGCTGGAAGGCCGACCAAGTGCAAGGCCTGCGCCTGAAGTTCGACGACCTTTTCAAGGCTCCGCGCGAGGCCTGGAGCATCGTCCAGCAGTTGGGCGAGCACCAGTACTACGCCCGCGACTGGACCCGCACCCAGGGCAACCTGTACCAGGCGATTCGCATGGAGAAATCGATCATCGGTCTGCTGCTGCTGCTGATCGTCGCGGTGGCCGCGTTCAACATCATTTCCACCCTGGTGATGGTGGTCAATGACAAGCGCGGCGACATCGCCATCCTGCGTACGCTCGGCGCCACGCCCCGGCAGATCATGGCGATCTTCATGGTCCAGGGCACGGTGATCGGCGTGGTCGGCACGCTGATCGGCGCAGTGGTCGGGATCATCGCCGCGCTCAACGTCAGTGCGGCGATCGCTGGCGTCGAGACCCTGATCGGGCACAAGTTCCTCAATGCCGATGTGTACTTCATCGATTACCTGCCGTCGCAGATCATCGCCCAGGACGTGTGGATGGTCTGCGGTGCGGCGCTGGTCCTGAGTTTCCTCGCCACCCTGTATCCGGCCTGGCGTGCAGCGCGCACCCAGCCTGCAGAGGCGCTACGTTATGAGTGAGTCGCGCATGAGTGATAAAGCCGTACTGAGTTGCCGCAACCTGGGCAAGTCCTATGACGAGGGGCCGGAGTCGGTGCAGGTGCTGTCGGGCCTGAGCCTGGAGCTGCACCCAGGGGAGCGGGTGGCCATCGTCGGTAGCTCCGGCTCGGGCAAGAGCACGCTGCTCAACCTGCTTGGCGGCCTCGACACGCCAACCCAGGGCAGCGTCTGGCTGGCCGGGGAAGAGCTTTCGGCGCTCGGCGAGCGTGATCGCGGCCTGCTGCGCAACCGCGCCCTGGGTTTTGTCTACCAGTTCCACCACCTGCTGGCAGAATTCACGGCCCTGGAAAACGTCTGCATGCCGCTGCTGATCGGTCGTACACCCATCCCGGAGGCGCGCCAGCGCGCAGAGGCGCTGCTCAAGCGTGTAGGCCTCAGCCATCGCCTGAATCACAAGCCTGCCGAACTGTCTGGCGGCGAGCGCCAGCGCGTGGCGATTGCCCGTGCGCTGGTCAATCAGCCAGGCCTGGTGATGCTCGACGAGCCTACCGGCAACCTTGATCACCATACCGCGCTGGGTATCCAGGAACTGATGCAGGAGCTGTCGACGGCGTCGCGCACGGCGTTCCTGGTGGTGACCCACGACCTGAGCCTGGCACGCAAGATGGACCGTGTGCTGAGCCTGGAAGACGGTCGTCTGATCTCGATCTGATTGCATGGGGCCGCCTGCGCGGCCCCAATCTACTGTTCAACTGGGTGTTCGCGTACATGTTCAGACCCTTGCCCTTGTTCATCGGTGCCCGCTACACCCGTGCCAAGCGCCGCAATCACTTCATCTCGTTCATCTCCATGACCTCGATGATCGGCCTCTCTTTGGGCGTGCTGGCGATGATCGTGGTGTTGTCGGTGATGAACGGTTTCCAGCGTGAAATGAGCTCGCGCGTGCTGGGGCTGGTGCCGCATGCCAGCATCCTTGGCGTACAGCCGCTGGATAACTGGCAGCGTGTTGCCGAGGCCGCGCTGAAGAATCCGGCGGTGATCGCCGCGGCGCCCCTGACGGAAATGGAAGGCATGCTCTCCTACAAGGGGGCGATGCAGCCGATCCAGGTCAGCGGTATCGATCCGGCGCAGGAGGGCAAGGTCTCCATTGTCGGCCAGCATATCGTTCAGGGTGCCCTGCAAGCGCTGCAGCCCGGTGAGTATGGCGTGGTGCTCGGGGAGCTGACGGCGCGCCGTTTTCGCCTGAACACCGGCGACAAGGTCACCCTGATCGTGCCGGAAGTGAGCAGTGCGCCCGGTGGTATTACCCCACGCATGCAGCGCCTGACCGTGGTCGGCATCTTCAAGGTCGGCGCCGAGCTGGACGGTTCGCAGGCCTACATCCACATGGCCGACGCCGGCGAGATGCAACGCTGGGCACCGGGCCAGGTGCAGGGCGTACGCCTGAAGCTGCACGACCTGTACGCTGCGCCGCAGGTGTCCAAGGCGATCGCTTCGGGCCTGGGCGATGCCTTCCGCGCCGATGACTGGTCGCACACCCAGGGCAGCCTGTTCAGCGCGATGAAGATGGAAAAGACCATGATCGGTCTGCTTTTGTTGATGATCATTGCCGTGGCGGCGTTCAACATCATCGCCACCCTGGTGATGGTGGTGAACGACAAGGGTGCCGACATCGCGATTCTACGCACCATCGGCGCGACGCCGGCGCAGATCATGGGGACCTTCATGGTCCAGGGCAGCCTGATCGGTATCGTCGGCACCCTGATTGGCGGGGTGTTGGGCGTGATCGGTGCGCTTAACGTCAGCGCCATCGTCGGTTGGCTGGAACGCACCAGCGGCCAGCATATCTTCACCTCCGACATGTACTTCATCAGCAGCCTGCCATCGCAGTTGCAGTGGGGTGATGTCGCGATCATCTGTATCGCCGGCCTGGTGATGAGTTTCCTGGCCACGTTGTATCCGGCGTATCGCGCATCGCAGATCGAGCCTGCGATGGCATTGCGTTACGAGTGACGTCGTGGTCTGCGCATGAAGGTGGGCGCGATCCCTGCGCTGGCGCGAGCGTAAACGAAGCCCGCGCCAGCCGTTGCACTGCCTCAGCGCTTCGGGGGCAGGTCAATCACAAAGCGTGTCCATCCCCCTTCACAGTGGGCGTGAATTCCCCCGCCATGGGCCTGCACGATGGACCGGGTGATCGCAAGCCCTAGCCCCGCATGTTCGCTGCTGCCTTCATGGCGTGTCGGATCCTCTCGATAGAACCGGTCGAACAGGCGTGGCAGGGCCTGCGCTGCAATCGCGGGGCCGGTATTGGCGATCTCTATGTGCAGCCCCGGTGACAGCGTCACTTCGATGGTCCCGCCAGGTGGAGTGAAGCGCAGTGCGTTGTCCAGCAGGTTGGACATGGCCCGGCGCAGCATGTGCCGGTCGCCCTCTGTCTGTGCTTCACCGCGGCGTCGCAGGATGATGCCGGCATCTTCGGCCAGCGGCGCGTAGTACTCCAGCAGAGCATCGGTCTCGGTCGCCAGGTCCAAAGCCTGTCGGCTGGGCATCAGCAGACCATGGTCGGCCTTGGCCAGGAGCAGCATGTCGTTGACCATCTGCGCCATGTGTTGGAGTTCCTCGAGGTTGCCGTGAAGGGCTTCGCGGTACTCCTCCAGGCTGCGGGGGCGGGTGAGGGTGACCTGGGTGTGGGTGAGCAGATTTGACAGCGGCGTGCGCAGTTCATGGGCGATGTCGGCGGAAAAGGCCGAGAGGCGTTGAAAGGCATCGTCCAGGCGTTGCAGCATGGCGTTGACGGTGTGGCCGAGCTCGGCGAGTTCTTCAGGCAGTTGTGCCACTGGCAGGCGCGTGGTCAGCGAGCGCGCATTGACGCTGGCGGCCACCGCGCCCATCTGGCGCAACGGTTGCAATCCGCGGCGCGCAGCCCAGGCGCCGAGGAGGGCTGTAGCCAACGCGCAGAGCCCGACGGTCAGCCAGATCAACTGCTGCATGCGTTGTAGAAAGTGCTGGTGGTGGGTGATGTCGAGAAACAAGGTGACCTGGGCGTTTGGCAACGCCTGGCACAGGCTGCGGTAGTCCATGCCGTCACTGTGCAGGGTGGCCAGGCCCGGCTGACGGGGTTCCTGCGGCAAGCCTGCGCGGCTGTCGAACCACAGCGTACCGTCGTTGCCGCGGATACGCAGGGCCAGGTCCGACTGGTGGCTGAGCTCGCTGCGCAGCGTCGGCAGGTGGACGTCCAACGCGGTGCGGGAGTCGACATCGGCCAGGTGCGCACGCAATTGCGAGAGGCGGGCGCTGAGCAACTGCTGGTCGAGCTCGACGAAGTGACGTTCACTGGCATGGCTGAACAGCAACCCGGCGCTCAGCGACACGGCGGCGGTGCAGGCCGCGAACAGCAGGGCCAGGCGCCCGCTGAGGGAGAGTCGGGGCATCAGTCGTGGCGCTCCTCGAGCACGTAGCCCATGCCGCGCACGGTATGGATCAGCTTGTTGGGGTGGTTGTCGTCGATCTTCAGGCGCAGGCGACGGATCGCGACCTCGATCACATTGGTATCGCTGTCGAAATTCATGTCCCACACCTGCGAAGCGATCAGCGATTTGGGCAGCACCTCGCCCTGGCGCCGCAGCAGCAGCTCGAGCAGGGCGAATTCCTTGGCGGTCAGGTCGATGCGGCTGCCGGCGCGCTCGGCGCGGCGACGGATCAGGTCCAGGCGCAGGTCGGCCAGGGCCAGGGTGGTGTCCTGGGAGGGGCTGGCGCCGCGGCGCAGCAGGCTACGTACCCGGGCCAGCAGCTCGGAGAAGGCAAAGGGTTTGACCAGATAATCGTCGGCCCCCAGCTCCAGGCCATGGACGCGGTCTTCGACAGCGTCACGCGCGGTAAGGAACAATACCGGCGTGTCCAGCCCCGCCTGGCGCACCGCCTGAAGGATCTGCCAGCCATCCCGGCCCGGCAGCATGACATCCAGGATCAGCAGGTCGTGGTCGCCGGTGAGCGCGAGGAATTGCCCCGTTTCACCGTCATCGGCCAGTTCCGTGGCAAAACCGGCCTCGCTCAGGCCCTGGCGCAGGTATTGGCCGGTCCTGGCCTGGTCTTCGACGATCAGCAGTTTCATGCACTGTCCATTGTCAAAAAGGTAAGCGCACAAGCACTCCAGTTTTCATAGAACAGCCCGGAGTGTCGTGCCGCAGCATTGGCTCAAATGATACGTGACGATCGGCAAGCGCGCCCAAGCTGACAAACTTGTAATCTGCCTGTCAGCTAGCCGCCAGTCCCATGACCCTAGAGTGGCTCCATCTCTAGCGCACAAACCGGAGTTGCCATGAAACACCTGATCCTCGCCGCCACCCTTGCCGTGGCCAGCCTGCCGGTCTTCGCCGATGGCGCCAAGACCTTCGGCTTCGGCGAACCGGCGCCGGCCTCCAAGGCCACCCGTACCGTCGATGTGGTGCTCAAGGACATCGCCTTCGAGCCCAAGAGCCTGCAGGTCAAGGCCGGCGAGACGGTGCGCTTCGTGGTGATCAACGAAGGCAAGCTGGCTCATGAGTTCAACCTGGGTGACAAAGCCATGCACGTCGAGCACCAGAAGGAGATGGCGGCCATGGCGGGCATGGACCATGGCAACATGGCCGGGATGGACCACAGCCAGATGGGCCATGGCGGCAACGGGCATGATCAGGGCAACACTGTGCTGGTCCAGCCCGGGCAGCGCGCCGAGCTGACCTGGACCTTCCGCAAGTCGGCGCCCATCGAATTCGCCTGCAACGTACCGGGCCACTATCAGGCGGGCATGGTCGGTCAGTTGACCATCGAGTGACATCATCCCCAAGGCGGGGTGCAAAACCGGTAGAATGGCGCCATTCCCGCGCTCTCAGGTCAGATACATGCATCCCGCCGCCGAACACTCCCCGCTGGGCAAGTCCAGCGAATACATCGCCACTTACACCCCGTCGCTGCTGTTTCCGATCCCACGCACGGCTAAATGGGCCGAGCTGGGTGTGACCGCGCAGACCCTGCCGTGGCAGGGCGTGGACTACTGGAACTGCTTCGAGCTGTCGTGGTTGCTGCCCTCCGGCAAGCCGGTGGTGGCCATCGGCGAGTTCGCCATTCCGGCCGACTCGCCTAACATCATCGAGTCCAAGTCGTTCAAGCTCTACCTCAACTCGTTGAACCAGACGGTGTTCGCATCGAGCGGCGAGCTGCAGGCGTGCCTGGAGAAGGACTTGTCCGCTGCTGCAGGCAAGCCTGTGAAGGTTCAGGTCCGAACGCTGGGTGAGGTCGAGCAGCAGGGTGTGGTGGCCTTGCCGGGCCAGTGCATCGATGGGCTGGACGTGAGCATCAGCAACTACGAGCAACCGCAGCCTGAACTGCTGCGCTGCGACTCGCAGCGTATCGTCGAGGAAACCCTGCACAGCCACCTGCTCAAGTCCAACTGCCCGGTCACCGGCCAGCCTGACTGGGGGAGTGTGGTGGTCGAGTACAAGGGGCGCGCGCTGGATCATGCCAGCCTGCTGACCTATCTGGTGAGCTTCCGCCAGCATGCCGACTTCCACGAGCAGTGCGTCGAGCGGATCTACCTCGACCTGCTGCGCCTGCTGCAGCCGGAGCATCTGACGGTGTATGCGCGTTATGTGCGTCGGGGTGGGCTGGACATCAACCCCTACCGCAGCAATCGGCCGATCAGTCCGAGCAACGGGCGGTTGGTGCGCCAGTAAGCGCAATGCTTGGGGGCGTTATACCCCCAGCGTAGCGCGAGGCCGCTCCCGCAGGTGATAACTGCAGGGGCGGCTCTTGGTGATGAAATCAGATTCCCATGCTGTGCAGCGAGTTGGCAATGCTGCGCAGCGTCGCCGTGAGGTCCGGGTGATCGGCTTCGAAACGCTCGATGGCCAGATTCACGCCATCGACCAGGTTGTTGTCTGGCGTGGCCTCTTCGAGCTTCAGTTGCGCTTCGATCTGTCGCGCTTCCTCATGCAGGCTGGCAAGTTCTTCTTCCGACAGCGGTACGTTTCGATCCAGTTGCTCGCGCAGGCTGTTGAGGCGCTCTTGCAATTCGCGGGCGGGCATTGGCTGTTCTCCATCAATGACTTGGCAAGCCATGGACCTCGGCGAAGCGGCAAAGGTTCTGGCCTGACTTCAAGCGTAATCCACTTGCTGGCGCTTTGCATGACCGGCATCAACGACGCTGTGTCAGGGTTTTTCACCCTTGCGTCGGCGCTGAGCGATGTCCGCAAGGCAGGTGTCCAGTGACTCCAGGTGGTCAATCACCGAGTGCACGCCCAGGCCGAACAGCTCGAGGGTAGCCTTGCCGCGGGCCAACTCCTGCTCCTGCGTGCTCATGGCTTGCCACCGACTCGATGCCAGGTCGCAGGAAGGGCTGCAGGCGGCAAGGCCGACGGTCCACAATCCGGCGTTCAGGCCCGACTGCAACAGGCGCGGCTCGCCACTGACCAGCACGCAGCCATCGAGGCGATCGCTGTTCAATGACATCAAGGCATGCCAGCAAGCATTCGGTGAGGGCCATGGCGAACCGTTGGCAACCTGGCCGGGCAGCCAGTCGGGGAGCACGCTGGCCAGGTGCTCGCCCTGATGCTCGCTCAGGTCGTCCAGCCAGATGCAAGGTACTTGCTGGCGCCGCAGTTGTTGGAGGGTGTCCAGGGCACCGGGGGCGGGCAGGGGGCTGCCGTTCGCGGCCTGGACCAGGCAACCGCGCAGGCCGAACAGCACAGCAGTGAGGGCGGGCGCTTCGTGCATGGCAACATCCCTGAAATACACCGCAGGCTAAACGCCCTTCATGACGGTCGGATGACAGTTGGAAGATGAAACTCTTGTTCACAAAATGTTGAACAAAGGTGTGTAATGCTGGCTGCCTGCCAGATTGCCTTTATACTGGCGCACTATCCAGCAGCGCCTTCAGGCGGCTGCCACCGTGAAATCCGATGGAGAAACATCTATGCAGAGGATCGGTGCCGGTGTGATCGAGCGAATCACCCAGGCCTGTGTCTGTGTCAGTCTGTTGCTGGCGCCTGTGGCCGCCACCCAGGCGGCGACCGAGGAAGATCCCTGGGAAGTGGTCAATCGACCGATCTTCAGGTTCAACGACACCATTGATACCTACGCCCTCAAGCCGTTGGCCCAGGGCTATCAGGCGATCACCCCGCAGTTCCTCGAGGACGGCATTCACAATGTCTTCCGGAATCTGGGCGACGTCGGCAACCTGGCCAATAATGTCCTGCAGCTCAAGCCTCGCGCCGCAGGCATCGACACGGCGCGGCTGATCGTCAACACCACGTTCGGTCTGGGTGGCTTCATCGACGTCGGCACTCGCATGGGGCTGCAGCGCAACGACGAAGATTTCGGCCAGACCCTCGGCTACTGGGGCGTGCCCAGCGGGCCATACGTGGTCATTCCGCTGCTGGGGCCGAGCACTGTGCGTGACGGCCTGTCCAAGTACCCGGACTCCTTCACCGAACCCTACCGCTATATCGATCATGTACCGACCCGCAACTCGATCTTCGCCCTGGACGTGATCGACACCCGCGCCAGCCTGCTGTCGGCAGAGAAGCTGATGCAGGGCGACAAGTACATCTTCATCCGCAACGCCTACCTGCAGAACCGCGAGTTCAAGGTCAAGGACGGGGAAGTCGAAGACGACTTCTGAGTCAGGCAAGCAGAAGAAGGCGACCGCAAGGGTCGCCTTCTTCGTTTTGGTGCAGTGTGAAAGTGATGCACCGTGCGTTCAGCTTCTCCCTGATTGACGGCACAATGGCCGTCGTTCTCATTCTCAAGGGTGGCTGGCCCCATGGCGGCATTCAAGCGCTCCGATCTGGCGGACCTGAACGTATTCTTCACCATTGCACGTCGCGGCAGTTTCGTCGATGCCGCCAACGAGCTCGGACTGACCGCCTCGGCGTTGAGTCATACGATGAAGAAGCTCGAAGATCGCCTCGAAGTCCGCCTGCTCAATCGCACCAACCGCTCGGTCGCGCTGACGGCCGCCGGCAGCGACCTCATGCAGTCCCTGGCCCAGGGCTTCGAAGCCATCGGCCACGGCCTCAATGCCCTCGAAGACCACCGCAAGGCGCCCGTCGGTCGCCTGCGCCTGAACATTCCCCATGACGCCGGGCGCCTGCTGATCCTGCCGGTGCTTGATCAGTTCCTGTCGCGCTTTCCCCAGGTGCACCTCGACCTGGTGATGGACGACCGCATGCTCGACATCGTTGCCGAAGGCTTCGATGCCGGCATCCGCTTCGGTGCAACCGTGCCCCAGGACATGATCGCCATCCCGCTGACCGGCGCGTTGCGTTGGGTTGTGGTTGGCGCGCCGGCGTATCTGGACAAGTACGGCCGGCCGACATCGCCCGCCGAGCTCATGCAGCACCGCTGTATCCAGATGCGTATCGGCGACGATTCGGTCTACCCCTGGGAGCTGGGTGACGGAGAACGGCAGGTGCGCATCGAAGGGCCGGGGCCGCTGCGCCTGAACGCCAGCGACATGGCCATTGGCACCGCAGTTGCGGGGTTGGGCCTGGCGTACTGCCTGGAAATGCGCGTGCGCGAAGAGCTACGCAGCGGTGCGCTGGAAGTGGTGATGCCGCAATGGGCCTCCAGCGACGAGCCGCTGGTGATGTACTACCCCAGTCGCCGCCAGACGCCACCCGCCCTGCGTCAGCTGATCGAGCTGATTCGAGCCGATCAGGGCCTTTCATGAGCCTGGTCTGACGAAATGATGAAAATGGTTCAGCATGGCGCTGAGTTCTTTTCTGTCTGAAGTTCACGCGTTTGCTGATTGAATGGATTCAGCGGTGGTCGCGCCGACAGGCTGCGCACTGCCTAGCATGTAACCAGACCAAGAGGTGGACTTGATGACTTATTTTGCCGATCCCGGTCGCTATGAGGGCGCCATGCCCTATCGTCGTGTTGGGCGCAGCGGCCTGGTACTGCCGGCCATTTCCCTGGGCCTGTGGCAGAACTTCGGCGGCGTGGATCAGTTCGAGACCGGTCGCAGCCTGCTGCGCCATGCCTTCGACCGTGGTGTCACGCACTTCGACCTGGCTAACAACTACGGCCCGCCTGCCGGCTCCGCCGAAGAACACTTCGGGCGCTGGATGGCCCAGGATTTTGCCGCCTACCGCGATGAGCTGGTGATCTCCACCAAGGCCGGCTGGCACATGTGGCCGGGCCCTTACGGCGGCCCGACCGGCTCGCGCAAGCACCTGATCGCCAGTTGCGAGCAGAGCCTGCGACGCATGGGCCTGGATTATGTCGACATTTTCTATTCGCACCGGGTCGATGCCGACACACCGCTGGAAGAGACCATGGGCGCGCTGGCGCAGTTGCACCGCCAGGGCAAGGCCCTGTACGTGGGCATCTCCTCCTATTCGCCGGAGTTGACCCGCGAAGCTTCAGCAATCCTGGCTTCTGAAGGCGTGCCGCTGCTGATCCACCAGCCCAACTACTCGATGCTCAACCGCGATATCGAGCAGGGCTTGCTCGGCACGCTCGACGATCTGGGAGTCGGCTGCATTGCCTTCTCGCCGTTGGCCCAGGGCATGCTCACCGACAAGTATCTGCAGGGCGTGCCAAGCGAATCGCGCGCCACCCGGGGTGGTTCGCTGCCGTCGCGCATGCTCGGCGATGACAATCTGGCGCGAATCCGCGGCCTCAACGACATCGCCCAGGCCCGCGGCCAGACCCTGGCGCAGATGGCGATCGCCTGGGTGCTGCGTGATTTGCGGGTGTCCTCGACGCTGATCGGCGCACGTACGCTGGCGCAGCTCGACGACTCCCTCGATGCGGTGGGCAATCTGCAGTTCACCCCTGACGAGTTGTCCGCCATCGACCGTCATGCCACAGACGGTGGTGTCGATCTGTGGAGTGTGTCGTCGCACATCGGTCGTCGCTGAAACCTGATCTTCTCCAGACCTGCCCGCGAGTAGCCAGGCATTTACATCCTGTAATTGTCTGGCCGCTCAAGGGCTTTTCTATACCCAACCGTATGCCAAACGGCCCTGCCAAATAACCGCTGGTGATTAGCACATCGAACTCGACCCTCGTATGCTTGAAACGCCCCGCGGATGGGAGTACCGTCTGCGCCTTACAGGGCACCACTGCGATTTGCCGGACAGGTTTTCTTGTCCTACACCTCAAAGAGAAGTGGTCACAGAGTATTCCAGTAGCCGTCCGTCGCCCTTGCCGATGTCCGCTACGCCAACCAATCGGCGCCGTTCGCCCACATGCAGAAAACCAGTGCAACGCTGCTGATCATCGATGACGACGACGTGGTCCGTGCAAGCCTCGCCGCCTATCTGGAAGACAGTGGCTTCAGCGTCCTCCAGGCCAGTAATGGCCAGCAGGGGCTCCAGGTCTTCGAAGAACACCAGCCCGACCTCGTGATCTGCGATCTGCGCATGCCGCAGATGGGCGGCCTCGAATTGATCCGCCGGATCACCGAGCACGCTCCGCAGTTGCCCGTGATCGTGGTATCCGGTGCGGGCGTCATGAGCGATGCGGTCGAGGCCTTGCGCCTGGGCGCGGCCGACTACCTGATCAAGCCGTTGGAAGACCTTGCCGTGCTCGAGCACTCGGTGCGCCGTGCGCTCGACCGTTCGCGCCTGGTGCTCGAGAACCAGCGTTACCGCGACAAGCTCGAAGCTGCCAACCGGGAGCTGGAAGCCAGTCTGCACCTGCTGCAGGAAGACCAGACCGCCGGTCGCCAGGTGCAGATGAACATGCTGCCGGAAAAGCCGTGGACTGCGGGCGATCTGTCGTTCGACCACCAGATCATTCCCTCGCTCTATCTCTCCGGCGATTTCACCGATTATTTCCGCGTCGACGAGCGCCGCATCGCCTTCTACCTGGCGGACGTGTCCGGCCACGGCGCGTCGTCGGCCTTCGTCACCGTGCTGCTCAAGTTCATGACCACCCGCCTGCTGTTCGAATTCAAGCGCAACGGCAAGATGCGCGAGTTCAAGCCGTCGCAGGTGTTGGCGCACATCAACCGTGGCCTGATCAACTGCAAGCTGGGCAAGCATGTGACCATGGTCGGCGGGGTGATCGACGAAGATACCGGCCTGATGACCTACAGCGTCGGCGGCCACTTGCCGCTGCCTGTGCTCTACACCCCGGGGCAGGCCCGCTATCTGGAAGGCCGTGGCCTGCCGGTGGGGCTGTTCGATGAAGCCACCTACCAGGACCATGTGCTCGAGCTGCCGCCGCGCTTCAGTCTCACGCTCATGTCCGATGGCATCCTGGACCTTTTGCCTGGGGATACACTCAAAGATAAGGAAGCGGCCTTGCCGGAAATCGTCAAGACCGCGGGGGGCAGCCTGGACGGGCTGCGCCAACGATTCGGATTGGCTACGCTTGGGGAGATGCCGGATGATATCGCCCTATTGGTGTTGAGCAGGAACCTTCAATGAGTACCGGTAGAATCCAGTTCGCCGAGCAGAGCGGTACCTTCGTGCTGAAATTCGTCGGTGAAGTGCGCCTGACCCTGTGTTCGGCGCTGGATGCGACGATCGAGAAGATCTTCACCGCACTGAATTTCTCGGCCATCGTCATCGACCTGACCGAAACCGAAAGCATCGACAGCACCACCCTGGGCCTGCTGGCCAAGCTGTCGATCCTGTCGCGGCAGAAGGTTGGCCTGCTGCCGACCGTGGTCACTACCAACCCGGACATTTCCCGGCTATTGCAGTCGATGGGGTTCGACCAGGTATTCAACATCGTCGACCGTCCGCTGCCATGCCCGGATTGCCTGAGCGACTTGCCATCGCAGGATCAGAACGAAGAGGTGGTGCGCTCCAAGGTGCTGGAGGCGCACAAGATCCTCATGGGCCTGAACGACTCCAACCGCGAAGCGTTTCGTGATCTGGTGAGTGCGCTGGAGCGTTCCTGATTCGGCGCCAATGGCGCCCCGGGATCCGCTAGCGGTCCCTCTCACCACACC
This sequence comes from Pseudomonas sp. S44, assembly GCF_016624805.1. Classification (NCBI taxonomy): domain Bacteria; kingdom Pseudomonadati; phylum Pseudomonadota; class Gammaproteobacteria; order Pseudomonadales; family Pseudomonadaceae; genus Pseudomonas; species Pseudomonas sp. S44. Next base: position 142,908 of record NZ_JACVTY010000004.1, read on the forward strand.
GCACGAACTCCGTCGCTTCATCGCCCTCGGCACTCAGCTGGACAACCCGCGCCGGCCGCCCCTGCTCGTCGAAGAATACCTGCCCCAGGCCCGCACCATTCCACAGCCGCTCCCCGGCCTTGCTTCGGCTTGGCACGCGCGGCACCACCTCCATTGATCGGCGCTGGGTGAACCAGTTGAGCGGCGAGCGCGGTGAGTACAGCCAGCGGTTCAGACGGTCGAGCACATCCAGCAGGCGCACTGGAAAGGTGTTCTTGATCCCGCTGCTGGTGACCTGCCACAGGTGTGGACTGCGTTGGCGGTGGCGGATCAGCACTTCGTAGACGAATGAATAATGCACGTCCCCGGACAGGATCACGTAGTGTCCCGGCGTGCGGGAATGGCGGAAGATATTCAGGATCACCTGAGCGGCGCCGCGATGGGCCATCCAGTTCTCGGCATCCACCAGCAGCGGGTAGCCCAGTGCAGTAAAAATCCGCTGCACCGTCTCGATCAGCTTGACCCCGAAAATCGGCGCCGGTGACACGATGATCGCTGACGGATGATCGAGCAGGGCCTGCTGCAGTTCGCACAGCGCTTCCCAGTCAAGCAGCCCGGACGGCTTGCCCAGCTTGCTTTCGCTGCGCCAGCGTCGGGTGCGAGTGTCCAGTACGCGTAGTGGTGGGTCGCTGGGCAGGTCGTACTGCCAACCTTGGAAACGCAGCAGATCACCGATCAGTGTATCCAGAGCCTCACCGTCCAATGCGCCCTGCGGTGCATTTGCAGTCAGTGCCTGCAATCCCTCGACCAGCGTTGTGCAGCCCTTGGGGTCGTTGCCCCAGCCTTGGCACAGCAGGTAGCCGAGCAGGGCGTTGCCGATGATCCGGCGCGAGAAGGGGTGGCCATAGGCGGTCTGCTCCCATTGCGCCGACAGGTTCCAGTCATCGGTGATGTCGTGGTCGTCGAAGATCATCAGGCAGGGCAGGTGTGCCATGACGCGTGCCACTTGGCCCAGGCCGTCGCGGAACGCCTCGATCAGCGGCAGTTCGTGCTGGTAGCGCTGCTGGCGCCTGACAGAGAGCCCTTCGGGCGCCTCCAGCCCCACCAGTGTCCAGGGTGTGGGCGACCAGACTAGCAGGTACATGGCCATGACCTCGGCGAAGGTCACCAGATGATTGTCGGCATTGCTCGACGAGAAGATCGGCTTGCGCTTGCCCCGGAAGAAACGTCGGCGCAGCGGCTCATTGCCCTGCTGGGCTGGCAGCAGGTCGGCGCGATGGTAGTAGCAGGCGGGATGACGATAGAGCGCCTGGCCGCTGTCGACCAGCGCGCCGTCGAGAGGCTCGTCGAACAGCTTCAGGCGTTCGATCAAACTGTGGATGGCCTTGAGCGTGGGACCGGCCACATCGTCGGCATACACCTGGTCGCCGGTCATCATCAGCAGTGCCGGGCGTTGTTCAGGGGGTGGGTTGTCGAGCAGCAGGCGGTCGGCGCAGAGCAGGCCGTCGGCGGCGGGGTGATGGGGTTTGCGGCACGAGCCGTGCAGCAATGGATCGATACGCTTGCGCAACACGAAGCTCGGACGACTGGCACCTGGGTACAGCAGGTGCGGCGCCCAGTCGGCGATGCCCTGATCATTGTCCAGGTGCAGGTCGTACTCCAGCAGCACATCTTCGGGCAAGGGCTGGTCGAAGTGCAGGTTCAGCAGGTGTACATGAGCATGTTCGCCGATGGCGACGACCTGGCACTCCAGTTGGCTGCCGACGTGCGGGCAGTCCAGCACGAACTTGGGGTTCAGTGGTCGTGAAGCGACCAGCCAGATGGCCAGGCGTTGCGGTTCCAGGCGGCGCAGCACGGGGCCGGCTAGGACGAGGGGGAGGGTGGTGGTCATTGCTTCCATCTGTTGGGAGGCTGCCGGCCCCATCGCGGGACAAACCCGCTCCTACAGCAGCACCTATTCCGTGGCAGGGCACATGCTTCTGTGGGAGCGGGCTTTTACCGCGATGGGCCGGCAGCTTCTTTTTCGAATACACAAACGTAAACGGGCGGGAAATACTCAGTACTTCCCGCCCGTTCCACAACTCGGATATGTGTCAGCCTTTGTCGGCCATCAACGCCTCGAGCTTCTCCTGGTCGCGTGCAAACTGGCGAATGCCTTCGGCCAGCTTCTCGGTGGCCATGGCATCCTCGTTCATCGCCCAGCGGAACTGGCTCTCGTTCAGCACTTGCATGGCTTCGCCGGTATTGCCCGGCTTGAGGATGCGTGGCAGCTCGCCTTGGTCGTCGCTCAACTGTTGCAGCAGCTCCGGGCTGATGGTCAGGCGATCGCACCCGGCCAGTTGCTCGATCTGCCCGACGTTGCGGAAGCTCGCGCCCATGACCACGGTGTCGTAGCCGTTGGTCTTGTAGTAATCGTAGATGCGTGTCACCGACTGCACGCCTGGATCCTCGGCGCCGACGTACTCCTTGCCGGTGCTCTTCTTGTACCAGTCGTAGATCCGGCCCACGAACGGCGAGATCAGAAACACCCCGGCATCGGCGCAGGCCTGGGCCTGGGCGAAGGAGAACAGCAGCGTGAGGTTGGTCTGGATGCCTTCCTTTTCCAGCTTCTCGGCGGCGCGGATGCCTTCCCAGGTGGAGGCCAGCTTGATCAGTACGCGATCCTTGGAAATGCCGGCAGCTTCGTACAGGGCGATCAGCTGGCGGGCCTTGTTCAGCAACGCCGGCTCATCGAACGACAGGCGTGCATCCACTTCGGTGGAGATACGCCCGGGGATGACCTTGAGAATGCCCGCGCCCACGGCCACCGCGAATTTGTCGCAGGCCAGGTCGACGTTGCCCTTGGCATCAGCCTTGACCTGTTTGAGCAGGTCGGCGTAACCCGAGATGGCCGCGGCCTTGAGCAGCAGCGACGGGTTGGTGGTGGCATCGACCGGCTTGAGGCGGGTGATGGCATCCAGGTCCCCAGTGTCGGCGACCACGGTGGTGAACTGCTTGAGTTGTTCCAGCTTTGAGGTCATGGGCGTGCTCTGTCCTGATGCTCTGTCCTGTGAGTGTCTTGACATTACCCGAGCCCTGGCGGCCACTCAAGGCCAAACACCGGCTAAGGCTATCCTGCGTCATGCGGGCGCGGGCTGGCCCCGCGATGGCCACATGGCAGCCCCTGGATGGGGCATCGACTCCCCCTTCGAGTCCAGCCCCCGCCCAGGGTTCCCCTAGCGTCCGGCCAGCAACTCTGCCGCTTGCTCGACCACCTTCAGCGGCTCGGCCGCCTTGTGAATGTCTGCCGACAGCAACTGGCGGAACCGCCGCGCCCCCGGGAATCCCTGGCCCAGGCCGAGGATATGCCGGGTGATGTGATGAATGGCCCCGCCGCTTTCTACATGCGCCACCAGATACGGCATCAGCCGCGCCATCGCCTCGCTGCGCGTCACGACGGGCGCGTCGCTGGCGAACAGTTGTTGATCCACCTCGGCCAGCAGGTACGGATTGTGGTAGGCCTCGCGCCCCAGCATCACGCCGTCGAAGGTCTGCAGGTGCGTGCGGCATTCATCGAGGGTCTTGATCCCGCCGTTGAGCACCAGCTCAAGGTCCGGAAAGTCCTGTTTCAACTGCGCCGCCACTTCGTAGCGCAGCGGTGGCACCTCGCGGTTCTCCTTTGGCGACAGGCCCTCGAGGATCGCGATCCGTGCGTGCACGGTGAAGCTGCGACAGCCCGCGTCGCGCACCTGGCCGACGAAGTCGCACAGCTCGGCATAGCTGTCGCGGCCATTGATGCCGATGCGGTGCTTGACCGTCACCGGAATCTCGACCGCGTCGAGCATCGCCTTGACGCAGTCGGCCACGAGCGCCGGGTGGCCCATCAGGCAGGCGCCGATCATATTGTTCTGCACCCGGTCGCTGGGGCAGCCGACGTTGAGGTTGACCTCGTCGTAGCCCGCCTCCTGCGCCAGACGAGCGCAGGCGGCGAGTTCAGCCGGGTTGCTGCCGCCCAACTGCAGGGCCAGCGGGTGCTCGGACTCGTCATGACGCAGGAAACGCGCCGCATCCCCGTGGAGCAGGGCGCCGGTGGTGACCATTTCGGTGTAGAGCAGGGCGCGTTGGGAGAGCAGGCGCAGGAAGTACCGGCAGTGGCGGTCGGTCCAGTCCATCATGGGGGCAACGCTGAACCGGCGGGAGGGTTCAGGGCGCGTGGTTTGTGGGTTTGAGGCTATTTCTAGGGGCATTCTGTTCTACACGGTTTGTACCATTTTCCGGGGTTTTCAGGTGTTTTGGTGTGACAGTGGCGCGATTTACCACCGCCAATCAACCTTGTACCACCGGAAAATATGGCAACGATCAAAGCAAGGAAAAAGGCCGATGAAACGGTCAGCTAAACCGTCCAGATCGGCCTCAAGATAAAAGGTGTCCTAGTCTACCAAGAGTGTCAGGCGTTCGCCCGAACGCAAGTCAGATACCAACACAGGCGCAAGAGCTGTCCGAGGACTGGCTGAGGTTCTTTCAATCAATCCGCAGGTAATATCAATTCAGGACCCTGCTTGCGGACACTGCCTACATCCTTACGGACTGCATGCCACTTGAAATCGCCTGCGGCTCGGCAGCAGGTCCGCATTATCTCTTCTGCGCGCTCCATCGATGTATCTGGCGAGATCCACTCACGAGCAATCTCGGGCGAGAGCACAAGAGGTTTGCGGTCGTGTATATCGACGAGACCTTGGTCAGCTGCAGCGGTGATGATCACGAAGCCGTCGCGTTCGTCTGGTTCAAGTGCTAGATGAGCTTCAGCCAGCGCCGCGAAGAACAGCGGAGCCTCGTCCGCTGCCTGGATGTAGTAGGGTTGCTTGCGCTTTGGGTCCGCAGGATCGGCTATCCACTCGTACCAGCCATTCGCCGGTGCCAAGGCTCGGCCATTCGGCCAAAGCGACTTGAAGAACTTTCCCGTCACCACCGTTTCTGCCCGCGCATTGATCGGGTCAGGACGCTTCCCCTTCGCCCAAAACGGTGCCCATCCCCACTTCACCCGATCTACTCTCAACCCTTCCGGCGCAGGTCGAATCACCTCCACTCGGGTGGAGGGGGCGACGTTGTATCGATTGATCTGCTCGTGGTCATAGCCATTGATCACGACCAGGTCGAGGCTCAACTGCCGCAGGTAGTTGTCCATGGATTCGTAGATTGAGTAGCGCCCGCACATACCTCACCTCGCTCGTTCGTCGGCTTCCACCCCCCTCACGTTGACGGGGGAAAGATCTGACAGTTAACTGTACATATATACAGTTATCTATCTGGAATAACCCCTCATGACCATCACTTTCCTGGGAGTCCCGACCGGTGGCCCTGCATTGCTGCCCGTGTACTCGTTTCGAGTGCCTGCAGGCTTCCCCTCGCCAGCGGCGGATCATCTGGAGCGTCAGATCTCGCTTGATGAGCTATTCGAGCTACGGGCGCCCCATGTGTACCTGGTGCAAGTGGAGGGCGACAGCATGCAGGGCGCTGGCATTTTTTCCGGCGACCTTCTTATCGTAGACCGTAGCAAGGACGCAGAGCATGGCGACATCGTGATCGCTGCGATCAACGCTGAGCCTGTCTGCAAACGCCTGCACAAGCGGGGTGGGGTGGTGATGCTTCTGTCCGAGAACCCCAGCTATCCACCCCGGTACGTGATGGAGGGCGATGACCTGGTCATCTGGGGTGTGGTTCGCTACAGCGTGCGCGATCATGCGCAGTGACCAGGTGTTTGCGCTGATCGATTGCAACTCGTTCTACGCGAGCTGCGAACGCGTGTTCCGGCCGGATCTGGCCAAGACCCCTATCGTGGTACTGAGCAACAACGACGGCTGCGTGATCGCGCGCAGCTATGACGCCAAACCGTTCGTGAAGATGGGAGAACCGTACTTCCAATGCCGCGAGAGGCTGAAGCGGCACGGCGTGGTGGCGTTCTCCTCTAATTACGCCCTGTATGGCGACATGAGTGAGCGCGTGATGTCGATCATCGAATCGATGGTGCCTGCGGCTGAGGTCTATTCGATCGACGAATGCTTCGCCGATCTCACAGGCGTGGAGGGTAGCTTGACCCAGTTCGGCCGCGACGTGCGCGCCAGGGTGCTGCAGCGTACCGGCATACCGGTAGGTGTCGGCATCGCCCGCACCAAGACCCTCGCGAAGCTGGCCAACCATACCGCCAAGCGGCTGCAGGCGCACACGGGCGGAGTGGTCGATATCACGGCGGATTTCGAGCGTGACTGGGTGCTGCGTAATACCGAGATCAAAGAGGTGTGGGGTATTGGGCGGCGGATGACCGAGCACCTGCAGAGCATGGGGATTCAGAAAGCCATGGACCTGGCAAAGGCTGACCCGCGTATGTTGCGAGACAAGTTCAGCGTGGTGGTGGAGAAAACCGCGCGCGAGCTGGCTGGCGTTCCCTGCCTCGAACTGGATGAGGCAGCACCCCCGAAGCAGGAGATCTGCTGCAGCAGGATGTTCGGCAAGCGGCTGAGTGAGCTTGCCCCGATCAAGCAGGCCGTGGCCACCTACACCGGCCGAGCGGCTGAAAAGCTGCGGGCGCAGGGCTCGGTATGCAAGCGCATGCGGGTGAGTATCCGTACCGGCATGTTCAATCCTGATGAGCTGCATCATGCGCAGGGGGCGCTTGTGGAGCTGCCTTACCCAACGAACGATACGCTGCTGCTCACCAGGGCGGCGACAAGCGCGGTGGAGCGTGTTTTCAGGGAGGGCTATCGGTATAGCAAGGCAGAAGTCCTGCTACTGGATTTGCGACAGCCTGGTGAGTTCACAGACGATCTCTTTGCGATCACTCAACCTGTGGCATGTGATCGATTGATGTCGGTGTTGGATGAGATCAATGATCGGTATGGTCGGGGGGCGGTAAGGACTGGCAGTGTCCCGCGCGCCCCCGATTGGGGTATGCGCCGGGAAATGATGAGCCAGTCATATACGACCCGTATCGACCAGCTTTGGCGGGTGTACTAAAGTCTTTAGATCATGATGATGGGCTTAATGGAGGGCGCTCACAATGGAGTATCTGAGCGCCCTCTTAGATACGGGGTTTTTACTTCAACGCATCCACGTTAGACAGAACAGTATTCGTAAGTGGTGGCGATTTTAGCAGGTCTCTCGATATGTCTGGATTTGGGAGAGCAGTCTTTATAAGAGTGTCAAGGCGCTCGAACCAAGTAGCGTCGTTGGTAGAGAACAAGTTGTATAGCGCCTCGTTCTTTGTTTTGCATCCAAGCTCTTTGTACTTTAGGCCGCAATATTTAGACGCTGCGGTCAGGATGTGCCATCTAAGCTTGGAGTATTTGCCGTCGAATTTTTTGTTGGAGGTAAGGATTTTTAACCGGTATTGACAGTAACAGGCAGTGTAATAGTCATCCTCATGCGCCCCTGGTGCAAAGACTTCATTAAGTAAGTCGCCAGTTAGCCGATTCGGATAGCGGCTAGAGTAGTCCGGTCGCATCATTACCATGGCGGAATAACAGCGTGCAGTCTCGCGGACATCAAAAATACGAACCGGAACTACGTTTTCAGATTTATATTGACCTTTGCGGCGCTCAAAGTAAATTCGGTTCGGTTCTGTGGCGCCGCGAGCATTAAAGTATTGTTCAAGCTTTCTGAGAGCTGTAAGTGTTGAGATGAATTGAGCGTCTTCGACTTTCGATTGACGGTTTGTAGCCCGGACGATGTCATCTATGATCGCGGGCTCATCCGCTTCAATTAATTTGATCATAAGGCTTACTGAATTATCGACTTTATCGTCAAGCGATATCAGTATATTGGAGGTCTGGCAGCCATTGACAATTTGGAAATCTCGAATATAGATCTCCTGTCCGGCGGGACGCACGCTGGACGCTACAATTGTGACACCGTTATTCATTAAGCCGAAGCGTGGCTTCTTATCAACGTCGCTTAGGGTTTCTGCAATTTCCGAGTTGACATCTACGTCGACACCCAAAAAGTCTCGTACGTTTTCCTCAAAAAGTTTCTTACGTGGAGAGCCAGTTTGGTCTTTCAAAATGGCATCTATAAAACTGCGCGCCGTAACGGTTGCAACATAAGCATTGTTAATGTTAGGGGCGGCTGGGAAAGGCGCATAGCCTATGGTGGCAAGCTTAGCTTCCATAGGGCCGTCGGCTGATAGCCAATATTCATGAATCACTTCACGGTGCGCCATAATGAGCCGGGTTTCATTTGAATAACCCATTTTCTTTAGGGCAGTTTCACCAACTTGAAATGCGGCATTGATTTCAACAGCTTCTGTGTCAGGCGCCGCACTAAAGAAGTATGCATGGATGTCGGGTAGTCCGCCGCGAATTCGGCCAATGTTCTCAAATATCTTCTTGAACATGGTTTTAAATTCGGCTAGATAAGGACTGTGCGGTTGGGCTGGGGTTTCCGACAAAAAATCCACGATGGCTGCAACGAATGAGTCAATCTCTTGTTTTGACCAAGTGGTGGAACGTTTTGCTTGGGTGAAAACAATTGTGACGGTGTACTCACGCCTCGAACTCTGAAAGATTTCGTCTAGTTCTTCAGGGGTAAAGACGGCACGGTCATCTAAGAATAGTATTGCTCCGTCGATTCCGGGGTCGGCGCCTTCATAGACAAGATCGCTGACTTCAACACTGTCGCCTGTGTATCTGGCAAAAGCACAGTAATTTACAAAAGCTTCAAAGTTCTTGGATTCATCGAATGGTGCTCCAAAATCCTTGCAAAAAGTATCGAAATAGGATTTCGTGACAAGATGCATTCTCATTCCTTTATGTGATGCGAGCCATTTTATGGACTGCGGGCTTCCAGTGGCACCTTGATACCATGGATTTCGATCAGGGTGAATAGATGGGAGAAGCGACGGCCGAAAATTGGAAAAATGGATGGTACAAAAATGGTACAAGGATAATAATTTGTCATTTAAGGCCTTATTATATAAGGGCTTAAAGAAGACTACGCCCAATCCATCATTGGTGCAACGTTGAACCGGCGGGAGGGTTCAGGGCGCGTGGTTTGTGGGTTTGAGGCTTGTGAAGCAGTGCGTTCGTTCAACGTATTCAGTACCGATTACCGACAATTTTGTCGCGTTGTACCCTTCGCTCGGGGCGCTGTACCAACAAAACAGCGACAGGAGGCGTTCAAGACGCCAATTTACCAAGAGCACCACGTATTTGCCTGTATAGCCTTGCTTGCCGCGGCCCCGGTGGTCAGTCCGGTATGGAACCATTGCCTGCGAAACAACCTACGGCTTGGGTAGCTCCCAGCTGATTTTGCCGAACGTTCGCCTTAAGATAAGTTATTCGTCCCAACCAACCCGCGCCATGTCGAAACCCACAAACAGCCCGCACCGAAGGGAAGACTCATGCATCCATACGACATGCCCCAAGCCGAAGCGGAGAAGATTCACGTCGAAATCGCCAAACTGATGGCAGAGACTCGCGAGCTCAATGCCGAAGCAGGCAAATTGACCCGAGAAACCTTCTGGTACCCGATCGGCATCGCGACCGGTCTGGTGACAGCAGTGGCGGGCATCACCGCATTGACAATCAAGGCCTTTGCCTAAATCTCCGGCCCCGCAATCGCGGGGTCTCCTGCATCAAGGCCAATGGCCTGCATTTCATCAAATGGTCTACAAAGCTGGCGCCAGCGCCATCGATGGTCAAAGCTGCAGGTTCCCCTTGCATTGATAAAGGACTTCGCATGCCCATCCGACGCTCACCGATCGCCGCTGCCATCGCCTTGTCATTCCTGTCGTTTTCCGCCCTTGCCGCCAACCTGACTCCCGACGCGCTACTGAAAAAGGCCGAAGCCGAGCAGAAGGCCTATCTCGCCACCGTCAAGCAACTGGTCAATGTCGATACCGGAACCGGGCAGGCGCCGGGGCTGAAAACCGTCAGCGCTCTGCTGGTCGAGCGGCTCAAGGCGTTGGGTGCCGAGGTCAAGACCAGCCCTGCAAGCCCCTCGGCGGGCGACAATATCGTCGGCACCTTCAAGGGCACCGGCAGCAAGTCGTTCCTGCTGATGGTCCACTACGACACGGTGTTCCTGCCGGGCACCGCTGCCAAGCGGCCGTTCAAGGTCGAGGGCGAGCGTGCCTATGGTCCTGGCGTGGCGGATGCCAAAGGTGGTGTGGCGATGATCCTGCATTCGCTGAAGCTGCTACAGGACGAGAAGTTCAAGGGCTTCGGCACCTTGACCGTACTGTTCAACCCGGATGAGGAAACCGGCTCCAGCGGCTCGAAGGCGATTATCGCGGAGCTGGCGCGCAAGCATGACTACGTGTTCTCGTACGAGCCACCGGACAAGGATGCGGTGACGGTCGCGACCAATGGCATCAATGGCGTATTTCTCGAAGTGAAAGGCAAGTCTTCCCACGCAGGCTCCGCACCCGAGGCTGGGCGTAATGCCGCCATGGAGCTGGCCCACCAGATGCTGCAGTTGAAGGACCTCGGTGACCCGGCCAAAGGCACCACGGTCAACTGGACGATGGTCAAGGCGGGCGACAAGCGCAACATCATTCCCGCCAGCGCCACGGCCGAGGCGGACATGCGCTACTCGGACCTGAGCGAAAGCGACCGAGTGCTGGCCGACGCGCAACGCCTGGTGCAGAAAAAACTCATCGACGGCACCGAAGTGACGGTGCGCCTCGACAAGGGCCGCCCGCCGCTGGCGAAGAACGCCGGCTCCGAGCAGTTGGCGAAAACCGCCCAGGCGCTCTATGCGAAGATCGATCGCAACATCGAGCCAATCGCCATGCGTTTCGGGACCGATGCGGGCTACGCCTATGTGCCCGGCAGCGAAAAGCCTGCAGTGCTTGAAACCATGGGCGTGGTAGGGGCGGGGCTGCATGCCGATGACGAGTACATCGAGCTGTCGAGCATCGCGCCGAGGCTTTATCTGACAGTGGCATTGATCCAGCAATTGTCTGAGGCGGCGAAGTAAGCGCGCGTAGGATCAGGTGGTTATAGTCCTGCGATCACTGGCGATGCCGGTTTGATTTGCCGGGGTGTCTGCTTCGCGGGCAAGTCGGGGCGCCGAACCGCCGCCCCTACAGGGGCGGGCAGTGTATTGCAGGCTTTGTGGCCGCGGCAGTTACTCAAGGCGACTGATTTCTGGCGACTTCCAGGTCGTTCATCAATGCCTTGGCCATGGCGCTCAGATACCTCAGGGCGACCATGGCGGCAGGCGCGATTGATTCATCACCCATTTCGCTCAGGTCGCGAACGCATCCCAGCAGTAGCGAGACTTCGTCGAAAGCCTGGCCGACGGGAATGCCGGGTTGCACGCGAAATATCCCTAGCGCAGTGGCGATGCCGGGTGTGGTGCCTTCATTCATCGGCAAACCTCTTTCACATCCGCCTCAGTGCATGTTCGATCAAGGCGCGAGCCGTTTCGGCGGCGTGCGCTGCGTTGGCGAGCATGTTCAGGCCAGGAGTACCGGCCAGGGCCCGGCAGTGTTCGTCGAGGGTTTCGCTGACGCCGCGCAACAGTTCGCTGGCGTGAGCCAAGGCGTCGGGCGGAATGAGGTCGGAATGGATGGAGAAGTAGCGGTTGTTGACGAGTTTGAGTCGGGGTGGATCGGGGACGATCTTTTTCATGGCTAACTCCCATTAAGCAAAGTAGCCACCTTCATCATCCCTCTCACAGGATAAGGGTGGCAGCGGTGCGTGGGGTGAGAGACCGGCGAGAGTTAGCAAAAACCGGCCAGGCAGAAGCCTGCCCACGCACTGCTGCCATAGCAGTGCCGCCAACTCTTCAGTAAAGCCGGGCTCTCACCCCCGGTCGCCATAAGGGCGACCCGGGGAAATTAGCCCTGATGCTTATCTTCAACAACAGAGAAACGGCTGCGTGCCGCGTAGGATAATTCCCAGGCGGCCTTGAGCTGAAGTATTGGCGGAGAGATTCGGAATTTTCTGGTGTAGTGGAGGGCAGCGGCGGTTCAGCGCCCCGACTTGTCCCCGGAACACGGGCGTAGCCCGTGCCAGGCAGCGCGGTGTTTTTTTCGCGGGCAAGCCCGCTCCCACGAGGCCCACGCAGGTTTTGACAACCCTGCATCGCAGGCCAGCAGGCGCGGGCGGCCTTGCCTCAGCCGTAGGCGAAGTTGTACTCCTCGTCGCGATCCTCCTGGGTGATCGGTCCGCCGGTCAGGTCGTACTTGTCCAGCACCGGCTTGAGCTCGCCGAAGAACTGGTCCTGCATCTTCTCGCGCTTGGCTACTTCGATGATCGGCAACACGATCCCGGCCACCAACCCGATACCCGCCGTGGCCCAGCCCAGCACGCCGGAGAAGGCGCCGGCGATGGCGCCGACATCGGCCAGGCCGAACAGCCCCGCACCGCCTTCGATGATCGAGGTGATCGCTGCACCTGTACCCAGCGCGCCGGTGGTCAGCGAGAAGCCGGCCCCGACCTTGTCACCGGCGAAGGCGCTGTTGACGCCGCTGATCAGGCCCAGCACGCCGCCGATGAAGCTGCCCGCACCGCCGATGACCTTGCCCAGGTTGCCCAGGCGGTTGATACCGTCGGTGTTCTGCACCATCTTGCCGGTCGGGAACTCGCCGATCGGCGCGGGTTTGGACGGATCGACCGGGGTGGGTTTCCAGACCATGCCATAACCGGCTTCCTTGGCGTACTTGGTGCCGCCCTCGATGATCAGGCCGGCGAACTGCATGCCTGCCGAAACCCGCGAGGCGTTGTCGGTCGGGCTGTTGCCCCCGGTGGCGGAGCGTGCGGCCAGCACACCACCGGCGAGCAGGGCGCTGCCGATGTGCAGCAGGCCTTGCTTGTACGACTCGCTGACATTGAGCTTCAGACCGTCGATCGACTTGGGCAGGACGTCGCTGATCTTCTCGCCCTGGCGGTTGGTGTCCCACACCGAGCGCAGCATCGAGATCACATCCTGCGGGCGGATCGGCGCACCGCTGGAGTCCTTGAACATGTCCGGATCGTCGGCCATGGCCTTGTCGATGATGGCCTTGGCCTTGTTTTCATCGAAGTTGCCGCTACCGTCGCCAAAGATGTCCTTGAGCGTGTTGTTGTCGGCCCCGTCGATCAGTGAATCGGACACTGCCTGGTTGATGCGCTGGCCGACTTCGGAGGCTTCCTGCGGCGTCACCTTGTCGCCGAGGAACTCTTTGAACAGCGCGGCATTGGAGGCGTACTGGCCGATGACGGTCATCGGGTCGCCGCCCTTGGACAGGCCATCCTCCAGGTCCTTGCCGTTGAGGATATGTTCGCGGAAATACTGCTCGATATCCCCGGACTTGCCCGACTTGTCGGCGATCGATGCCAGGTCGACGTTGCCGTCGCCGCCCAGGGCGAGGTCGGTCAGGGTGGCATCGGTGCCGGCCAGGGCCAGGGCGTCGGGCAGCGACAAGGGGTTGCCATTGGCGTCCTTGGTGGCCAGGGCGGTGTTGATGATGTTGCCGCTGTTGATCTGGCTGTCCTGGCTGTGTTGTAGCGCTTTCTTCATCGCCGGGTCGGCGTTGATGATGTCGCGCATGCCCGGGCCCTGGTTTGCGGCCATGTAGGCCTTGACGTCCGCGTCGTTGCCCAGCTTGGAGATGGCATCGTCCAGTTGCTTCATGACCTTGGACTTGGTCGGGTTGAGGTGGTACTGGCTGTCGGCGGTGATGCCGGCATACAGGTCGCCGTCGACCTTGTCGCTGGCCTGCAGGCGCGCACGCGCGTCAGTGATCTCCAGCATGGCCGCGGCCTTGGTCTTGCCGTCGTAGTTCTCGGGGTGCTCGAGCACGTCCTTGGTCAGCTTGGAGGTGTCCACGCCCGCCAGAGAGCCGCGAATCGAGGCGTTGCTGAGCATCATCAGCACGCCGTGGTCGTCCTTCGGTGCCTGGTTTTCCAGCCAGGCGCCGATGTTCTTCTGCTGGACGATGCCGTCGGAGGAGGCGGTCGCGGGGTGGTCGCCGGCCGAGTCCATCACGTGCCACATGCCCGGGTTGGACCAGTAACCGGCAGCGCCGGTCAGCTCGGGGCTCAGGCCGCTGTCGGACTTGATCGCGTTGAGGTTGTCGGTGGTCAGGCTGCCGTTGTTGGCACGCTGGTTGTCGCCCCACATGGCCGGGCCGGCGCTGCTGACCAGCGAGATGTTGGCCATGACGATGGCTGCGGACTTGGCGTTTTCCTTGGCCAGGTCGGATGCGTCCGGATTTTTCGACAGGAACTTCGAATAAGCGGAGGACGCGGCCGACAGGTCCTTGTTCTGCTGGCTGATGAACTTGTCGACATCGGCGTGGGTGATGATGCCATCGCTCTTGCCCAGGCCGCCGCTGTCCAGGGCGTTCATCAGGCTCGGGCTGCCCGCCAGGTACTTGAGCGTGGCCTGCGCCTCGGGCGGCAGGTCGCTGGGCGGGTTGGAGAAGTCGATCTTGCGGTCGTGCAGGCCCCATTTGTCCCAGTTGTCGCTGAGCATCTTGGATGCGGCACGCGGGCGCTCCAGGTCTTTTTCGGCTTGAGAGGGTTTGTCGGCACCCTTGTTGCCGGTGATGGTGTCCCAGTCGCGCACACCGCTGGCGTACTTGGAATTGTCGATCCAGCTGGTGTCGACCGCGCCGTCGACACCGAAGATGCCATTGGACTCCTTGCTCATCGAGGCATAGAGATCCGGGCTGATGCCTTGGGAGACGATGATCTTCTCGCCGCTTTCGGTTTCGTAGCGGATCAGGCCGTGGCCCAGCTCCTCGGGTGTGCCGATGGCCTTGATGCCGTCGGCGGGCTCGTCGGTCCTGGCCAGGCGATAGCCTTCCTGCTCGCTCTTGTTGATCAGGGTGAGGGCTTCGCCGTCGGACTTCACCTGGTCAAACAGGGCATGGTTGGTCTCGTTGGCGACGATCACCTTGTCGCCGGACTGGGTTTCGTAGCGAATCAGGCCGGGACCGACCTCGTCGGCAGGGCCGATGAACTTGTAGTCGTCCATGCCCGGTGGCACATCGCCGGCCTGGGCGATGCGATAGCCCTCGGCCTTGCTCTTGTTCAGGGCGTCCACGGCGTCGGTCTTGCTGGCCATGCCGTCGAACAGGTAGGGGGTCATCTGCTTGATGATGACGATGTCGCGTCCGTCGCGGGTCTTGAGGTCCAGCACGTTGTCGGAGAGCTTGGTGATCGAGGCGATGTTGGCCAGCGGGATGCCGGTGTTGCCGATATCGGCGAGGTTGGGATCGTTGAGGTGCTTGATGACTTCCGGGTCGTGGGTGGCCAGTGCGGCGGCGATCTCTGCTTCTTTCTTGTTGTCGACCGTGGCGGCGACGACGAAGCGTTTGTTGCCGGCCGGCGTGGGGTCTGGCGTGTCCTTGAAGTTGGAAAGCGAGCGGGTGACCGCGGTTTCGAAACGGGCAAGGGGATTGTCAGAGGACGTTGTGCCAGGGGCGTCGGTGTTTGAGGTTTTCATGGGGCCGGACCTAGTGATACAGGAGGATTCCGACGATAAGGAGGCGATAAGTCATATTTGTTTCAAATTGTAAAAGAACCGTGCGAAGCGTGAATTTATTATCGTTTTCACGCGTTTGCTAAATGGTGTGATTGCCGCAGCGGAAGTTGTGAATTTAGTTGCCTGTCAAGTGAAGTGTTGTTTGGTAAATAGCCATTGTTAGCGGCAAGCTATTAACTAAGTGAAATGTTGTGAAATTACTCCTAACTATCTTTCCCGGATTGGCACTGCGCTTGTGGAGGTGAGCTTATGTGCAATCTCGCACGCGTCGGTTTCAGGATGCGCCCTGTCGCTTGCGCGCTACCGCTTTCGGCCAACGGTGCCATTCTTATCAGGATGTCCGACGACCGAGTGCGCACAGACGCACCGGCTTGGACGAGGAGGGCGACCGTGATCCTGTGACCGTGACAGGCCCGGTGCGCCGCAGCAGAACACCGCCGGACACCTGCCCGCACCTCGGGCGGATCCGGGTTGCCGAGGTCCGCTGTATGCCTGAAGAGACGCTTGACCTGCCCTTGATCCAGCGCGTGCTGGACAACCACAAGGAGGTGCCCGGCGCGCTGTTGCCGATCCTCCACGCCATCCAGCAAGGCCTGGGCCATGTACCCGACGAAGCTGTCCCCGAGATCGCCCATGCGCTGAACCTCAGCCTCGCCGAGGTGCGTGGGGTGATCAGCTTCTACCATGATTTCCGCACTTCGCCCCCGGCACGCCACACCCTGCGCCTGTGCCGCGCCGAGTCGTGCCAGAGCCGCGGCGCCGAAGCCCTGGCCGCGCAACTGCGCGAACAGCTCGGGCTGGACGACCATGGCACTACTGCCGACGGAGCATTGAGTCTGCGCCCGGTGTACTGCCTCGGCGCTTGCGCCTGCTCGCCGGCGCTGGAGCTGGACGGCCAGGTGCATGCGCGGCTCACGCCCGAGCGTCTGCAGGCTTTGGTGAAGAGCTGCATGGTGGAGGCGGGCGCATGATCAAGCTGTGTATTTCCTGCGATTCGCTGGCTCGCGCAGTGGGCGCCGATCAGGTCGCCGAGGCGTTCGGACGTGAGGCCGGGCAGCGGCAACTGCCGCTGCAGATCCAGCGCACCAGCTCGCGGGGCTTGTATTGGCTCGAGCCATTGCTGGAGCTGGAAAGCGCCGAAGGGCGCCTGGGCTTCGGGCCGGTCATGCCGGAAGATGTGCCGCACCTGCTGGAGGCCCTGGACAAGGGGGGCGAGCATCCACTGGCATTGGGCCCTGTCGAACAGATTCCTTACCTGAAGACCCAGCAGCGCCTGCTGTTCGCCCGTGCAGGCATCACCCGGCCATTGTCGCTGGACGACTATCAGGCCCATGGCGGCTTCGAGGGGTTGCGCAAGGCTGCATTGCTGGATGGCGATGCAGTGGTTGCCGCGGTGCTCGATTCCGGCCTGCGTGGCCGAGGCGGGGCCGCGTTTCCGGCGGGTATCAAGTGGCGCACCGTGCGCCAGGCACCGGCCGGGCAGAAGTACATCGTCTGCAACGCCGACGAAGGCGACTCCGGCACCTTCGCCGACCGCATGCTGATGGAAGGCGATCCGTTCCTGTTGATCGAGGGCATGATCATCGCCGGCCTCGCGGTCGGCGCAAGCAAGGGCTACATCTATGTGCGCTCCGAGTACCCGGACGCCATCCGAGTGCTCAACGAAGCGGTGATGCTGGCCCGCGAAGCCGGCTATCTGGACGTCACCGGCAGCGGCGTGGCTTTCGAGCTTGAGGTGCGTGTGGGGGCTGGCGCCTATATTTGTGGCGAAGAGACGGCGCTGCTGGAGTCGATCGAAGGCAAGCGCGGCATCGTGCGCGCCAAGCCGCCGCTGCCGGCGCTCGAGGGCCTGTTCGGCCAGCCGACGCTGGTGCATAACGTCCTGACCTTGGCTTCTGTGCCGATCATCCTGGCAAGAGGTGCAGCGTTCTATCGCGACTTTGGCATGGGCCGTTCGCTGGGCACCTTGCCGTTCCAACTGGCGGGCAACGTGCGCCAGGGCGGGTTGGTCGAGCGTGCCTTTGGCCTGACCCTGCGAGAGCTGGTCGAGGGGTATGGCGGTGGTACCGCCAGTGGTCGTCCGCTGAAAGCTGCGCAGGTCGGTGGCCCGCTGGGTGCCTGGGTGCCGCCGTCGCAGTTCGATACGCCGCTGGACTACGAGGCCTTCGCTGCCATCGGCGCGATGATCGGCCATGGTGGTGTGGTAGTCGCCGACGACACGCTGAACATGGCCGGCATGGCGCGTTTCGCCCTGCAGTTCTGCGCCGAGGAATCCTGCGGCAAGTGCACCCCCTGCCGGATCGGATCGACCCGCGGCATGGAGGTGGTGGATCGCCTGATCGCCAGCAGCGACCCTGCTGCGCGCGAAGACCAGGCGCACCTGCTGCGCGATTTGTGCGACACGATGCAGTACGGCTCGCTGTGCGCGATGGGCGGGATGACCGCTTACCCGGTGGCCAGCGCCCTCAAGCACTTCCCCGCCGATTTCGGTCTGGCCAGCTCGGAGGCCGCGCAATGATCAACTATTTCGACCCCGCCAACAGCGACATCGACCTGGGCACGCCTGCTCGCGACAGTGAGCTGCAGGTCAGCCTGAACATCGACGGCCGTGCGATCAGTGTCCCCGCAGGCACCTCGGTGATGCGCGCCGCCGCGCTGCTGGGCACCAGCATCCCCAAGCTGTGCGCCACCGACAGCCTCGAAGCCTTCGGCTCGTGCCGCATGTGCATGGTCGAGATCGACGGTATGCGCGGCTACCCAGCTTCATGCACCACGCCGGTCAGCGAAGGCATGGTGGTGCGCACCCAGACGCCGCGCCTGGCCGACCTGCGGCGCAATGTCATGGAGCTGTACATCTCCGATCACCCGCTGGACTGCCTGACCTGCTCTGCCAATGGCAACTGCGAGTTGCAAACGGTCGCCGGCCAGGTGGGCCTGCGCGAGGTGCGCTATGGCTATGACGGCGCCAACCATCTTGACGAGGCCAAGGACGTCTCCAACCCGTACTTCGACTACGAGCCCAGCAAGTGCATCGTCTGCAGCCGCTGTGTGCGTGCCTGCGAAGACATTCAGGGCACCTTCGCCCTGACCATCAATGGTCGAGGCTTCGAGTCGCGGGTGGCAGCGGCCGGTGGCGAGAATTTCCTCGCCTCCGAGTGCGTGTCGTGCGGCGCCTGCGTGCAGGCCTGCCCGACAGCGACCCTGACTGAGAAGAGTTTGGTCCAGCTCGGCCAGCCGGAGCGTGCGGTGATCACCACCTGCGCCTATTGCGGGGTGGGCTGCTCGTTCCGCGCCGAGATGAAGGGCGATCAACTGGTGCGCATGGTCCCGGACAAGAACGGCGGCGCCAACCACGGTCACGCCTGCGTCAAGGGGCGCTTCGCCTGGGGCTACGCCACCCACCCGGATCGCATCACCACGCCGATGATCCGCAAGCGCCTTGAAGACCCATGGCAGGAAGTCAGTTGGGATGAGGCGCTGGCCTATGCCGCCAGTGAGTTCCGACGCATCCAGCTCAAGTACGGACGCGACTCGATCGGCGGTATCACCTCCAGCCGTTGCACCAATGAAGAAGCCTATCTGGTGCAGAAGCTGGTGCGTGCCGCCTTCGGCAACAACAACGTCGACACCTGCGCGCGGGTCTGCCATTCGCCGACCGGTTATGGCCTGAAGCAGACCCTGGGCGAATCGGCCGGCACCCAGAGCTTCGACTCGGTCATGCAGGCCGACGTGATCCTGGTGATCGGCGCCAACCCGACCGACGCTCACCCGGTGTTCGGCTCGCAGCTCAAGCGCCGCCTGCGCCAGGGCGCGCGGCTGATCGTCATCGACCCGCGCCGCATCGACCTGGTCGACTCGCCCCACGCCCGCGCCGAGCTGCACCTGCAACTGCGTCCGGGCACCAACGTCGCCATGCTCAATGCCTTGGCCCATGTGATCGTCGATGAAGGGCTGCTCGACCAGGCCTTCATCGACGCGCGCTGCGAGAGTGCCGAGTTCACGCGCTGGCGTGAGTTCGTCAGCCTGGCCGAGAACTCACCCGAGGCGCTTGGGCCGGTCTGCGGCGTGCCTGCCGAGCAGATCCGCGAGGCGGCACGGTTGTACGCGGGCGCTGGCAATGCGGCGGTCTACTATGGCCTGGGCGTCACCGAACACAGCCAGGGCAGCACGGCGGTGATGGGCATCGCCAACCTGGCCATGGCAACCGGCAACATCGGTCGCGAAGGCGTGGGCGTCAATCCGTTGCGTGGTCAGAACAACGTCCAGGGCTCATGCGACATGGGTTCCTTCCCTCACGAACTGCCAGGCTACCGGCATATCTCCAACGAGACCGTGCGCAGTGAATTCGAGCAGGCCTGGGGCGTGACCTTGCAGCCTGATCCTGGTCTGCGCATTCCCAATATGTTCGAGGCCGCGCTCGATGGCAGCTTCAAGGCGCTGTACTGCCAGGGCGAGGATATCGCCCAGAGTGACCCGAACACCCAGCACGTCACCGCGGCACTGATGGCCATGGAGTGCGTGGTAGTGCAGGACATCTTCCTCAACGAAACCGCCAAGTTCGCCCATGTGTTCCTGCCAGGCAGCTCGTTCCTGGAAAAGGACGGTACCTTCACCAACGCCGAACGCCGCATCTCGCGGGTGCGCAAGGTGATGGAGCCGCTGGCCGGCAAGGCCGACTGGGAGGCGACCGTGGCCCTGGCCAATGCCTTGGGCTACCGCATGGACTACCGGCATCCGTCCGAGATCATGGACGAGATCGCCCGCCTGACGCCGAGCTTCCACCGCGTCAGCTATGCCGAGATCGACCGCCATGGCAGCCTGCAATGGCCGTGCAACGAAGCCGCGCCCGACGGCACCCCGACCATGCACATCGACCAGTTCGTGCGCGGCAAGGGGCGATTCATGCTCACCGGTTATGTACCCACCGACGAGAAGGTCAATGCCCGTTATCCGTTGTTGCTGACCACCGGCCGCATCCTCAGCCAATACAACGTCGGTGCCCAGACCCGCCGCACCCACAACGTTGCCTGGCATGATGAGGATCGCCTGGAGATCCACGCCAGCGATGCCGAAAGCCGCGGCATCCGCGACGGCGACTGGGTTGGCGTGGGCAGCCGTGCGGGGCAGAGCGTATTGCGTGCGCGGGTCAGTGCGCGGGTGGCGCCGGGCGTGGTGTACACCACCTTCCACTTCCCCGAGTCCGGTGCCAACGTGATCACCACCGACAACTCCGACTGGGCCACCAACTGCCCCGAGTACAAAGTCACGGCGGTTGAGGTGGTGCGGGTGTTCCAGCCCTCTGAATGGCAGAAGCGCTATCAGCATTTCAGTGACGAACAGCAGCGCTTGCTCAAGGAGCGACGTCAGGTCGAAGGACAGGAAAAAGCCGAGGTCCGCCGATGAGCAGTGACAACCTGGTCAAGATGGCCAACCAGATCGCACACTACTTCGACAGCGAGCCGGACCGGGCGCTGGCGGTGCAGGGGGTGAGGCAGCACTTGCAGAGTTTCTGGACCCCAGCGATGCGCCGGCAGTTGAGCGAATGGATCGAGGCCCATGCGGGGGAGGGGCTCGATTCGAAGGTGCGGGAGGCGTTGGGGTAACGTGCGCGGTGGTGCCTGTGGGGGCGGGCTTGCCCGCTCCCACAGGGATTGGGCTGGACTTTAGATCCTGAACAAGACAGTTATCCCTACACGGATCGAGTCGGATTCGTTGCATGTGCGATCCAGCCGGCACGCCCAACATGAAACCTCCGTCATCTTCGCCAACCCCGGCCGGTGCTAGGCTCGAGTAAATACTCGCCACGGAAACCCCACCATGGAAATGAACTGGCACCAGGCCCTGCAAGAGAGCCTGAGCTGGCTTGCAGTCGCTTCATTGATCACCCTTGTCGGCTTCACCGCCGCCGCTTTCCTGGCGGTGCGCTTTACTCGCTGGGGCCAGCAGTTCTGGCAACTGGCAGGCGATTACTTCAGCTTCAGGCGCAGTTGGCGTCCGCTGTTGGTGTTTGCCCTGCTGCTGTTCCTGGCGCTGTTCTCGGTGCGCATGAACGTGCTGTTCTCGTTCTGGTACAACGGTTTCTATAGCGCCCTGCAGGGCCTGGACCAGACGGCGTTCTGGTACCTGCTCGGGGTGTTCGCGGTACTGGCAACCATTCATGTGCTGCGTTCACTGTTCAACTACTACGTCACCCAGTCGTTCAACATCCATTGGCGGGTCTGGCTGACCGAGCGCCTGACCGCCGACTGGATGCATGGCGATGCCTACTACCGCGGGCAGTTCCTCGAAGAGCCGGTGGACAACCCGGACCAACGTATCGAACTGGACGTCAACGCCTTCGTTACCGGCTCGGTGTCGCTGGCCCTTGGGGCAGTGAGTGCGTTGGTCTCGCTGGTTGCCTTCACCGGCATTCTCTGGGGGCTGTCGGCGCCATTGGCAGTGGCTGGTGTCGAGGTGCCGCGGGCGATGGTGTTTGCGGTGTACGTCTATGTGCTCATCGCCACCTGGATCGCCTTCCGCCTCGGGCGGCCGTTGATTCGCCTGAATTTCCTCAACGAGAAGCTCACGGCGAACTTTCGCTACGCACTGATGCGCTTGCGCGAGAATGCCGAGAACATTGCCTTCTACCAGGGCGCGCAGGTCGAGCGGGGCACGTTGCTCGGGCGCTTCTTCGCCTTGATCGGCAATGTCTGGGCACTGGTCTGGCGGAGCCTGAAGTTCAACGGTTTCAACTTGGGTGTCAGCCAGGTGGCGGTGGTGTTCCCGTTTATCCTGCAGGCGCCGCGTTTCTTCAGCGGAGCGATCAAGCTGGGTGACGTGATGCAGACGTCGCAGGCGTTCGGGCAGGTGCAGGATTCGTTATCGTTTTTCCGGGAGTCCTACGACACCTTTGCCAGCTACCGCGCGACCCTCGATCGTCTCACCGGTTTTCTCGATGCCAACCACCAGGCCAGCGAGCTGCCGCACGTGGCAACTCGCGAGTTGCCGCGGGCCCTGGATATCGCAGGTTTGCAGGTGCTGCGCCCGGATGGCCACCGGTTGATTGCCGACCTGAGCCTGAACCTGCAGGCCGGGCAGGCATTGCTGATCAAGGGGCCTTCGGGCAGCGGCAAGACCACGCTGCTTCGGGCCCTGGCGGGATTGTGGCCTTATGCAGAAGGGGCGGTCGCGAGGCCTTTGGGGGCGCAGGCGCTGTTCCTGTCGCAGCGGCCTTACCTGCCGTTGGGGGATCTGCGCACCGCCATCGCCTACCCGGCCCAGGTCGGTCAGGAGCAGGATGCACGGATGCAACAGGCATTGCGGCAAGTGAACCTGGCGCATCTGGCCGAGCGCCTGGAGGAAAGCCGCGACTGGACGCGCATCCTGTCGATCGGCGAGCAGCAGCGCCTGGCGTTCGCCCGAGTATTGTTCAACCAGCCGCACGTGGTGTTTCTCGATGAGTCCACCTCGGCGATGGATGAAGGTTTGGAACATGCCTTGTATTCGCTGCTGCGCAACGAAATGCCGGAAACCTTGCTGGTGAGTGTCGGGCACCGCAGCACGCTGGCTGGCTTTCACAGCCACCGGCTGGAGGTCGATGGAAAGGGTGGTTGGGCGTTGTTCGAGCAGGACGCGGTGGTGCTGTCCTGAGTATCGGCAGCAGATGAAAAAGCCCCCTGGCATCGCTGCCAGGGGGCTTTTTTCATGCGGCGCGGGCCTTACATGTTGGGGTAGTTAGGGCCGCCGGCACCTTCTGGGGTGACCCAGGTGATGTTTTGCGACGGATCCTTGATGTCGCAGGTCTTGCAGTGCACGCAGTTCTGCGCGTTGATCTGGAAGCGCTTGCTGCCGTCTTCCTGGGTGACCACTTCGTAGACCCCGGCCGGGCAGTAACGCTGGGCCGGCTCGTCGTACAGCGGCAGGTTGGTGGCGATCGGCACGTTCGGATCGGTCAGCTTCAGGTGGCAGGGTTGTTCCTCTTCATGGTTGGTGCTGGAGAGGAACACCGAGCTGAGCTTGTCGAAGCTGAGCTTGCCGTCGGGCTTGGGGTAGTCGATCTTTTTCGCGTCGGCAGCCAGCTTCATGCAGGCGTAGTCGGGCTTGGTGTCGTGCAGGGTGAACGGCAGCTTGCCGCCGAACCAGTTCTGGTCGACATAGTTGAACGCAGCGCCGAACAGTGGCCCGAACTTGTGCATGGCCGGGCCGAAGTTGCGGCTGGCGTACAGCTCTTCATACAGCCAGCTGGCCTTGAACGCCTCGACATAGCTGTTGAGGGCGTCGCCACCTTCGCTGCCGGCGAACAGGGCATCAGCCACTGCATCGGCGGCCAGCATGCCGGACTTCATCGCCGTGTGGCTGCCCTTGATCTTGGCGAAGTTCAGGGTGCCCAGGTCGCAGCCGATCAGCGCGCCGCCGTTGAACACCATCTTCGGCAGCGAGTTCAGACCGCCCTTGCAGATGGCACGGGCGCCGTAGCTGATGCGCTTGCCGCCTTCCAGGTACTGGCTGATCACCGGGTGGTGCTTCAGGCGCTGGAACTCGTCGAACGGCGACAGGTAGGGGTTGGCGTAGGAAAGATCGACGATCAAGCCAACTACTACCTGGTTGTTCTCCAGGTGATAGAGGAACGAGCCGCCGGTGTTCTCTGCGCTCACCACATCCAGCGGCCAGCCGGCGGTGTGCACCACCAGGCCTTGCTCGTGCTTGCTCGGGTCGATCTCCCAGATTTCCTTGATGCCGATGCCGTAGTGCTGCACGTCGGCTTCGCTGTCCAGGTCGAAGCGCTTGATCAGCTGCTTGCCGATGTGGCCGCGGCAACCTTCGGCGAACAGGGTGTACTTGGCGCGCAGCTCCATGCCGGGGGTGTACAGGCCGTCCTTGGGCTGACCTTCGCGGTCGACACCCAGGTCGCCGGTGACAATGCCACGGACTACGCCGTTCTCGTCGAACAGCGCTTCCTGAGCGGCGAAGCCCGGGTAGATTTCCACGCCCAGGTTCTCGGCCTGCTGGGCCAGCCAGCGGCACAGGTTACCCAGCGAGATGATGTAGTTGCCCTGGTTGTGCATGGTCTTGGGCACGAACAGGTCCGGCACCTTGACCGAACTGCCCTGGTCCTTGAGCACATAGATGTCGTCGCGCTTGACCTCGGTGTTCAGCGGGGCGCCGAGTTCTTTCCAATCGGGGAACAGCTCGTTCAGCGCGCGGGGTTCGAAGACCGCGCCGGAGAGGATGTGGGCGCCGACCTCGGAGCCTTTCTCGACCACGCAGACGCTGATCTCGTTACCGGCTTCGGCGGCCTTCTGCTTCAGGCGGCAGGCGGCAGACAGGCCCGCCGGGCCTGCGCCGACGATGACCACGTCGAATTCCATGTATTCGCGTTCCACAGGTTCTCTCCTACTCAAGGCTCATCGCGTTGCTTGTCTTATGGGTGTCGGATGCCCGCTCACGGTCGGGGCAGCTGTAGCCGTGCCGGTGGCGGACTACACCGTTTTGTCTTGGCCGCGCATTATATCTACACCACTTGGCGGGTCCAATACAAACGTTTGTTTGAATTTGCCGCAGCCCAGTAAAATCACAGGAGGGCGGCTGGAGGCTGGCCAATTTGCCGTATTGACCGGATTGGGTGTTACGGTCAAGATACGAGCGGTTTTACGCTCGCCGTAGGCTGACCGTCGGGCGCAGGTGCACCTCTAAAAACCAGGCGTAGAGCAGGGAATACAGGCCGAAACCCTTTTTGTAGTGGAGTCTACACGCCACGACAGAAAATGACCCGCGGGTTTTGCCCCGCCAGTCCGTACAGGACTGATCGGTCATGGCAAATTTCGCTCGACCCGGAACGTTTTCAGAGGTGTCCTTGTACCCACGCGCATTCGCCGGGCACGCCCCAGGCGACATTCTTTTCACCGGAGAGTAACGAGGAATCCATGAAGGTTCTTGTAGCTGTCAAACGAGTGGTCGACTACAACGTCAAGGTTCGCGTCAAGGCGGACAACTCCGGCGTCGACCTTGCAAACGTCAAGATGTCCATGAACCCCTTCTGCGAAATCGCCGTGGAAGAAGCCGTACGCCTGAAAGAGAAGGGCGTTGCGACCGAGATCGTCGCCGTTGCCGTCGGCCCGACCGCCGCCCAGGAGCAACTGCGTACCGCCCTGGCACTGGGTGCCGATCGTGCCATCCTGGTCGAGACCAGCGAGGAACTGAACTCCCTGGCCGTGGCCAAGGCGCTGAAGGCCATCGTCGATAAAGAGCAGCCGCAGCTGGTCATCCTCGGCAAGCAGGCCATCGACAGTGACAACAACCAGACCGGCCAGATGCTGGCTGCGCTGACCGGCTACGCCCAGGGCACCTTCGCCTCCAAGGTCGAAGTGGCTGGCGACAAGCTGAACGTCACCCGTGAGATCGATGGCGGCCTGCAGACCGTCGCGCTGAACCTGCCGGCGATCGTCACCACCGACCTGCGTCTGAACGAGCCGCGCTATGCGTCGCTGCCGAACATCATGAAGGCCAAGAAGAAGCCGCTGGAGACCGTGACTCCAGATGCGCTGGGCGTATCCACCGCCTCCACCACCAAGACCATCAAAGTCGAAGCGCCTGCTGCACGCAGCGCCGGTATCAAGGTCAAGTCGGTGGCCGAACTGGTCGAGAAGCTGAAGAACGAAGCGAAGGTAATCTAAATGACTATCCTGGTTGTCGCTGAACACGAGAACGGTGCCGTAGCCCCGGCCACCCTGAACACTGTCGCTGCTGCCGCCAAGATCGGTGGCGACGTCCACGTGCTGGTCGCAGGCCAGAACGTCGGCGGCGTAGCCGAGGCTGCGGCCAAGATCGCTGGCGTTGCCAAGGTGCTGGTTGCGGACAATGCGGCCTACGCCCACGCCCTGCCGGAAAACGTAGCGCCGCTGATCGTCGAGCTGGCCAAGGGCTACAGCCACGTGCTGGCCCCGGCCACCACCAACGGCAAGAACATCCTGCCGCGCGTCGCTGCGCTGCTGGACGTCGACCAGATCTCCGAGATCGTCTCGGTCGAATCCGCCGACACCTTCAAGCGTCCGATCTATGCCGGTAACGCCATTGCCACCGTGCAATCGAGCGCTGCGGTCAAGGTCATCACCGTGCGTACCACCGGCTTCGACGCCGTGGCCGCCGAAGGTGGTTCGGCTGCGGTGGAAGCCGTTGCTGCTGCCCACGACGCCGGCAAGTCGGCTTTCGTTGGCGAAGAGCTGGCCAAGTCCGACCGTCCCGAGCTGACCGCCGCCAAGATCGTCGTTTCCGGCGGCCGTGGCATGGGCAACGGTGACAACTTCAAGCACCTGTACGCCCTGGCCGACAAGCTCGGCGCCGCTGTCGGCGCTTCGCGCGCTGCGGTCGACGCAGGCTTCGTGCCGAACGACATGCAGGTCGGCCAGACCGGCAAGATCGTCGCGCCGCAGCTGTACATCGCCGTCGGTATCTCCGGCGCGATCCAGCACCTGGCGGGCATGAAGGACTCCAAGGTGATCGTCGCGATCAACAAGGACGAAGAAGCCCCGATCTTCCAGGTTGCCGACTACGGCCTGGTTGCCGACCTCTTCGAGGCGGTGCCGGAGCTGGAAAAGCTGGTCTGATCCGAGCGCTTCACTTATAAAGAAGCCCGACCCTCGTTACAGGGGTCGGGCTTTTTTTTGCATGGCTGGCAAGGAGCAAGGTAATGGCGTTTGGCAGAACGGGTCGGTTGCTGACCTGCATGGTGGCCTTGATATCCTCGCAGGCGATGGCCGCCGGCAAGTGTGAAAAGCTGGTGGCCACTGGCAGCCCGGATGCGCCGCCGTACTCCTGGCAGGACCCGAAAGACCCCCGGCACCTGATCGGTGCCAATGTCGACCTGTTGCGCCAGGTGGCGGGCGAGTTGGGGGTGAGGGTCGAGGTGCTGCATGCCGGGCGCCGCGAGCAGGCGCTGGAAGAGGTGCGCAGCGGGCGCATGGACCTGTTGTTGGACACGCCGATGCAAGTCGGCCAGTTGACCGCGCTGGACTACATCCATCCCCCCCTGCAGCTCAACGAATACCTGGTCTGGACCCGCCATGATTCGGCATTGGATTTCGACGGTCCGGCGGATCTGGCCCGCTATCAGGGCAGTCTTTCGGAGAAAGCCCGGTTGACCCCGGCGTTCGAAGCGTTCGCCAAGTCCCAGCTCAAGCTGGTGTCTGCGCAGAATCTCACCCAGGCCTTCCAGAAGCTGGTGCTCGGCCAGGTCGACTACGTATTGGCGGGGCGCTATTCGGGGATGGCCATGACCCAGAGCCTGGGCATGAGTAACGACCTCGTCGCACGCGGCCTGCCGGTGGATCGTCCGGGGCTGTACCTGGCGGTGTCGCACAATTCGGCCTGTAACGATGCCTGGCTGCGTGGGCAACTGGCGAAAAAGCTGACAGAATTGCCGATCTCTGGCGCCTCCGAGGCGGTGCTGCAGCGGAATGTGGAGCGCTGGAAAGCGCAGATGCAGATGACCGGGGACGCCCCCAAACAGTAGGAAGAATGCGTGAGAATCCAACCACTGATCCTGGTCCTGGCTGTTGCAGCCCTGGCCGGTTGTGCCAACGATCCGGCTCCTCATGAGCAGATGCGCCTGTCCGAGCAGGCGCTGGAGCAGGCCAAGGCTGTCGGCGCGACTGAGCAGGTCGAGGCGTTCAAGCTGGCCGAAGACAAGTTCGCCCGAGCCAAGACCAACATGGTCAGCGAAGACTTTCGTGATGCGCGCATGCGCGCCGAGCAGGCCGAGCTGGATGCACGCCTGGCCGAGGCTCAGGTGTTGACCCAGAAAAGCGAAGAACAGTTGAAGGTGACCGAGTCGCGTATCAAGCGCCTGCGCAAGCAGCTGGAGGTGCAGCCATGAGCCGTACATTCAAGCCCGGCGCTGCCCTGGTCGTGTTGGCGTTGGCCGTCGGTCTGCAGGGTTGCGCGAGCCAGCGCAGCGAGTCGGCGTTGGACGATGCCACGGCTGCGTTCCAGAAGGTCAAGGACAACTCCGACGTGCTGCGCAGTGCACCGCGCGATGTGATCCGTGCCGGTGAGTCGCTGGCGCGTGCAGAGCGCCTGGCCAGCTATGTCGGCAGCGGCACCGATGTGCGTCACTATGCCTACCTCAGCCAGCGCTACAGCGAGATCGCCCGCGAGCACGCCAATCTGGCACTGAACCAGGAGCGCCTGGCCAAGCTCGATCTGGAGCGCCAGCGTCTGCAACTGGCGCTGCGTGAGGCGAAGCTGGCCAGCGTCCAGCAGCAGGGCAAGTGGGTCGAATCGCAGATCGCCGCCCTGGCATCGGAGCAGGCCGATCGCGGCCTTGTAATGACGCTGGGGGACGTGCTGTTTGACACCGGCGAGGCTGAGCTCAAGAACTCCGCCAGTCGCACGGTGCTCAAGCTGGTGCAGTTCCTGCAGCTCAACCCTCGCCGCGTGGTGCGGATCGAGGGCTACACCGACAGCACCGGGGCGTCCGAAGACAACCTGAAGCTGTCCCGTGACCGTGCGCAGTCCGTGGCGGACATGCTGGTCGACCTGGGCATCGATGAAAAGCGCATCGAGGTCGAGGGGTATGGCGATCAGTACCCGGTCGAGGTCAACGCCTCGGAGCGGGGCAGGGCGCAGAACCGCCGTGTGGAGATCGTGTTCTCCGATGAGAAGGGCAAGCTCGCGCCGCCGCGCTGAGTGCTGTTCGGGTGCTGCCTGGCACCCGCGCTGACGGTTCGTCTGTTCGCCGCTGTCAAGCAAGTGTAATGTCGACTATTCTCGGAACTGTCCCAGTACACTTTGCAACTGTTACGGTATTCTGTCTCGACTGTGAGTCGTACAAGAACAACGAACCCGTCCGCGCTTCGAGAATCACCATGACCAACCTGCTGTTGTACCAGCGCATTGCCCAGCAACTGGCCGATGACATCCGTCGCGGTGTCTACCAGCCAGGCGAGCGCGTGCCTTCCGTGCGCAAGATGAGCGCCCAGCTCAATGTCAGTCATGCCACGGTGCTGCAGGCCTACGCCAACCTCGAGGATCAGGGGCTGATCCGTGCCCGCCCGCAGTCTGGCTACTATGTCCACCAGACGCCCGCCCTGACCGCGCAGACGCCGGATATCGCCCGGGTCGAGCGCCCTGGGTTGGTCACCCGGGCCAGTATCATCCAGCAAGTGCTCACTGAAGCGCGCCGCGATGGCGTGTTCCCGTTTGGCGCTGCTGTTCCCCATGTGGACTACCTGCCGGTTCGGGCCCTGCACCAGCAGATCGCCAAGGTGACGCGGTTCCACAGCCCGCGTGCCTTCAGCTACATGTTCAGCCCGGGGTTCGAGCCGCTGCGCCGGCAGATCGCCATTCGCATGCGTGACGCTGGCGTGCTGGTCGACCCGCGCGAGGTGATTGTCACCCATGGCTGTGTCGATGCCTTGCAAATGGCGCTGCGCGTGTTGACGCGTCCTGGCGACCTGATCGCCGCCGAGTCGCCGACCTACTATGGGCTGCTGCAGTTGGCGGACTTGCTGGGCCTGAAGGTGATCGAGATTCCCAGCGACCCGTCCACCGGCATCAGCCTCGAAGCGCTGCAATTGGCTGCCAACCAGTGGTCGATCAAGGCCCTGGTGCTGACGGCGCGCCTGAGCAACCCTCTGGGCGGGACCATTCCGGAAGAGCGGCAGAAACAGTTGCTGCGCCTGGCGTCAGACTTCGATATCCAGATCGTCGAGGACGATATCTATGGCGAACTGATGTTCGAGCAGGGGCGAACCAAGGCGCTGAAGGCGTTCGACCGGCTGGATCGAGTGATTTACTGTTCGAGCTTCTCCAAGACGCTGTCGCCAGGGGTTCGGGTCGGCTGGATGATTCCTGGGCGCTACCAGGACGAGATCCAGCGCTTGCAGACCTTCACCACGCATTCGGCCTGCAGTGTCACCCAGATGGGTGTGGCGGCCTATCTCGAGAATGGCGGCTACGACCGCCACCTGCGCTTCATTCGCCAGGAGTACCGCAAAAATCTCAGTGCCTATCAGCTGGCGGTGCAGCAGCACTTCCCGGACGGCACGCAGATGACTCGGCCTACGGGTGGGTTCATTCTCTGGGTCAGCCTGCCGGGGCGAGTCAATACCCAGGAGTTGCATGTGCGGGCGCTGGAGCAGGGCATCAGCATCGCGCCTGGTCTGATCTTCAGCAACACCGAGCAATTCAACCACTGCATCCGCCTCAATTGCGGGATTCCCTGGAGCAAGGAGGCAGAGCGGGCGGTGATGACCTTGGGGCTGCTGGCCCAACAATTGTGTCGAGAGTCCGCTGTCTCGATTTTGTAGCTTGTCATAAGGGCGGGGAACAGGGAGCATAGGCATTTTGATGCCATGCTCTTGATGCCCATGAATGCGTTTCGCCCGATTGCCCTGATCCTGTGTCTTGCGCTGCCCTGGTTGCCGGGTGCGTCGGTGCAGGCTGCGCAGGTGCAGGCCAAGAGCGAAGTCTCCCAGAGCAAGACCGCCAAACCGGCGGTCAAGACCCCGGCGAAGACGGCCAGTAAACCTGCAAGCAAGCCTAAGCCAAAGCCGAAGAGCAAGCCGGTCAGCAAGGCGGCGAGCAAGCCACTGCCCAATCCCAAGCTCGATCTGAGCCTGCCGACCGAGATGGTGAAGAACCTCAAGCCGGATGTCGGCAATGCCTCGTCGACGCGCAAACCCCTGCTGCCATCGATGTTCCCCGAAAAGCCCGCGTCCGATGACAGTCCGTTCCAGCTCAACGGCCGGCTGATCAGCAACGAAATGCAGTTGCAGTTGCGCAACGACAGTCGCCGTGATGTCGAGGGTGCCGCCATCGATTTCGAATTTCGCAACTGACTGCCGAGTCACCGCGGATTTCATCGGTTCGGTAATTTCAAACATATGTTTGAGCGGTTAGTATCCAGGGATGTCCGTCCCGTTCAGTTCCAGGGAGTCCAGTTGTCATGAAATGCCGCGAGGGCTGCGGTGCCTGCTGCATTGCCCCGTCCATCAGTTCGCCGATCCCCGGTATGC
This sequence comes from Pseudomonas sp. S44, assembly GCF_016624805.1. Lineage (NCBI taxonomy): Bacteria > Pseudomonadati > Pseudomonadota > Gammaproteobacteria > Pseudomonadales > Pseudomonadaceae > Pseudomonas > Pseudomonas sp. S44. The sequence continues at coordinate 174,329 of NZ_JACVTY010000004.1, forward strand.
CTCAGGGCAAGCCGGCGGGCGAGCGTTGCCTGCACCTGTCCGTGGACTATCTCTGCGCCTTGTTCGGCAAGCCCGAACGGCCAAAGGTCTGTGGCGGGTTCAAGGCCGAGGTGGATGTCTGCGGCAGTGATCGCGACGATGCGATCAGGATCATTGGCTGGCTGGAGCAGATGACGGCGGCGTGACGTTTGGATCTTCGACAAAAGGAACAAGATGATGAGATCGATCAAGCGCGTTGTACTGCTGTGTGGCATGGGTGTCTTGCTGGCGCCGGCGGCCTGGGCCGAGAGCTGGCAGGTGGCCAAGGACGAGGAGGGCATCAAGGTGTCCCTCAGCGAGGTGTCGGGTTCCAAGTACAAGGCCTACCGTGGGGTGACCGTCATCAAGGCGCCGCTGGCCAAGGTCAAGGCGCTGCAGGAGGATGTAGCCGGCGCCTGCGCCTGGGTGCATGAGTGCAAGTCGCAAAAGCTGCTCAAGCATGAGGGCGACCAGAGCTGGACCTACACCCAGTTCAATACGCCCTGGCCGGTGACGCCGCGCGATTCGATCCTGCACGTGACCACGGTGCAGGAAGCCGACGGTAGCCTGACCCGCAAGCTCGAGGGCGATCCGAAGTACCTGCCGGAGGAGAAGGGCTTCGTGCGCGTGGCGCAGGTCGAGGGCTTCTGGAAGCTGGTGCCCAAGGGCGACAGCACCGAGGTGACTTATCAGGTGCACACCGAGCCAGGTGGTAGCGTGCCTTCGTGGTTGGCCAACAAGTTCGTGGTGGATGCGCCGTTCAATACGCTGAAAGGCTTGCGTGAGCGGGCCGAGAAGAACTGAGGTTCTCTCGTCGAATGGCCCAATGAAAAAGGCTGCCCGAGGGCAGCCTTTTTGCGTTCAGCCTGGGCGGCTTACTTGCGGTCTTTCAGTGCGGTGATGTCGCGCTGCGGCTCGCCGGTGTACAGCTGGCGCGGACGACCAATCTTGTACGGGCCGGAGAGCATTTCCTTCCAGTGCGAGATCCAGCCCACGGTACGTGCCAGGGCGAAGATCACGGTGAACATGCTGGTTGGAATGCCGATCGCCTTGAGGATGATCCCCGAGTAGAAGTCGACGTTCGGGTACAGCGAGCGCTCGATGAAGTACGGATCGGTCAGGGCGATCTCTTCCAGGCGCATCGCCAGTTCCAGCTGTGGATCGTCCTTGATGCCCAGCTCGCGCAGGACTTCGTCGCAGGTCTGCTTCATCACGGTGGCGCGCGGGTCGCGGTTCTTGTAGACGCGGTGGCCGAAGCCCATCAGCTTGAACGGATCGTTCTTGTCCTTGGCCTTGGCGATGAACTTGTCGATGTTCGAGACATCGCCGATTTCATCGAGCATGGTCAGGACTGCTTCGTTCGCACCGCCGTGGGCAGGGCCCCACAGTGCGGCGATACCGGCGGCGATACAGGCGAACGGGTTGGCACCCGAGGAGCCGGCCAGGCGCACGGTGGAGGTGGAAGCGTTCTGCTCGTGGTCGGCGTGGAGGATGAAGATCCGGTCCATCGCCTTGGCCAGCACCGGGCTGATCGGTTTGATCTCGCACGGGGTGTTGAACATCATGTGCAGGAAGTTTTCTGCGTACGACAGGTCGTTGCGCGGGTACATCATGGGTTGGCCCATGGAGTACTTGTACACCATCGCTGCAAGCGTCGGCATCTTCGCGACCAGGCGCACGGCGGAGATCTCGCGGTGCTGCGGGTTATTGATGTCCAGCGAGTCGTGATAGAACGCCGAGAGGGCGCCGACCACGCCGCACATGACGGCCATCGGGTGGGCGTCGCGGCGGAAACCGTTGAAGAAGGATTTCAGCTGCTCGTGGACCATGGTGTGGTTCTTCACGGTGCTGACGAACTGGGCCTTCTGCTCTGCGTTCGGCAGTTCGCCGTTGAGCAGCAGGTAGCAGGTTTCCAGGTAGTCCGATTGCTCGGCGAGCTGTTCGATCGGGTAGCCGCGGTGCAGCAGCACGCCCTTGTCGCCGTCGATGTAGGTGATCTTCGACTCGCACGAGGCGGTCGCCATGAAACCGGGGTCGAAGGTGAAGTGACCGGATGCCCCCAACCCGCGGACGTCGATAACATCGGGACCAACGGTGCCGGTTAAAATGGGCAGCTCTACGGGGGCTGCGCCCTCGATGACCAACTGCGCTTTTTTGTCAGCCATGTGGCCTCCTATTAATGCTTGAAATCATCAGACAGACCCCCCACGCAGGGCCCGCACCACTATAGAGGGATAAATTCGAATGTCAATTTGCCTAAAGGCTGGTTGAAACACCCTCCAAGCCCATGATTTTCACGAAATTGCCGCCCGTTTACGCCTTTTGTTCGCTAAAGGCAATGCGCTATTCGGGCTAGCCCCTTACGTTGTCATAAGCAGCCTAACTGTCTATACTCGGCAGCCGACTCCCAGGGGCTTTCCAGCCCGCCCTGCTGGGTGTCGTGTTCTCTTCGGTGGTGGGTACCTGACCAGTACACTTACCAACAACTTTGCCCTGTTCGCTAGGGGCTCTTCAGTGTGAAAAAAGCCGTGAAAAGCCAACGACCTGTAAACCTAGACCTAAGGACCATCAAACTCCCGATCACCGCGTACACGTCCATTCTTCACCGTATTTCCGGCGTCATCCTGTTCCTCGGCCTTGCCATCATGCTGTACGCATTGGGCAAGTCGCTGGGTTCCGAGGAGGGCTTTGCCGAGGTGAAGGCGTGTCTGACCAGTCCGCTGGCCAAACTGGTGACCTGGGGCCTGCTGTCCGGCCTGCTGTATCACCTCGTCGCAGGTGTTCGCCACCTGATCATGGACATGGGTGTCGGTGAGACGCTGGAAGGCGGCAAGCTGGGCTCGAAAATCGTGATCGTCATCTCCGTGGTGCTGATCGTTCTGGCGGGAGTTTGGGTATGGTAACTAATGTCACGAACCTGTCGCGTTCGGGCCTCTATGACTGGATGGCGCAGCGCGTCTCGGCGGTCGTTCTCGCGGCTTACTTCATCTTCCTGATCGGCTACCTCGCGATCCACCCGGGCATCGACTATGCCCAGTGGCACGCTCTGTTCTCCAACAACGCGATGCGGATCTTCAGTCTGCTGGCACTCGTTGCCCTGGGCGCTCACGCCTGGGTCGGCATGTGGACCATTGCCACCGACTACCTGACGCCGATGTCGTTCGGCAAGTCGGCGACTGCGATTCGTTTCCTGTTCCAGGCGGTATGCGGCGTTGCGATGTTCGCTTACTTCGTCTGGGGTGTGCAGATTCTCTGGGGTATCTGATTCATGGCTAACATTCCAACCATTTCCTTCGACGCCATCATCATCGGTGGCGGCGGTGCGGGCATGCGCGCAGCACTGCAGCTGGCTCAAGGCGGCCACAAGACCGCAGTAGTCACCAAGGTGTTCCCGACCCGTTCGCACACTGTATCCGCCCAGGGCGGCATCACCTGCGCCATCGCTTCGGCCGACCCGAACGACGACTGGCGCTGGCACATGTACGATACCGTCAAGGGTTCCGACTACATCGGTGACCAGGACGCTATCGAGTACATGTGTCAGGAAGGCCCGGCTGCGGTTTTCGAGCTGGACCACATGGGCCTGCCGTTCTCGCGTACCGAAACCGGCCGTATCTACCAGCGTCCGTTCGGTGGCCAGTCCAAGGACTTCGGCAAGGGCGGCCAGGCTGCGCGTACTTGCGCCGCGTCCGACCGTACCGGTCACGCCCTGCTGCACACCCTCTATCAGGGCAACCTGAAGGCGGGCACCACCTTCCTCAACGAGTACTACGCCGTTGACCTGGTCAAGAACCAGGACGGCGCTTTCGTCGGTGTGATCGCGATCTGCATCGAAACCGGCGAAACCATGTACATCAAGTCCAAGGCCACCGTTCTGGCCACCGGCGGTGCGGGCCGTATCTACGCCTCCACCACCAACGCCCTGATCAACACTGGCGACGGTATCGGCATGGCCCTGCGTGCAGGCGTGCCGGTGCAGGACATCGAGATGTGGCAGTTCCACCCGACCGGTATCGCCGGCGCCGGTGTACTGGTCACCGAAGGTTGCCGCGGTGAGGGTGGCTACCTGATCAACGCCCACGGCGAGCGCTTCATGGAGCGTTACGCGCCGAACGCGAAGGACCTGGCTGGTCGCGACGTGGTCGCCCGTTCCATGGTCAAGGAAATCATCGCCGGCAACGGCGTGGGCCCGAACAAGGACCACGTACTGCTGAAGCTGGACCACCTGGGCGAGGAAGTGCTGCACAGCCGCCTGCCAGGCATCTGCGAGCTGTCCAAGACCTTCGCCCACGTCGACCCGGTGGTCGCGCCGGTTCCGGTCGTGCCGACCTGCCACTACATGATGGGCGGCGTTGCCACCAACATTCATGGCCAGGCCATCACCATGGACGCCGAAGGCAAGGATCAGATCATCCCAGGCCTGTTCGCTGTGGGTGAAGTGGCGTGCGTATCGGTTCACGGTGCCAACCGCCTGGGCGGTAACTCGCTGCTCGACCTGGTGGTATTCGGTCGCGCTGCCGGCCTGCACCTGGAAAAGGCACTGAGCGACGGCGTCGAGTACCGCGACGCGAGCGACACCGATGTCGACGTTGCCCTGAACCGCCTGAACAAGCTCAACGAGCGCACCACTGGCGAAGATGTCGCAAGCCTCAAGCGCGAGCTGCAGAGCTGCATGCAGAACTACTTCGGTGTATTCCGTACTGGCGAATACATGCAGAAGGGTATCGAGCAGTTGGCCGGCCTGCGTGACCGCATTGCCAACGTCAAGATCAACGACAAGTCCCAGGCCTTCAACACCGCGCGTATCGAAGCGCTGGAGCTGCAGAACCTGCTGGAAGTTGCCGAAGCGACCGCCATCGCAGCCGAAGCCCGTAAAGAGTCCCGCGGCGCGCACGCCCGTGAAGACTTCGAAGACCGTGACGACGAGAACTGGCTGTGCCACACCCTGTACTACCCGGGTGAGAAGCGCGTCGCCAAGCGTGGCGTCAACTTTGCGCCGAAGACAGTTCCTGCCTTCGAACCAAAAGTCCGGACTTACTAAGGGTGGCCGCTATGTTGAAAGTCGAAGTTTATCGTTACAACCCGGACACCGACTCGGCGCCCAAGATGGAGTCGTTCGACGTCGATACCGGTGGCAAGGACCTGATGGTGCTGGACGTACTGGCGCTGATCAAGGAGAAGGACGAGGGCTTCTCGTACCGTCGCTCCTGCCGTGAAGGCGTTTGCGGTTCCGATGGCATGAACATGAACGGCAAGAACGGCCTGGCCTGCATCACCCCGCTTTCGGGTGTGGTCAAGGGCAACAAGCTGGTCCTGCGTCCGCTGCCAGGTTTGCCGGTCATTCGTGACCTGGTCGTCGATATGAGCATCTTCTACAAGCAGTACGAGAAGGTGAAGCCATTCCTGCAGAACGACACTCCGGCTCCGGCCATCGAGCGTCTGCAGTCGCCGGAAGATCGCGACAAGCTGGACGGTCTGTACGAGTGCATCCTGTGCGCTTGCTGCTCGACCTCCTGCCCATCGTTCTGGTGGAACCCGGACAAGTTCCTGGGCCCCGCCGCGTTGCTGCAGGCCTATCGTTTCCTGGCCGACAGCCGTGACACCAAGACGCAAGAGCGTCTGGCGTCGCTGGATGACCCGTTCAGTGTGTTCCGCTGCCGCGGGATCATGAACTGCGTGAACGTCTGCCCGAAGGGTCTGAACCCGACCAAGGCGATCGGCCACGTACGTAACATGCTGCTGCAGAGCGGCACCTGATTCAAAAATGTTGCACCAGCAGTAAGCCGAAGCGCGGGTGGTGAGCCCGCGCCGAGGTAAAACCCGAGCAAGGGCCCAAAAAGCCCGCGCTCATTACCTATGAAGATATGAGACCAGCAGGGGCTTCCGGGCTGGTACCCGGAAAATCTGCAGGATCCAGGTGGCGTGGTTAGTCGCTGTGTTCGGACTTTTCCAGGTTTGCGTGGTTCTTGCCGATCCGTCCCCTAACCGAGGGTGACCAAGCATGCAAGAAAGCGTGATGCAGCGCATGTGGGAAAGCGCCCACCTTTCAGGTGGTAACGCTGCATATGTGGAAGAGCTCTACGAGCTCTACCTGCACGACCCTAACGCTGTGCCAGAAGAGTGGCGCACCTACTTCCAGAAGTTGCCCGCCGACGGCAGCACCGCTACCGACGTATCGCACTCTACGATCCGCGACCATTTCGTACTGCTGGCAAAGAACCAGCGCCGCGCCCAACCGGTTTCCGCCGGGAGCGTGAGCAGTGAACACGAGAAGAAGCAGGTTGAAGTGCTGCGACTGATCCAGGCCTATCGTATGCGCGGCCATCAGGCTGCCAAGCTCGACCCGTTGGGGTTGTGGCAGCGCCCTGCGCCTGTAGACCTGTCGATCAATCACTACGGCTTGACCAATGCCGACCTTGATACGACCTTCCGTGCCGGCGACCTGTTCATCGGCAAAGAGGAAGCGAGCCTACGCGAAATCTTCGAGGCGCTGCAGAAGACATATTGTCGCACCATTGGCGCCGAGTTCACCCACATCGTCGATTCCGAGCAACGCAGCTGGTTCCAGCAGCGCCTCGAAAGCGTTCGTGGCCGTCCTGATTTCTCCGTTGACGTGCAGACTCACCTGCTCGAGCGCGTTACCGCGGGTGAAGGCCTGGAGAAATACCTGGGCACCAAGTACCCGGGTACCAAGCGCTTCGGTCTGGAAGGCGGCGAAAGCCTGATTCCGATGCTGGACGAAATGATCCAGCGTTCCGGCTCCTACGGCACCAAGGAAGTCGTGATCGGCATGGCCCACCGTGGCCGTCTGAACGTGCTCGTCAACACCTTCGGCAAGAACCCGCGCGAGCTGTTCGACGAGTTCGAAGGCAAGAAGATGAACGAGCTGGGCTCCGGTGACGTGAAGTATCACCAGGGCTTCTCCAGCAACGTCATGACCCCTGGTGGTGAAGTCCACCTGGCAATGGCGTTCAACCCGTCCCACCTGGAAATCGTCTCGCCAGTGGTAGAGGGTTCGGTTCGTGCCCGCCAGGACCGCCGCAACGACACTGTCGGCGACAAGGTCCTGCCGATCTCGATCCACGGCGACGCGGCCTTCGCAGGCCAGGGCGTGGTCATGGAAACCTTCCAGATGTCGCAGACCCGCGGTTTCAAGACCGGCGGTACCGTGCACATCGTGATCAACAACCAGGTCGGTTTCACCATCAGCAACCCGCTGGACGCGCGCTCCACCGAGTACGCCACCGACGTGGCCAAGATGATCCAGGCGCCGATCCTGCACGTGAACGGCGACGATCCGGAAGCTGTGCTGTTCGTGACGCAATTGGCCATCGACTACCGCATGCAGTTCAAGCGTGACGTGGTGATCGACCTGGTCTGCTACCGTCGTCGCGGCCACAACGAGGCCGACGAGCCGAACGGCACCCAGCCGCTGATGTACCAGCAGATCACCAAGCAGCGCACCACCCGTGAGCTGTACGCCGACGCGCTGATTCAAGCCGGTCGTATCGACGCCGAGCGCGCTCAGGCCAAGATCGACGAGTACCGCAACGCGCTGGACAATGGCCTGCACGTGGTCAAGAGCCTGGTCAAGGAGCCTAACCGCGAGCTGTTCGTCGACTGGCGTCCGTACCTGGGCCATGCCTGGACCGCGCGTCACGACACGCGCTTCGACCTCAAGACCCTGCAGGAGCTGTCGGCCAAGCTGCTCGAGCTGCCGGAAGGTTTCGTAGTCCAGCGCCAGGTTGCCAAGATCTACGAAGATCGCCAGAAGATGCAGGCCGGTGGCTTGCCGATCAACTGGGGTTACGCAGAAACCATGGCCTACGCCACTCTGCAGTTCGAAGGTCACCCGATCCGCATGACCGGCCAGGACATCGGCCGTGGCACCTTCTCGCACCGTCACGCGGTGCTGCACAACCAGAAGGACGCCAGCACCTACGTTCCGCTGAAGAATCTGTTCCCGGGCCAGCCGAAGTTCGAACTGTACGACTCCTACCTCTCGGAAGAAGCTGTACTGGCCTTCGAATACGGCTACTCCACCACCACGCCGAACGCGCTGGTGATCTGGGAAGCTCAGTTCGGTGACTTCGCCAACGGTGCGCAGGTGGTGATCGACCAGTTCATCACCAGCGGCGAGCACAAGTGGGGTCGTCTGTGCGGCCTGACCATGCTGCTGCCACACGGCTACGAAGGGCAGGGTCCCGAGCACTCCTCGGCGCGTCTGGAGCGCTACCTGCAGCTGTGCGCCGAGCACAACATTCAGGTGTGCGTACCGACCACGCCGGCGCAGATCTACCACCTGCTGCGTCGTCAGGTCATCCGTCCGCTGCGCAAGCCGCTGATCGTGCTGACGCCAAAGTCGCTGCTGCGCCACAAGCTGGCCATCTCGACGCTGGAAGATCTGGCAGAAGGTTCGTTCCAGACCGTGATCCCGGAAATCGATGCCATCGATCCGGCCAAGGTCGAGCGCCTGGTGCTGTGCAGCGGCAAGGTCTACTACGACCTGCTGGAAAAACGCCGTGCCGAAGGCCGCGAAGACATCGCCATCGTGCGTATCGAGCAGCTGTATCCGTTCCCTGAGGACGACCTGGTCGAGATCCTGGCGCCTTACACCAACCTCAAGCATGCAGTGTGGTGTCAGGAAGAGCCGATGAACCAGGGTGCCTGGTACAGCAGCCAGCATCACATGCGCCGTATCCTGGGCCGCCACAACAAGGCGCTGGTCCTGGAGTACGCCGGTCGCGACGCTTCTGCCGCGCCAGCCTGTGGTTACGCATCGAAGCACGCCGAACAGCAGGAAAAGCTGCTGCAAGACGCGTTCACTGTCTAATGCCTTCGCGCACCTGAAACCGAATTTAAGGAAACACTGATAATGGCTATCGAGATCAAAGCCCCAACCTTCCCGGAATCGGTTGCCGATGGCACCGTTGCCACCTGGCACAAGAAGCCGGGCGAAGCCGTCAAGCGTGACGAGCTGATCGTCGACATCGAGACCGACAAGGTCGTCCTGGAAGTCCTGGCCACCGCCGATGGCGTGCTGGGCGACATTGTCAAGGGCGAGGGCGACACCGTCCTGTCCGACGAAGTCCTGGGTTCGATCGTTGAAGGTGGCACTGCTGCTGCAGCTCCTGCTGCCGCCGCCGCTCCTGCTGCCGCTCCGGCCGCTGCTGGCGCCGACGCTGGCGAAGACGACCCGGTTGCCGCCCCTGCCGCGCGCAAGCTGGCCGAAGAGAACGGCATCGACCTGGCGACCGTTTCCGGTACCGGTAAAGGCGGTCGCATCACCAAGGAAGATGTGGTGGCTGCAGTCGCCAACAAGAAGTCGGCCCCTGCCGCACCTGCTGCCAAGCCGGCTGCTGCTGCCGCTGCTACGGTTGTCGTCGCTGCTGGCGATCGCACCGAGAAGCGCGTGCCGATGACCCGCCTGCGCGCCAAGATCGCCGAGCGTCTGGTCGAAGCCCAGTCGAGCATGGCCATGCTGACCACCTTCAACGAAGTCGACATGACCGAAGTCATGGCCCTGCGTTCGAAGTACAAGGACCTGTTCGAGAAGACCCACAACGGCGTACGCCTGGGCTTCATGTCGTTCTTCGTCAAGGCTGCCACCGAGGCGCTGAAGCGCTTCCCGGCAGTCAACGCTTCGATCGATGGCAACGACATCGTCTACCATGGCTACGCGGACGTCGGCGTTGCCGTCTCCAGCGACCGTGGCCTGGTGGTACCGGTGCTGCGCAATGCCGAGTCGATGTCGCTGGCCGAGATCGAGAACGGCATCGCCACCTTCGGCAAGAAGGCCCGTGACGGCAAGCTGTCGATCGAAGAGATGACCGGCGGTACCTTCACCATCACCAACGGTGGTACCTTCGGCTCGATGATGTCGACCCCGATCGTCAACCCGCCGCAGGCCGCGATCCTGGGTATGCACAACATCATCCAGCGTCCGATGGCGATCAATGGCCAAGTGGTCATTCGCCCGATGATGTACCTGGCGCTGTCCTATGACCACCGCCTGATCGACGGCAAGGAAGCGGTAACCTTCCTGGTGACCATCAAGAACCTGCTGGAAGATCCGTCCCGTCTGCTGCTGGACATCTAATCACGCAGCTGCACGCTGCAGGCGACAGGCTCCCGACCGGAGCAGGTCGCCTTGCCGCGTGCGGCTTGTAGCTTGAAGCTGATAAGGAATCTTTTATGACCCAGAAATTCGACGTAGTGGTGATTGGTGCGGGTCCTGGCGGCTATGTTGCTGCCATCAAGGCTGCCCAACTTGGTCTGAAGACTGCCTGTATCGAGAAGTACACCGACGCCGAGGGCAAGCTGGCCCTGGGCGGCACCTGCCTGAACGTAGGTTGCATTCCTTCCAAGGCGCTGCTGGACAGCTCCTGGAAATACAAGGAAGCAAAAGAAAGCTTCAACGTCCACGGCATCTCCACTGGCGAAGTGAAGATGGACGTCGCCGCGATGGTTGGCCGCAAGGCTGGCATCGTCAAGAACCTGACCGGTGGCGTTGCCACCCTGTTCAAGGCCAACGGCGTTACTTCGATCCAGGGCCACGGCAAGCTGCTGGCTGGCAAGAAAGTCGAAGTCACCAAGGCTGACGGTACCACCGAAGTCATCGAAGCCGAGAACGTGATCCTGGCCTCCGGCTCGCGTCCGATCGACATTCCGCCGGCTCCGGTCGACCAGAACGTCATCGTCGACTCCACCGGCGCCCTGGAATTCCAATCGGTACCCAAGCGCCTGGGCGTGATCGGCGCTGGCGTCATCGGCCTGGAGCTGGGCTCGGTCTGGGCTCGCCTGGGTGCTGAAGTGACCGTGCTGGAAGCGCTGGACACCTTCCTGATGGCTGCCGACACCGCCGTCTCGAAAGAAGCTCAGAAGACCCTGACCAAGCAAGGCCTGGACATCAAGCTGGGCGCGCGCGTCACTGGCTCCAAAGTCAACGGCGACGAAGTCGAAGTCACCTACACCAACGCCGAAGGCGAGCAGAAGATCGTCTTCGACAAGCTGATCGTTGCGGTCGGCCGTCGTCCTGTGACCACTGATCTGCTGGCTGCCGACAGCGGTGTGAACATCGACGAGCGTGGCTACATCTTCGTCGACGACTACTGCGCCACCAGCGTGCCGGGCGTCTACGCCATCGGCGACGTGGTTCGCGGCATGATGCTGGCACACAAGGCCTCGGAAGAGGGCATCATGGTCGTCGAGCGCATCAAGGGCCACAAGGCTCAGATGAACTACGACCTGATCCCTTCGGTTATCTACACCCACCCGGAAATCGCGTGGGTCGGCAAGACCGAACAAGCATTGAAAGCCGAAGGCGTTGAGGTTAACGTGGGCACCTTCCCGTTCGCGGCCAGCGGCCGTGCGATGGCTGCCAACGACACCGGTGGCTTCGTCAAGGTCATCGCCGATGCCAAGACCGACCGCGTACTGGGTGTTCACGTGATCGGCCCATCGGCTGCCGAGCTGGTTCAGCAAGGCGCGATCGCAATGGAATTCGGCACCAGTGCCGAGGACCTGGGCATGATGGTCTTCAGCCATCCGACCCTGTCCGAAGCGTTGCATGAAGCAGCGCTGGCTGTGAATGGCGGTGCCATTCACGTGGCCAACCGTAAGAAGCGTTAATTATAAAAACCACGGCGGGCTGCCCGTCGTGGGTCTTGCGTGCAAGATCCACCGCGGAATGTCCGCCGGACCGGGCCACCGGAAAAATCCGGGGTTAACGGTCACAGGTGGCGCGGCTCTGGAAACAGCGCAGCGCCGAAGCGCAGTACCTAACGAAGACGGTAAAAAGCATGAATCTTCACGAGTATCAGGGTAAACAGCTGTTCGCTGAGTACGGCCTGCCAGTTTCCAAGGGTTTCGCTGTAGATACCCCTGAGCAAGCCGCAGAAGCCTGCGACAAGATCGGCGGTTCCGAGTGGGTTGTCAAAGCCCAGGTCCACGCTGGTGGTCGCGGTAAAGCGGGCGGCGTCAAGCTGGTTCGCAGCAAGGAAGACGCCAAGGCGTTCGCTGCGCAGTGGTTGGGCAAGAATCTGGTTACCTACCAGACTGACGCCAACGGTCAGCCAGTCTCCAAGATCCTGGTCGAATCCTGCACTGACATCGCCAAAGAGCTGTACCTGGGCGCTGTAGTGGATCGTTCGAGCCGTCGTATCGTGTTCATGGCTTCCACCGAAGGTGGCGTGGACATCGAGAAAGTCGCTCACGAAACTCCTGAGAAGATCCTCAAGGCTACCATCGACCCGCTGGTCGGCGCTCAGCCGTTCCAGGGTCGCGAGCTGGCATTCCAGCTGGGCCTGGAAGGCAAGCAAGTACAACAGTTCGCCAAGATCTTCGTAGGTCTGGCCAAGCTGTTCAAGGATCACGACCTGGCCCTGCTGGAAGTGAACCCGCTGGTGATCAAGGCCGACGGCGACCTGCACTGCCTCGATGCCAAGATCAACATCGATGCCAACGCCATGTACCGTCAGCCTAAGCTGAAGACCTTCCACGACCCGTCCCAGGACGACGCCCGTGAAGCCCACGCTGCCAAGTTCGAACTGAACTACGTAGCGCTGGAAGGCAACATCGGCTGCATGGTCAACGGTGCCGGTCTGGCCATGGGTACCATGGACATCGTCAACCTGCACGGCGGCAAGCCAGCCAACTTCCTCGACGTTGGCGGCGGCGCTACCAAGGAACGCGTTACCGAAGCGTTCAAGATCATCCTGTCCGACAGCAATGTCGCGGCCGTTCTGGTCAACATCTTCGGTGGTATCGTTCGTTGCGACATGATTGCCGAAGGCATCATCGGTGCAGTGAAAGAAGTCGGCGTGAAAGTACCGGTCGTTGTCCGCCTCGAAGGCAACAACGCCGAACTGGGCGCTAAAGTACTGGCAGAAAGCGGTTTGAACATCATTGCGGCAACCAGCCTGACCGACGCTGCTCAACAAGTTGTCAAAGCTGCGGAGGGCAAGTAATGAGCGTCCTGATCAATAAAGACACCAAAGTCATCTGCCAGGGCTTCACCGGCTCGCAGGGCACTTTCCACTCCGAACAAGCCATCGCCTACGGCACCAAGATGGTCGGCGGCGTCACCCCAGGCAAGGGTGGCACCACCCACCTGGGCCTGCCGGTGTTCAACACCGTCAAGGAAGCTGTGGAAGCAACCGGCGCTGACGCTTCGGTCATCTACGTTCCGGCTCCGTTCTGCAAAGACTCGATCCTGGAAGCGGCCTTTGGCGGCATCAAGCTAATCGTCTGCATCACCGAAGGTATTCCTACCCTCGACATGCTGGACGCCAAGGTCAAGTGCGACGAGCTGGGTGTCACCCTGATCGGCCCTAACTGCCCAGGCGTCATCACTCCGGGCGAGTGCAAGATCGGCATCATGCCAGGTCACATTCACTTGCCAGGCAAGGTCGGTATCGTTTCCCGTTCCGGCACCCTGACCTACGAAGCGGTCAAGCAGACCACCGACGCCGGCTTCGGCCAGTCGACCTGCGTCGGCATCGGCGGTGACCCGATCCCAGGCTCCAACTTCATCGACATCCTGAAGCTGTTCCAGGAAGACCCGAAGACCGAAGCGATCGTCATGATCGGTGAGATCGGCGGTTCGGCTGAAGAAGAAGCTGCTGCCTACATCAAGGCCAACGTCACCAAGCCTGTCGTTTCCTACATCGCTGGCGTTACCGCACCTGCGGGCAAGCGTATGGGCCACGCTGGCGCCATCATCTCCGGCGGCAAAGGCACTGCAGACGAGAAATTCGCTGCACTGCAGGACGCTGGCGTGAAGACCGTGCGTTCCCTGGCTGACATCGGCAAGGCCTTGGCCGAGCTGACTGGCTGGGAAGCCAAGAAGTAAGTAACACGCTATACCCCCCACGCGCACAGAGGCCACCTTCGGGTGGCCTTTGTCGTTCTGGGTCGTCCCGCGATGGGCCCGGAAATGACAACTCAGATTATTCGATCGGGCCCATAGGATTTTTCCAGCAGACGATGGTTTCAATCCGAGGATAATCCAGCCATCCTCGGTCACGCAGACGACAAACACATACGCACATCGGACAACCAGCACCATTGCAGTGCGTTTGCCCGGTAAATTCTGTAACCTACGCGTTCACTCTGTGCCCGTACCCCAAAAGGGAACGACACGCTAAACGGGTCTGGCTCATCAAGCCGGGCAGCATTTCCCTCATCCATGTGGAAATCCCTTCTCGAATCCCGATTTCAGCAGTGTGGTACTTCCTTAAATGAAAGTGTTAAAAGGCCAGGATATCCTGGCGCTTGGCTTTATGACGTTCGCGCTTTTCGTCGGTGCGGGCAATATCATCTTCCCGCCTATCGTTGGCCTGCAGTCCGGTCCGCACGTGTGGATGGCGGCGCTGGGCTTCCTGGTCACCGCCGTGGGTCTGCCAGTCATTACCGTGGTTGCCCTGGCGAAGGTCGGTGGCGGGATGGATGCCCTGAGCAGCCCGATCGGCAAGTTCTTCGGCGGCCTGTTGGCGGCAGTCTGCTACCTCTCGGTCGGCCCGCTGTTCGCTACCCCGCGCACCGCGACCGTTTCGTTCGAGGTGGGTGTGGCGCCACTGACCGGTGAAAGCCCGCTGGCGCTGTTCATCTACAGCCTGGTGTACTTCGCTGTGGTGCTGGCCGTGTCGATGTATCCGGGCAAGCTGCTCGATACCGTCGGTCGCTTCCTGGCACCGTTGAAGATCATCGCCCTGGCGGTGCTCGGCATTGCTGCCTTCGCGCTGCCAGCGGGCTCGATTGGTGACGCGCAGCCGGCTTACGTCGCAGCTCCGTTCTCCCAAGGCTTCATCAATGGCTACCTGACCATGGATACCCTCGGTGCCCTGGTGTTCGGCATCGTCATCGTCAACGCCATTCGCTCGCGCGGTGTGGAATCGCCCAAGCTGATCACTCGCTATGCCATCATCGCCGGCCTGATCGCCGGTGTAGGCCTGGCCCTGGTGTACATCAGCCTGTTCCGCCTCGGCGCCGGCAGCCATGAGATCGCTGCGAATGCGAGCAACGGTGCTGCGGTTCTGCATGCCTACGTGCAGCACACCTTCGGCTCGCTGGGCAGTGGTTTCCTGGCCGTGCTGATCGCGCTGGCCTGCCTGGTCACTGCCGTGGGCCTGACCTGTGCCTGTGCCGAGTACTTCAGCCAGATCCTGCCGCTGTCGTACCGCGCCCTGGTGGTGATCCTGGCAGGCTTCTCGTTGCTGATCTCGAACCTGGGCCTGACCAAGCTGATCATGTTCTCGATCCCGGTGCTGACCGCCATCTACCCGCCATGCATCGTGGTCGTGGGCCTGAGCTTCGTGAAGGACCTGTGGAACTCGCCTGTACGCATTCTTGCGCCGGTCATGCTGGTTTCGCTGCTGTTCGGCATGGTCGATGCGATCAAGGGCAGCAGCCTGGCGCACATCCTGCCGGACGCGGTGGCGCACTTGCCGCTGAGCGAGCAGGGCCTGGCCTGGCTGGTACCTTCGGTGATCGCTCTGGCCGCCGCGGTGGTCTGTGATCGTCTGCTCGGCAAGCCACGCGAGGCGCTGGCCTGATGGGTTGAAGCCTGCAGCAGGTGCTGGCCACAAGCCCATTGGCACTTGCTGGGTGTTTGAACCCGAAGCCCCGTATCCGAAAGGATACGGGGCTTTTTGTTGGCAATGAGGTTTTCAGAGCCCAAGTGTGCCTTTCGGCGATGGCCAGCGTCGAATTCGGACTCTAATCTCTCTATGCACCGGCCTCGGAAACCCTGCATGACCTTCATCCAAAGCAATCTCCACAACCTGCTGGCCATCGCCTGGTTCGCGCTATGCTGGGGCGGCTACACCCGCTACGCCACCTGGAAGGGGCGCGACACTGCGTGCCTGGCCAGCGTCCTGCATCTCTACCGGGAAGATTGGATGCGCCGTATGTTGCTGCGCGACAACCGCATCGCCGACGCCAGCGTGATCGGCAACCTGGAGCGCAATGCCTCGTTTTTTGCCTCGAGCACCCTGATCATCCTGGCAGGTATCCTCACCGTGCTCGGCGCCTCCGATCGCGCGCTGTCGCTGCTGGCCGACCTGCCGCTGGTGCAGCAGGCCTCGCAGGGGATGTCGGAGATCAAGCTGCTGTGCCTGGCGCTGGTGTTCGTCTATGCCTTCTTCACCTTCAGTTGGTGCATGCGCCAATACAATTTCGCTGCGGTGTTGGTGGGTTCGGCGCCGATGATCGGTGAGCGGCAGGTCAGCGAGCTGGAGCGCAAAGCCTTCGCTTCACGCGCGGCGAGGGTGCTTTCGCTGGCGGCCAACCAGTTCAACCTGGGGCTGCGCTCGTATTACTTCGGCATGGCCATGCTCAGTTGGTTCGTCAGTCCGTGGATGTTCATGGTGCTGAGTATCGGAGTCGTATTCATTCTGTACCGAAGGGAGTTCCACTCCCATGTACTGGAAGTGATGGTCTTCACACCCACCGAAAGTGTGCACAGCGAAGCGGGCAAGGACACTTCGGTACATATGAATTGATAGACACTGACTGAAGCGTTTCATCAGTTAGTTGCAGGCACAAAAAAACCCGACGCAAGTCGGGTTTTTCCGTTCAGCATAATTACTGCTTGGCAGGTTCGGCCGGAGCAGTGGAAGGTGCCGGAGTGGAAGGCTGGGCTTCCTCGGCGGCTTTCTGCTGCGCTTCGGCCTGATCTTTGGCGGCTTCGGCGTTTTCCTTGGCGGCCTCGTTCACTTTATCCTGAGCCTCGCCCATCTTCTCCTGGGCTTGCTCGGCATGTTGCTGTGCGTCCTGGGCTTTGTCTTCGCTCGCCTTGTCGCAAGCAGCCAGGCCCATGGCAGCGGCCAGCATCAGAGCAAAAGCAAAAGGTTTACGCATGGGGTGTTTCTCCTTGGTGGAATAACTTACTTGAAACCTTCGAGTCCATCCGCCAGCCATAAGTTCAACGCAGGTTGCAGATATATAACACCCCGTTCTATATCGACTTTTCCGTTGATTTGTGAAATGTCGAGTCGGCAAGGAGTACGCGGACCATGAGTGAGACTGCCTTGATGGCGATGGCTGGACGTTTTCTTTCAGCGCTCAGGCATTGCCAGGTGTTGCAGATGCGTGTCCATCACGCTGATGCCGAGGGCATGACCCTGGTACTGCCCTGGTCGGCAGCGATCGTTGGCAATCCACAGACTGGCGCTGTCCATGGCGGCGTGCTGACCACGCTGATGGACACCACCTGCGGCATGGCCACCCTATGTGTACTGCCGCAGTTCGAAGTCTGCCCGACCCTGGACCTGCGTATCGACTATATGCATCCTGCGCAGCCTGGCAAGGACATCCATGGCCATGCCCAGTGTTATCGCGTCACGCGTGATGTGATCTTCACCCGCGGCACGGCCTATCAGGACGATCCTGCTCAGCCGATCTGTCAGGTGGTCGGCACCTTCATGCGTCTTGGGCAGGAAGCCCGTGGTGGTATCCGTTTCGGCAGCGGCCTCAAGGAGGGCAGGGCATGATTCCCGAGGAAGTTCGCAAGCAGCTGACTCAGGCCCATGCCCGCGGCGACTATGCGCCGTTGCTGGCGCTGATTCCCTATGCCGGGCTGATCGGCATCGAATGCGAGCGCCAGGGCGATGATCTGCTGTTCCGCCTGCCGGCCAATCAGGACAACATCGGCAACCCTTTGCTGCCGGCCATCCATGGGGGCGTCATTGCGGGTTTCATGGAGCTTTCGGCAGCGCTCTATCTGCTGATTTTCAGCGAGAGCCTGAGCATTCCCAAGATCATCGATTTCTCCATCGACTACCTGCGCGCCGGGCACTACCGCGACACGTATGCCCAGTGCCAACTATGGCGCCAGGGCCGTCGAGTGACCAACGTGGCGATTACCGCCTGGCAAGGCGATCGCGACTCGCCTATCGCCACTGCCCGGGCGCATTTCAAGATCGAACCGCATAAGCCCTTGAAATAGTCGGACCTGCCCCCATCTGCTGAACATCTGCCCGGCCATGCGCAATTGCCGTCGGGTGCAATGACCAACAGATCGGAGTTTGAAGACGATGAGTGTGGAGACTCAAAAAGAAACCCTGGGCTTCCAGACCGAGGTCAAGCAACTGCTGCACCTCATGATCCATTCGCTGTACTCGAACAAGGAGATCTTCCTGCGCGAGCTGATCTCCAACGCCTCTGACGCTGCCGACAAGCTGCGTTTCGAAGCCCTGGCCAAGCCTGAGCTGCTCGAAGGCGATGCCGATCTGAAGATTCGCGTCAGCTTCGACAAGGATGCTGGCACCGTGACGCTGGAGGACAACGGTATCGGCATGAGCCGCGCCGATGTCATCGCGCACCTGGGCACCATCGCCAAGTCCGGCACCGCCGACTTCATGAAGAACCTCACCGGCGACCAGAAGAAGGACTCGCACCTGATCGGTCAGTTCGGTGTGGGCTTCTACTCTGCCTTCATCGTCGCCGACAAGGTCGATGTCTTCAGCCGTCGTGCCGGCGCACCTGCAGCCGAAGGCGTGCACTGGTCGTCCAAAGGCGAGGGCGACTTCGAAGTCGCCACCATCGACAAGCCGCAGCGCGGCACCCGCATCGTCCTGCACTTGAAGAAGGACGAGCAGGAGTTCGCCGACGGCTGGCGTCTGCGCAACGTGGTCAAGAAGTACTCCGACCACATTGCTCTGCCGATCCAGCTGCCCAAGGAGCAGGCTGCTGCCGCCGAAGGCGAAGAACAGCCGGCCGAGGAATGGGAAACCGTCAACCGCGCCAGCGCCCTGTGGACCCGTTCGCGTACCGAGATCAAGGACGAGGAATACCAGGAGTTCTACAAACACATCGGCCATGACTTCGAGAACCCGCTGGCCTGGAGCCACAACAAGGTCGAAGGCAAGCTCGAGTACAACTCGCTGCTGTACGTACCGGCCCGCGCCCCCTTCGACCTGTACCAGCGCGAAGCGCCGCGCGGCCTGAAGCTGTATGTGCAGCGCGTGTTCATCATGGACCAGGCCGAGTCGTTCCTGCCGCTGTATCTGCGCTTCATCAAGGGTGTGGTCGACTCCAACGACCTGTCGCTGAACGTGTCGCGTGAAATCCTGCAGAAAGACCCGATCATCGACTCGATGAAGTCGGCCCTGACCAAGCGCGTATTGGACATGCTGGAGAAGCTGGCCAAGAACGAGCCCGAGCAGTACAAAGGCTTCTGGAAGAACTTCGGCCAGGTGCTGAAGGAAGGCCCGGCGGAAGACTTCGCCAACAAGGAGAAGATCGCAGGCCTGCTGCGCTTTGCCTCCACCCACGACGACAGCGGCGAACAGAGCGTCAGCCTGGCGGACTACCTGGCCCGCGCCAAGGAAGGCCAGGACAAGATCTACTACCTCACCGGTGAGTCGTATGCGCAGGTGAAGAACAGCCCGCACCTGGAAGTCTTCCGCAAGAAAGGCATCGAAGTGCTGCTGCTGACCGATCGCATCGACGAGTGGCTGATGAGCTACCTGAGCGAGTTCGAAGGCAAGGGCTTTGTTGACGTCGCTCGTGGCGACCTGGACCTGGGCAAGCTGGATTCCGAAGAGGACAAGAAGGCCCAGGAAGAAGTCGCCAAGGACAAGGAAGGGCTGGTCGAGCGTCTGAAGAGTGCGCTGGGTGAAAGCGTGGCTGAAGTGCGCGTTTCCCACCGCCTGACCGACTCGCCGGCGATCCTGGCCATTGGCGAGCAGGACCTGGGCTTGCAGATGCGCCAGATCCTCGAGGCCAGCGGGCAGAAGGTGCCGGATTCCAAGCCGATCTTCGAGTTCAACCCGACTCACCCGCTGATCGAGAAGCTCGACAGCGAGCAGAGCGAGGACCGCTTCTCGGAGCTGTCGCACATCCTGTTCGACCAGGCGGCCTTGGCTGCCGGTGACAGCCTGAAGGATCCGGCGGCGTACGTACGTCGCTTGAACAAGCTGCTGGTCGAGCTGTCGGCCTGAGTTCGAGCTTCATGAAAAAACCCGCTTCGGCGGGTTTTTTTGTGCCCGTTCACACTTATCAATTACAGGCTCGCTTTTTTCTAATGTGACCTTTCTGGTAATCATGAAGATCGTCAGCATCGGCTAGCCTTTTGCACCGGGGTCCGTACACACTAGGGTTGTGATACGGAACAGTTCCAGGTTCAGGAGGAGTTTGATGAGCAAGGTAATCGTCGAGTCGCTGGTCTATCACGTTTCCGGCAGAGGCTATGAAAGCCGTCTGGTTTACGAGCCGGGGGCGTTGGGGCGACCAGGGCTGGTGATGGCGCCGAATTGGATGGGCATCGGCGAAGGTGCCGAGCGAATCGCCAAGGAAGTGGCCGAGAAGGGCTATGTGGTGCTGATCGCCGACCTGTATGGCCAGGGCGTGCGTCCGTCGAACGCCGATGAGGCCGGTGCGGCGATGATGCCGCTGAAAAATGACCGCGCCGAGCTGCGCAAGCGCATGCAGGAAGCCCTGGCGCAATTGCTCGGGCAGTCCAAGGCGCTGCTGGCGCCGGGCAAGGTAGGTACCTTTGGTTTCTGCTTCGGCGGCTGCTGCGCCCTGGAGCTGGCACGTACCGGCGCTGATCTGAAAGCGGCGGTGTCGTTCCACGGCACCCTGGACACGCCGAACCCTGAAGATGCCAAGCGCATCAAGGGCTCGGTGCTGGTGCTCCACGGTGCTTCCGACCCGCTGGTGCCCCAGGAGCAACTGCCGACGTTCGAGGCTGAAATGAACGCTGCCAAGGTTGATTGGCAACTGTTGAGCTATGGCGGTGCGGTACATTCGTTTACCGACCCGAATGCCAACGTGCCGGGCAAGATGCAGTACGACCGTCGCACCTCGGAGCGGGCCTTCCGCGCGATGCACAATCTGCTGGAAGAAGTGTTTTCACACTGACGGTGTATTGGGGCTGCTATGCAGCCCTTCGCGGTCAAGCCCGCTCCCACAGGTGCAGCGCTGCTTGTCAGGGTTGCTCCATCCTTGTGGGAGCGGGCTTGCCGGCGAACGGCCGCAAAGCGGCCGAACCTAGCGAGGTAGCTCGATCCGGGAGGTCTCCCCCGGCACCTGCGGCCAGTCACCTGCCGCCCAGCGTGCCCGGGCCTGTTCGATCAACTGCGGATCACTGGCAACGAAATTCCAGTTCATCCGCCGAGGTCCGTCCAGCGGCGCGCCGCCTATCAGCACCAACTGGCACTCGCCTTCGGCATACAGCTCCACTGCTTCGCCCTCTGGCAGCACCACCAGGCTGCACGCCTCTACCTCGTCGCCGTTTAGCACCAGCTCGCCGTCGAGCAGGTACAGTGCTCGTTGTGCGTGCTCGTTCGGCACGATCAGCGAGGTTGCCGCCTGCATCTGCACCTGGGCGTAGAGGGTAGGAGAGAGCACCGGTACTGGCGACTCCAGGCAGAATCCGGTACCGGCGATCAGGCGGATGCGTACCCCCAGGTTGTCACTCACCGGTAAGCTGCTTGCGGGGTGGTAGCTGTAGCTCGGGTCGCCTTGTTCGTGCGTCTTGGGCGATGCCAGCCATACCTGCAGGCCGTGCAGCCGCGAACCCTCGTCGAGGGCTTGTGCCGGTGTCCGCTCCACATGGGCCACGCCGCGTCCGGCAGTCATCAAACTGACGTCACCTGGCAGTACGTGCTGGTTCGAGCCCAGGCTGTCCTTGTGCAGGATTTCCCCTTCGAACAGGTAGGTCAGGGTCGACAGGCCGATATGCGGGTGCTGGCGGATGTCCATGCCGCTGCCGGGGGCGTAGTCGGTTTCCAGCATGTGGTCGAAGAACACGAAGGGGCCGACGCTGCGGCACTGAGCCGATGGCAGGGGGCGCAGGATCGGTTGGCCCTCCACCGATTCGGCGCGTGGGCGGATGATCAGGGGGCTGCTCATGGTCGGGCTCCGGGCGGGCAGGGGATGCGCCTAGCATAGCGGGTCGCGGCGGCGTGCTGAACCGTCTTGCAGGTGCGCGGGTCTACCCTGTTCCTGACTGGAACAAGGAAGCTGCTCCATGATTGCTAGAGTGCTGGCCTGCATATTGTTGTCTGGATGCTTGTGTCAGGCGACGCAGGCGCGCGACTACCGCTACAGTGACGCCCATCTGCATTACGTCGACTTCTTCCAGGAAACCGAAGGCATGCCTGCACTGCTGAAAGCCATGGACGAGGCCGGCGTCGAGCACGCGATGATTTCCGGTATCCCGGTGGCGAAGAAATGGCATGAGGATGAACCCAAGCGCCCACGCTATTACGCGGGCGACGATGCTGATGCCTACTGGTTCAGTGCTACCGATATCCATGTAGTGGCAGCGGTGCAGAAGTTGTCGGCCGAACAGCAGAAACGCTTTCATCCATTCCTGTCGGGTTTCAACCCGGTGGACAAGAACGCGGTCAGTCACATTGAGCGCATGCTCGACTTGCATCCGGGGTTCTGGCAGGGCATCGGTGAGGTGTTCACCCGGCATGATGACCTCACTGCACTGACCAGCGGTGACACACCGCGAGCCAACAACGAAGCGATGACACGCATCTATCACCTGGCAGCCGAGCGTGACTTGCCGGTGCTGGTGCATTCGAACATCACCTCCAAGCGTGAGCGTAACCCGTTGTACCTGGCGGAGATCGAGGAGCCGCTGCGCAATCATCCCCATACGCGTTTCATCTGGGCCCATGCCGGTACCAGCATGGAGATCCATCGTCACCAGACGCAGATGGACTTCATCCTGCCAACGCTTGCGCGCATGCTCGAGGCTTATCCGAATCTGTACATCGACCTGTCGTGGAGTGTACTGAAGCCCTATCTGCTGGATGAGCAGGGCCAGCCCCGCAAGGCGTGGCTGGCGCTGGTCGAGCGCTTCCCCGATCGATTCATGCTGGGTTCGGATGTGGTGGGCAAGTTCGGCAGCGTCGGCGAGCAGATGCACGGATTCGAGCCGTTTCTGGATGCGTTGCCTGAAGCCGTGGCGCGCAAGGTGGCGAGGGATAATTTCCTTGCGGTGCTGCCCAGGCAGCGTTGAACTGCCGACCCTTTCGCAGGCAACACAAATGAAAACGCCCCGAACCAGTCGGGGCGTTTTCGTTGTCGCAGCAGCGTCTTACTTGCCAGTCCAGCGCTTGAGCACCAGGGTGGCGTTGGTGCCGCCGAAGCCGAAGCTGTTGCTCATGACCGTGTCGATCTTGGCGTTTTCTTCGGTCTGACGCAGTACCGGCAGGTCGGCGACCTCTGGGTCCAGTTCGTCGATGTTGGCGGAGCCGGCGATGAAGTTGTTTTCCATCATCAGCAGGCAGTAGATCGCCTCGTGCACGCCAGCGGCGCCCAGCGAGTGGCCGGACAGGCTCTTGGTCGAGCTGATCTTGGGTGCCTTGTCGCCGAACACTTCGCGCACGCCTTTCATTTCAGCGACGTCGCCGACCGGCGTCGAGGTGCCGTGGGTGTTCAGGTAATCGATCGGGGTGTCGACGGTGGACAGCGCCTGCTGCATGCAGCGGATCGCGCCTTCGCCGCTTGGGGCGACCATGTCGTAACCATCGGAAGTCGCACCGTAGCCGACGATTTCGGCGTAGATCTTGGCGCCACGGGCCAAGGCGTGTTCCAGCTCCTCGACCACTACCATGCCGCCACCGCCAGCGATGACAAAGCCATCACGGTCAGCGTCGTAGGCGCGCGAGGCCAGCTCAGGGGTTTCGTTGCGCTTGGTCGACAGGGCGCCCATGGCATCGAATAGGAACGACTGACTCCAGTGCTCTTCTTCACCGCCGCCGGCGAAGACGATGTCTTGTTTGCCCCACTGGATCTGCTCCAGCGCGGTGCCGATGCAGTGTGCGGAGGTGGCACAGGCCGACGAGATCGAGTAGTTGATGCCCTTGATCTTGAACGGGGTAGCCAGGCACGCCGATACGGTGCTGCCCATGGTACGGGTGACACGGTACGGGCCGACACGCTTGACGCCTTTCTCGCGCAGGGTGTCCAGTGCTTCCATCTGGTTCAGGGTCGAAGCGCCGCCGGAACCTGCAACCAGGCCGGTGCGTGGGCTGGACACCTGCTCTTCGGTCAGGCCTGCGTCCTTGATCGCGTCCTGCATCGCCAGGTAGGCGTAGGCGGCGGCGTGACCGACGAAGCGATAGACCTTGCGGTCGATCAACTCTTCAAGGTTCAGGTCGATAGAGCCGGAAACCTGGCTACGCAGCCCCATTTCCTTGTATTCCGGGTTGTAACGGATACCCGGACGGCTGTTGCGCAGGTTTTCGGTGACGGTAGCTTTGTCATTGCCCAGGCACGAAACGATGCCCAGACCAGTGATAACGACGCGGCGCATGCGAATAACCCTTAGAAATTGTCAGTGGAGGTGAACACGCCGACCCGCAGGCCTTCGGCGGTGTAGATCTCGCGACCGTCGACGCTGACCGAGCCATCGGCGATGGCCATGTTCAGCTTACCTTTCAGGACGCGCTTGATGTGGATGTTGTAGGTGACTTTCTTGGCGGTAGGCAGCACCTGGCCGAAGAACTTCACTTCGCCCGAACCCAGTGCGCGACCGCGGCCCGGCAAGCCTTGCCAGCCGAGGAAAAAGCCAACCAGCTGCCACATGGCGTCGAGGCCCAGGCAGCCCGGCATCACCGGATCGCCTTCGAAGTGGCAGGCGAAGAACCACAGGTCTGGAGTGATATCCAGCTCGGCGACCAATTCACCTTTGCCGAACTTGCCGCCTTCCTCACTGATGTGGGTGATGCGGTCTACCATCAGCATGTTCGGGGCGGGCAGTTGCGCATTACCGGGGCCGAACAGCTCACCGCGACTGCAGCGCAGCAGGTCTTCCCGAGTAAAGGCGTGTTGTTTGGTCATGCGAGCTCCTCAATAACCCCCTGTGGCAGGGGATGAATCTTCCCGGCCAACCCGAAATCCTAGAGAGTCCGGGCGGCAGCCTACAGGTAGACTATTGCGTTGTGGTGAAAGTCACAGCGCACCTGGCAAAAGAAGTACAGGTGTGCACTGAAAGTTTTATTTTCAGGGCCAACGACGGCCCTGTCCAGTCTTTAAGACTGCCGCACTTTATCATTAATCGCCAGTCGCGGCTGTCCGGCCGGGCAACCAGCGCTGCAGAATGCGTTGCAGATCGGTGCGTTTGAACGGTTTGCTCAGGTAATCGTTCATTCCTGCAGCCAGGCAGCGTTCACGATCGCCCTGCAGAGCATTGGCGGTCAAGGCGATGATCGGCAGTTGCGCGCCGTGCTGGCGGATGCGGCGTGTGGCTTCGTAGCCGTCCATCTGGGGCAGGCGACAGTCCATCAGGATCGCCGCAAAACTTTGCTGGCCCGCCATTTCCACCGCTTGCGCGCCGTCCAGTGCCACGCTGACCTCGAAGCCCAAGCTGCGCAGCATGGCTTCGATGACGCTCTGGTTGACCGGATTGTCTTCCACCAGCAGGACGCGCTGGCCGTCGCCACCCAGCAGTGCGTCATGCTCGTGACCGAGCAGGCGCGCTGCTGGCTTGCTCGACAGCATCAAAGGGACTTCCAGGGTGAAGGTCGAACCCATGCCCTCGCGGCTTTCGCCGCGCAACTTGCCGCCCATGCGCTCGGCCAGAGTGCGGGCGATGGACAGGCCCAACCCGGTGCCGCCGTAACGCCTTGAAATAGAACTGTCGGCTTGCTGGAAGGCGATGAACATCGTTTCCAGGCGATCGCTGTCGATACCGATGCCGGTATCGCGGACCGCGCAGGTCAGCCAGAGCAGCTGACGGTCGAGCATTTGCCAGCGGGCCTCGATCTCCACTTCGCCGCGCTCGGTGAACTTCAACGCATTGCCTACCAGGTTCAACAGGATCTGGCGGATGCGTGTCGGATCGCCGATCACTTGCAGGCGGTCCATGCCCGGCGGCAGGTGCAGGTGCAGGGCCAGGTTGCGCTGTTGAGCGCTGTGCTGGAACGATTGCACGCTGCTGGCAATCAGCTCGCCAAGGTTGAAATCGATGTGCTCCAGTTCCAGGCTGGTGCGTTCGATACGCGAGAAGTCGAGGATGTCGTTGATCACCTTGAGCAGGTGGCCGGTGGACTCGCTGGCCACGGCCGTGTATTCGGCTTGCTCACCGGTCAGCGGGGTGGTTTCCAGCAACTGCAGCATGCCGAGTACGCCGTTCATCGGGGTCCGCAGCTCGTGGCTCATCATCGCCAGGAAGTCGGACTTGGCGCGGTTGGCCTGCTCGGCCTCCTCGCGCGCCTGGGTCAACTGGGCAATGGCCTGGCTCTGCTCGTGGCTGGCCTGGTCCAGGGCGCTGGCAAGGTTGTTGATGTGGCGTGCCAGATGGCCCAGTTCGCTATCGTCGACCACTGGCAATGGGGCGTTGAACTCGCCCTGCTGGATGGCCTCGACCGCATGCCCCATGTCACTGATCGGCTTGGACAGGCTCCTGGCCAGGCGCCGGGCGAGAAGAAAGGTGAACAGCAAGGCGAACAGCGCGAGAATGCCGGCCTTGATCACGATCTCCTGTTGGCGTTCGCTGAAGGCGTCGTCGGACATGCCGACGATCACTCGCCCCAGGTAATCGTCGCCAATGCTGGGGGGCGTCTTGCCTTCCTGCAGGAAGTCGTTGTCCAGGCGGATCTGTTGCAGGCGAATGGGCGCCTGGAACACCTCGACGCGCTGGGCGCGGCTGACGCTTTCACCCGACTGCTCGACGTAGACCAGGATGTGGTTGCGGCTGTCCTGCACCTCGAGAAAACGCACGTGAGGGATGCTCAGGGTCGCCCGCATCAAGCTTTCGAGCACCTCGTTGTTGCCTGAGATCACCCCGTATTCGGAGGCTGGCGCCAGTTGGTTGGCGATCAGTTGACCGGTGTGGTTGAGCTCCTGCCGCAAGTCCTGGATACGCACGAAGGTAAAGAAGCTGATCAACAGCAGGGTCAGCAGCAGCGCGGGCCCCAGGCTGATGATCTGGGTGCGTGTGTGGATGTCCCAGCTCAGGCGCTTGGTCATGGGGTGGGTTCTCCTTCGGCCAGGGCCAGGGCGGCGGCGTTCGGATCGATGGGTTCCAGGCCCAGGGCGCGGGCGACCTGCTGGTTGCCGCTGACCCCGTAGTGTTCGGGATAGAGACTACGGGGCCAGTGTGCCGGTGGCTGGTCGAGCAAGTCGTCGAGTACTGCCAGCCAGTCGTCCTGGTCGCTGTAGGTGCTCGCCAGGGCGCCAGCGCGAACGAAGCCGGCGTTGGGGCCGATCAGCGCCATCTGTCGGCCATAGCTGCTGAGCAGGACGTTCTTGGCGGTCTTGGAGTTGTACAACTCGGGATCGTCGATTCCCAACAGAACGTCGCTGTTGCCCAGCAGGTGCTGCAACGGGCGGCTGTCACGCAGGTCGGCCCAGTCCTGGGCGACGATCTCCAGACCCAGGCCACGCGCAGCCTGGCGCAGCTCATCGATCAGAAAGCGGCTGCCGGGGCCGTACAGCACGCCAATGCGTCGCGCTTGCGGTAGCAGGTAGCGGGTCAGGCGCAGTTGCCGTGGCAGTGGCGGGTCGCTCCACAGCAGGCTCAGGTAGGAGGGGCGCGACTTTCCCAGGCGCTGTTCGGCCTGCACGCGGCTGACCCGCAGGACCAGCGCCGCAGGACCTGCGGTTTCGCCCATGCGCCAGTCGAGTGCGACGTTGTCCAGCAGGATCAAGCGGGTCTCGGGTTTGAGCAACGCTGGGCGGGGCAGTTGCGCCACGGTCTGGAAGCGCACGTGGTCGTGAGGGCGGCGTGCCTCCAGTGCGGCGACGAAACTGCGCACACCGGGCTGGTCTTCGCTGCCCACCAGCAGGATTTCGCTGGCCGAAAGCGCGCCCATCGGCCACAGGCACAGCAGCAACAGGCGCAGCAGGCGCAGCATCAGAACTCCAGCTCCGCGCTGAAACTCAGGCGATGGCGGCTGTCGTAGCGGTTCTGCTCGATGGTGGTGGGCTGGTCGTCCAGCCGCTGCTGCCACAGCGCGGCGAGCTCCAGCGAGCTGCCATACACCCGCAGGCGCTTGGCCACGCGCAGGTCTATACGCTCGTAGCGGTATTGGTTGAGGGCGTCGTCACCATAATAGAAGAGGGCACTCGACCATCCCTGGCCCCAGTCGCGCATCCAGCCGGCCGAGCCGCTGTTGCGTGCGCTGAGGCGGCGGTCGTCGGGGTTGCTGGCCCAGGCGTCGACGTAGGCATACGTCAGGCGCAGACGGTCGCGCATGCTCAGGCGCCAGTCCAGTTGTGTCTCGGTGCCGCTGAAGCGGGACTTGTTGGCATTGCTGGCGATGTACTGGTTGTTCTTCAGCGGCTCGCTGATCATCCCGGTGATTTCGTCGTAGAACAGCTTGACGTCCAGGCTCAGGTCGATGTCCGCGAAGTAGCCGTTGTAGCCCAGCTCGCGCGAGCGCATGCGCTCCTGGTCGAGGTTGCCCGGGCCACGGGTCTTGACGAAGTATTCACCGTTCTGCAAACCCAGCGCGTTGGGCGTGAGGTTCTTGACCGTGTAGCTCCAGTTGACGTTGTTCTCGAACATGTCCGGCGAACGTACGGCCTCGGAGTACACCGCACGCAGGCCGTGGCGCGGGGTGATCAGGTAGTTGACCGCCACGCGCGGAGTCAGCGAGCTGCCGGACAACTCGCTGTCCTCGAACATGGCCCCACCCTGGAGGATCCAGTGTTCGTCGGCGCGCCATTCGAGCTGTCCGAACAAGCGCCAGGTGCGGTCGTCGAGGCTGCCGTTGAAGTAGGTCTGCGAGTCGGCACGGTCATAGCGGTAGTTGAAGCCGCTGAGCAGGCGCAGGGTGTCGGTGAGGCTCAGGGTATCCTGGATTTCCAGGTCGTAGCGGGTTTCGCGTGTGCTCTGGTCGACATCACCGCAGACTTCACGGTTACCGCCGTTGTCCCACTGGCTCTTGATCTGGTTGCGCAGGCTCTGCAATACCGGGTCGTTGTTGTTGGGCGGGTTGTTGGCGTTGCGCGCCACTTGTTCGGCGTAGTCTGGATTGAGTTGCCACAGCCGGGTCAACTCGGGGCTGAAAGCCAGCGTCGCATCGCAAGCACGCCATACCTGCTGGCGGTCGAACTGCTGCGCCGAGCCCTGTACGTACAGGCTGTGCTCGGGGCTGAAGTCGATGTTCCAGCGCACCGAGCCCGCGTAATCCTTGGCGTTGAGGTCGGCGTTGTCGCCACGCCCGGTGATGAAGGGGAACACCGGGGTATAGGTGTAGGGGCGTTGGTTGCTGCCTTCCTTGGCCGCCAGTTGCCATTCGAGGGTCTGGTCGGGCGCCAGGGTGTGGCTGGCGCTGAGGTTGAAGCGGGTCAGCCGGCGGCTGTCGCGGTAGTCCTGGCCGTACTGGTTCTTGTCGAAGCCATCGTCCTGCATGCCGGACATCGACAGGCGCAGATCGCCGCCTTCCCAGCCGAAGCCCTGGCTGGCATAGAAATCGTTGATGCCATCCTGGCCCTGGGTGATCTTCAGTCGCGTGCCGTGGCTGTCGGCGGGGCTGCGGGTGAGGATGTTGACCACGGCCATCAGGGCGTTGGCACCATAGCTGACGGTATTGGGGCCGCGGAACACCTCGATGCGTTCGATATCCTCGATCGCCAGCGGGATATCGCTCCAGTCCACGGTGGCGAGGCCTGCGCGGTACACCGAACGGCCGTCGATCAGCACCTGCATGCGCCGGGCGTCGTTGACGTTGCTGCCATGGTAGTTGACGGTCGGCTGGTTACCGGCGCCGTAGCCGATCATCATGCCGGGCACCAGGCGCAAAAGCTCGGGGATGTCTCGCGCGCCGCTGGCGCGGATCAGTTCGCTGTCGAGCACGGTCATGCTGCCGGGCACTGCGGCCGGGGATTGTTTCAGACGTGTGGCGGTCAGAACCTGCGGCAGGTCCTGGTTGTCGATGAACAGGTCATCGGCCATGGCCGAACCCCCGAGCAGGGCGGTCAGCAACAGCAGGCGGGGTGCAGGAGGCGTGCCTGGGAACACGTGACGGCCTTGTGTGCGGGATAAACCAGGCATGGTAACCGACCGTGGGGGTTTTTCCAGTGATCTGCGCTGGATTTGCCACCCTCTTTCGGATAAATCCCTTCTGGCAAGGCATGCGTGCGCGCGCCGTGCAGGCGGCTTTGCCTGTGAAGAGGCTGGTGCCGACACTGGTTCTGTAGCAGACGAGCCGTATAATGCCTGCGTCGCCACTCAACTTAATGGCTTTAACGGATTGAATATGACTGAACAGCAACCTGTTGCAGTTCTGGGAGGCGGGAGCTTCGGCACCGCCGTGGCGAACCTGCTGGCTGAAAACGGCAATCCGGTGCGTCAATGGATGCGCGACCCGGAGCAGGCCGAGGCCATGCGCGCCAACCGCGAGAATCCTCGTTACCTCAAAGGCATTCGCCTGCATGATGGCGTCGAGCCGGTCAATGACCTGCTGGCGACCCTGCAATCGAGCGACCTGGTGTTCGTCGCGCTGCCGTCGAGCGCCTTGCGCAGCGTACTCGCGCCACATGCCGAGCTGCTGCGCGGCAAGTGCCTGGTCAGCCTGACCAAGGGCATCGAGGCGCAGACCTTCAAGCTGATGAGCCAGATTCTCGAAGAGATCGCACCCCAGGCGCGTATCGGCGTGCTGTCCGGGCCGAACCTGGCCCGTGAGATCGCCGAGCATGCCTTGACCGCCACTGTGGTTGCCAGTGAGGACGAGGCGCTGTGCCAGCGCGTGCAGGATGTCCTGCACGGGCGCACCTTTCGCGTCTATGCCAGCGCCGACCGCTTCGGTGTGGAGCTTGGAGGCGCGCTGAAGAACGTCTACGCGATCATCGCCGGCATGGCCGTGGCGCTGGAGATGGGCGAGAACACCAAGAGCATGCTGATCACCCGGGCGCTGGCCGAAATGACCCGCTTCGCCGTGAGCCAGGGCGCCAACCCCATGACCTTCCTGGGGCTGGCAGGGGTGGGTGACCTGATCGTCACCTGCTCCTCGCCCAAGAGCCGCAATTACCAGGTCGGACATGCCCTGGGGCAGGGGTTGAGCCTGGAAGAGGCAGTCAGCCGCCTGGGCGAAGTGGCCGAAGGGGTGAATACCTTGAAAGTGCTCAAGGCCAAGGCTCAGGAAGTGCAGGTCTACATGCCGCTGGTGGCCGGGCTGCACGCGATTCTGTTCGAGGGGCGAACCCTGGCCCAGGTGATCGAGCACCTGATGCGTGCCGAGCCCAAGACCGACGTCGATTTCATTTCCACCAGCGGTTTCAACTGAGCCGTCAGCGGCTCCAAATCAGAGCAAGGAGCGACACATGAACGATACGCCCGAGCGCGCCCAGCGCGAGTCGATCATCCTGCGGGTGCTGTGGATGCTGGTGTTCCTGGTGGTCTGGCAACTGGCCGAGCTGCTGCTTGGCGGGCTGGTGCTGGTGCAGCTGATCTACCGTCTGGTGTATGGCGCGCCGAGTGCCAGCCTGATGAACTTCGGCGACAGCCTCAGCCAGTATCTGGCGCAGATCGGTCGCTTTGGCACCTTCCACACCGACCAGAAACCCTGGCCGTTTGCCGACTGGCCTGGCCCCCGTGCCCCTGAAGGCGAGGCGCCGCATGCGGTTGCCCCGGCGCCGCACCCGGTGCGCGACGAGGAGCCCAAGCTGTGAAGCTGTGGATCCTGCGCCATGGCGAGGCAGAGCCACGGGCCAACACCGACGCCGAGCGTCGCCTCACGGCCCATGGTCGCGAGCAAGTGCTGCACAGCGCCGCACGACTGCTAGGCCAGCCGTTGCAGGCGATCATTGCCAGCCCTTTTGTGCGCGCCCAGCAGACGGCTGCGCTGGTGCATGACACCCTTGGTTTCATCGAGCCGGTACGCACCGTGCCGTGGCTTACGCCGGAAAGTCGGGTGGAGGAGGTCATCGCAGAGATCGAGCGGTTGGGGCTTGAACATGTGCTGTTGGTCAGTCATCAGCCATTGGTGGGCGCGCTGGTGGGAGTGCTGGAGCATGGGCATTTGCAGCAGCCAGCACATATGAGCACTGCGAACCTGGCAGAACTTGAAGGGGATTTGCCACCTCTCGGTGTGATGACATTGCTGAGACAGCGTGTCGCCCCCTGATTTTATCTTCAGGTCCTGCGCTTGCGTGGTGGGAGGCCGATAACGACGATGCATTCGGCCTTCTGTGTACGTAGTATGGATCCAGTGCGCCTCAGCGACTGAATATTCCCCAACCCACAGCTGTATCTCCACCGATATTCGTTGCACGCAAGGACACCCTGTTGCCGTTGGCAACGTCTATCGCATAGCGTCTGCCTGTTCCCGCCGAGTCCGCACTCCACGCCCGATCATTGATGCCTGGGTTGTTGTTGTAGCAAGCGCGCATCGCATCCCATTCTGCAAGCGTAGGTAATGTTCCACCTCTCTGCGCGGCCAGATCTCGGCACCAATACCACACATTGAACGAGCCCAGGCCTTCAACCCGCCTGACATTGGATACGGTCACCGGATAGCTGGCACGGGCACCGGCGGTATCGGTTACGATCACCTCCGCCGTCCCGCTGCCATAAGACACCGCTAGCCCCGTGGAAGCATTGACTTCGACCACGTTGCCGTTGCTCGTTGAGTAGGTATACGGTGGTTTCCCGCCGGAGGCGGTGCGCTGCACGAATGCATTGGGGGGTGGGTTGGTCACTGGGTTGGCGTTGCGGTGGATACTGCCATTGAGCGTCGCGGGCGACGTGTCGATAGTCAGGGGCGGAGTCACCACGTTGATCCGCAGGTTCACGGCAGGCGAGGGGACCGCCGCCCCTCCAGAGACTCGAGTGACCAGGTACTGCACAGCCACCGTTCTGCCCGCATTGGCGTCTACCTGAGCCTTGGGAACAGAAAACGTGAGCCGACTTACGCTGCCAACAGTCTGCGGGGCGCCAGCGATTCCCGCAAAAGTCACCGACACCACATCACCGATGGCCATGCCACCGTAGACTTCGACCAGGACGGGCAGGCCGGTGGAGGGGACGGCTTGAGGTGGTAGTACATCGCCTGGTGCCAGGGGAATGACCGGTCTTGCAAGGACCAGCTCCTGGATCCTGTGTACGGTCCATACATCAGACTCAGGATTGCCTGCGTAGAGGCCCCGGACTTTGAAGTCATAGGTCTTCACGCCCAAGCTTGTCAGTGTGCTTGTCCAACTGCCGTTCGCTGCGACAGGCTCGGGGCTTATCACGCTGGCGCCGTCGAGCACTTCGACCTGCTGGTTGGCTGATGCCTGACCGCTCAATACCAGGTTCGGCGAGGTCGTCGAGCTGCCGTGCGGCACCTCTAATCCGTTGTTGTCTTTCACGGAAACGATGGTGGGCCTGACCGCGATGATCTTCTCGAGCGTGTAGAGCACGTCCGGGAAAACTCGGGCCTGTCCCTCGTTGTTGCTGGCGTCGAATGTTACCGACACCGTTGCCGTGAGGCTGGAGCCATGCTTGAGCGCCTCCAGTTCGCTGCGTTGCAAGATCAGGTCCAGTCCTGCGGCTACCTGGTCCGCGGTGACCTCTGCGCCTCGGGCCAGGTAAAAGGTATGGGTCGAGCCATTTTCGAGGGTCCCGTCCAAGCGGACCCATACTCGTTGACCCACCGCGATCAATGGCCATGGTTCAACCTTGACCTGTGCATCACCGGTGAAGTTGTTGAGGTCGAGTACCTTGGTGGTTGCGTTGGCCTGGGGGATCACAGGCGCAGGCAAATGGGCTTGCGCCAGGGTTCCTACCGCCAGCAGCAGTGGCAAGGATAATTTCGCGGCCTGGCCACTGCG
This sequence comes from Pseudomonas sp. S44, assembly GCF_016624805.1. Classification (NCBI taxonomy): domain Bacteria; kingdom Pseudomonadati; phylum Pseudomonadota; class Gammaproteobacteria; order Pseudomonadales; family Pseudomonadaceae; genus Pseudomonas; species Pseudomonas sp. S44. The sequence continues at coordinate 208,073 of NZ_JACVTY010000004.1, forward strand.
TACTACTGCGTAGCGCAGGGTGACCGTCTTGCCCTGGCTGGCAGCCACCACGCTGACAGGCGCCTGGAAATCGACATACCCAAATAGACTTCCGGGTTGTTGGTCGCTCTGCCAACTGTCTGCAGCAGTATTCCCGGCCCAGTCCGCCGCCAGAATGTCACTGGGTAGCATGGTCGGATACTGTGCCCTTACGGTAGCGCCGTTGAGCGCGTCGATGGGATCGAGCCTGTCACCCGTTGCCTGCAGTACGGAAGGTTTGGGGTAGTCTGTCTCGGCGCTGCGTGTGACCTTGAAAGTTAGAGGCCGCGAGACCGGGTTTTGTGTATGCAGTTGCTGCTTGCCCTCAGCGGTTGACATCGCCAACTCCTCAGGTTTCCGGGGGTTTATGGCTCAGTGTGAACCAGGCAAGAAACGGGTGAAACTGATAGAAATACTAGGTATCGCTTTGGCGCAACGGGGCTTTGCGTCGCCTCGATAGCGCGACGTGACCTGATAGCCCTTGCCGATGACCTTTCAGAACGTTGCCGCCAACCGGCAGGTTGCTGACAATGGGCTATCACTCTCCAGTCGGACCAGGCGGTCATGTCGCAGCAGATCTTCTTCGCCCATGCCAACGGTTTCCCTTCAGCCACCTACGGCAAGCTGTTCGCGGCCCTGGCCCCGGACTACCAGGTCTGTCACCTGGAGCAGCATGCCCACGACCCGCGCTTTCCAGTGGATGACAACTGGCAGAACCTGGTCGATGAGCTGCTGCACCATCTGGCGCAGCAGCCGGCGCCGGTCTGGGGTGTCGGTCATTCCCTCGGTGGTGTGCTGCACCTGCACGCCGCCCTGCGCCGACCCGAGCTCTACCGCGGTGTGGTGATGCTCGATTCGCCGGTGCTGACCCGCGCTGACCAGTGGCTGATCCGCACCGCCAAGCGCTTCGGTTTCATCGACCGCATCACGCCAGCCGGGCGAACCGAAGGACGGCGCGAGGCGTTTCCTGATCGCGACAGCGCACGCAGTTATTTCGCCAGCAAGACGCTGTTCCGCCAGTTCGATCCCGATTGCCTCGAAGCCTATCTCGAGCACGGGTTGCAAACGGTGGAGGAGGGCGTGCGTCTGCGCTTCGACCCCAGCACCGAGATGCGCATCTACCGCAGCATTCCCCATGTCAGCCCGGCCCCTGCGCGTCAACTGCAGGTGCCACTGGCCATGGTGCGTGGCGATCGCAGCCGGGTGATCCGCAAGCACCACGCCCTGGCGGTGCGTGCGATGCCGCGGGGGGAATATCACAGTGTTCCGGGCGGGCACATGTTTCCACTGGAGCGGCCCACCGATACTGCCAGCCTGATCAAGGGCCTGTTCGATCGCTGGAGCCAGGTATGAGCGCGCAGGTCGAGGAGATTCGCCTGAGCCTGGGGCATATCGAACTGGCCGCACACCTGTTCGGTCCTGCCGACGGCCTGCCGGTGATCGCTCTGCACGGCTGGCTCGACAACGCCAACAGCTTCGCCCATCTGGCCCCGCGCCTGAAAGGCCTGCGCATTGTCGCGCTCGACCTGGCCGGGCACGGCTATTCACAGCATCGTCCAGCCGGGGCGAGCTACAACCTGGCCGATTATGCCCATGACGTGCTGCGGGTAGCCGAGCAACTGGGCTGGGAGCGCTTTGGCCTGCTCGGGCATTCGCTGGGGGCGATCATCTCGGTGCAACTGGCGGGCGCACTGCCTGAACGGATCAGCCATCTGGCGTTGATCGATGGCGTCATCCCGCCTACGGTCGCCGAGCAGGATGCCGCCGAGCGCCTGGGTATGGCACTGCAGGCGCAACTGCGCCTGGATGGCAAGCGCAAGTCGGTGTACCCGCGCCTGGAAGAGGGCGTGCAGGCGCGGATGAAGGGCATGGTCGCAGTCAGCCGCGAAGCCGCCGAGCTGCTCGCCCAGCGTGGGCTCATGCCGGTGCCTGGCGGTTACAGTTGGCGTAGCGACAGTCGCCTGACCTTGCCGTCGCCAGTGCGCCTGAACGAGGCGCAGGCCATGGCCTTTGTGCGCCGGGTGAGCTGCCCGACCTGCCTGGTGATCGCTGAGGACGGCATGCTGGCGCGCCACACAACTCTGCTGGAGCAGCTACCCTTCGAGCAGGTGGCCTTGCCCGGTGGTCATCATCTGCACCTGAACGATGCGCAGGGCGCGGCCCTTGTCGCAGACTGTTTCAATCGCTTCTTTGGCTTTGCTTGACTTGCACTGGACAAGTGTCGAGGCTTGGCGGGTTGAACAGGGAGACAACCATACATGCCAGACATTCACGATCTTCGCCACGGCGCCCGACGCCGCAAGGACGGCCGATGAGCGCGCCGTTCCTCGTTCGCAGTGCCATCGCCGCCTGCCTCACACTCGCCAGTCCGCTGCTGTGGGCCGGGAGCCTGCCGGTGCCGGCCGATGCCAAGGTGGTCGACCAGCGTCCGGTCGTGGAGGGGGAGAGGGTCTACCCCATGGGCCCGGTACGCAAGATCAGCGGTCGCCTGCGCGTCGAGGGCAAGGTCGAGAGCCGTGGCCAGGTCAGCTCGGTCACCTACGAACTGCCGGTGGAGCGTACTGCCCGCGAGGCCTTTACCAGCGCACGTGAGGAGCTGCAGCGCGACGGTGGCTATCCGCTGTTCTGGTGCCAGGGCCGTGACTGCGGCGAGGCCAGCATCTGGGCCAACGATGTGTTCAACAACGCCCGTCTCAATGGTGGCGACGAGCAGCAGGCCTTCATTCTTTTGCGCCGCTCGGCCGAAGAGGCCGATACGCTGGTCGCCCTGTACAGCGTCACTCGCGGCAATCGCCGCGCCTACCTGCATGTCGAGGAATTCGTCGCTGACAGCCCGCTGGGCGAAGTGCTGCCGACACCCGCCACGGTGCTGCGTGAGATGCGCGATACCGGCAAGCTCGACTACCCTGACCTGAGCGCACCACAGCCTGCGTGGGTTTCGCTGCTGGCCCGCAGCCTGAACCTGGACAGCACCCTGCGTGCCAGCCTCAGCGGCCAGGCGGCCGAAGCCTGGCGCGAGCAACTGGTCAAGGCCGGTGTACGCAGTGCCCGTCTCGAAGTGGGTACGGCGCCTACCGAGGGCCTGCATCTGGAACTGATTCGTTGAACGAGGGCCATCATGGCCAACAATGACCGTCTGCTGGTCCAGATTCTGTTGCTGGCGCTGTTGGGCGCCGCCTTGTGGGTCATGGCGCCGTTCATCTCGGCGCTACTCTGGGGGGCGATCCTGGCCTTCGCCAGTTGGCCGCTGATGCGCTTGTTGACGCGCCTGCTGGGTGGGCGCGAAACCCTCGCGGCCAGCATCCTCACGACGGTGTGGATCCTGGTGGTCGCGTTGCCGCTGGTGTGGCTGGGCTTCAACTTGGCCGACCATGTGCGTGATGCCACCAACTTCGTGCGTGACGTGCAGTTGGAGGGTTTGCCGGATGCGCCGGAGTGGGTGCGTGGCATTCCCTTCATCGGCGAGCGCCTGGTCAACTGGTGGGAGTCCCTCGACCAGCAGGGTGCGGCGCTGATTGCCTCGGCCAAACCGTACCTCGGCCAGGTCGGCAATTGGTTCCTGGCGCGTAGCGCCCAGATCGGCAGCGGCGTGCTGGAGCTTACGCTCAGTATCGTCTTCGTGTTCTTCTTCTACCGCGACGGCCCACGCCTGGCCGCGTTCGTGCAACGCTTGCTGCAGCGCCTGGTGGGCGAGCGCGCCGAGTACTACATCGACCTGGTGGCCGGTACCGTACAGCGCGTGGTCAACGGTGTGATCGGTACCGCCGCAGCGCAAGGGCTGCTGGCGTTGATCGGCTTCATGATCGCCGGCGTGCCCGGGGCAATCGTGCTGGGCCTGGTGACCTTCATGCTCAGCCTGATCCCGATGGGGCCGCCACTGGCCTGGATTCCTGCCACCGGCTGGCTGGTGTGGAAGGGCGAGTATGGGATGGCGGTGTTCCTCGGGATATGGGGCACCTTCATCATCAGCGGCGTGGATAACGTGCTCAAGCCGTATCTGATCAGCCGAGGCGGCAACCTGCCGCTGGTGATCGTGCTGCTTGGCGTGTTTGGCGGGTTGATCGCATTTGGCTTCATCGGCCTGTTCATCGGGCCGACCCTGCTTGCCGTCGGCTACAGCCTGCTGCTGGACTGGAGCCGGCATTCGGGGCAGGTTCAGCGCTGACTGCAGCGTTCTCTTCGCGGGCAAGCCCGCTCCTACAGGCACCGCGATCTGCTGTAGGAGATTCTGTCTTGCTCAAAATTTAAAGACCAGCCGAATCCCTGCAGGAGCGGGCTTGCCCGCGAAGAGGCCGGTATTGATGATCCAGAAACCAAACTTTACGCATTCTTTATTCCCATCC